>NZ_VBZC01000002.1:0-298187 GCF_005786655.1 Streptomyces montanus
CGCCCTGGACCTTGCCGACACCACCGTCACCATCGCCGACATCGACTGGGAACGCTTCGCCCCCACCTTCACCACGAGCCGCCCCAGCCCACTGCTGGCCGCACTGCCCGAAGCCGCCGAAGCGCTCCACGGCTCCGCTCCTGAAGCCTCGGGTGTCGGCGAGGGCTGGGCGGTGCGGTTGTCCGGGTTGCCGGAGGTGGAGCGGCGGCGTGTGGTGGCGGATTTGGTGGGGCAGCGGGTGGCTGCGGTGTTGGGGCATGCCAGGGGGTGGAGTGTGGAGTCGGGCAGGGCGTTTCGTGACATGGGCTTCGACTCGTTGACCGCGGTGGAGTTGCGGAACCAGCTGAGTGCGGAGACCGGGGTGCGGCTACCGAGCACCCTCGTCTTCGACCACCCCACCCCCGCAGCCCTCACCGAGTATCTGGCCAGTGAGTTGATCGGAGGGGGCGAGGGAACCGCGGCTCAGCTTCTGGTCGACGTGGATCGCATGGCGGCAAGTGTCACGGAGGCGCGCCTGGACGGCGGCGTACGGACTCTCCTCAAGGCGCGGCTCAAGGGGCTTCTTGCTGCGGTGGAGGGAGAGGAGGAGACGCTCGGAGCGCCGAGGGAGTCGGTGACCGAGCAGCTCGACGAGGCCACGGACGAGGAGCTGTTCGCCTTCATCAACAGGCAGTTGGACTAGCCCAGTTCAATCGACAGGCAGTTGGATCAGTCCTGTTCACAACTGGCAGTTGGATCAGTCCCGGTGCAACGCCGTGGGATGCTCGTGCACGCCGGACCAGCCCGACACCAGGACCAGAAGGGACCACCTCATGCCGATCCAGGGTGTGCTTTTCGACGTCGACGACACCCTGTTCGACTACTCGGCCTCGGAAGAAGCCGGCGTGCTCGCCCACCTGCAGACGGAAGGGCTGCTCGAGCAGTTCCCCGACCCCGCCACGGCGGTCGCGCTCTGGCGGAACATCATGGAGAGGCAGTACGCCCGCTTCCTGAAGGGCGAGGTCACCTTCACCGAGCAGCAGCGCGAACGCACCCGGGAATTCCTCTCCCACATCGGGCAGATCACGCACGCCGGCGGCCTGTCGGACCAGGAGGCCTCCGCCTGGTTCGCCGGATACCGGGCCCACCGCGACGCCGCCTGGGCAGCGTTCCCCGACTCCGAGCCCGTGCTCCGTAAACTCGTATCCGACTACCGACTGGGGATCGTTTCCAACTCATCCGCCGACCACCAGCGCCACAAGCTCGACGCCATCGGCCTCCTGCCCTACTTCGGCGACGCGCTGGTGTGCTCTGACCAGCATGGCGAGGCCAAGCCCGCGCCGAGCATCTTCCTCGCCGGCTGTGCGTCCATCGGCCTCCAGCCGCACGAAGTGGCCTACGTCGGAGACAAATACACCCTCGATGCCGTGGGAGCCCACGAAGCAGGGCTGCACGCCTACTGGCTCGACCGGGCGAACACCGGTGCCGGCACAGCCATCAGCGACGGCATCCGCGTCATCCACTCCCTCGACGAACTCCCGGCCTCCCTCACCGGCTGAGCGAGTCGCCCTCACTGACGGAGCCAGTCGCCCAACACCACTGCCCGCACCGGCCCGTCCAAGGCAGTGCGGGCAGTGCGGGCAGTGGCATGTCAGCGAACCCGGTCAGCGGAGCTGCGGAGTAATGAATGAAGGGCGCAATCCCCGCAATCCCATCAGTTGATGCGATCGCCACAGGCACACCCTGTGGTCGAACGGTCGATTGCCGCCGTGATGTTGCTACTTGACGAACTCGGGCAGGACCCGAGGCGGCCAGTGGCCGACGGTCAGCATGCCCAGGGAGTGCGCCCGGGCAACGAGGGCCGCACGGTTGGGAGCCCTGAGTTTCCGCAACATCAGTCCGACGTGGTACTCGACCCCCTGCCGACTGAGGTAGAGCCGTGTGGCGAGTTGCACGGTGGAGGCACCGCTCGCGACGCCTTCGAGTACCTGTGCGTCGAGTTTACTGAGAAGAACGTCGCGGGGACTGATCGATTCCGCGGTGGTGTCGCCCGGCGCCTCGTCCGGGTGGACGAGAACGACGATGCCGACAAGGCGGTCCGAGGTGTCGTGAACCGCTATGCCTGTCAGCTCGCAGGAGAACACGCGATGAGGGGCGCACAGGCCCACTGTGCGTTCGACGAACCGGTTGCAGCGGCCTTCGGCGAGTCGCCTGAAGTGCCGGCCCATGACGCTCGGGGCGCTGGGATGCAGGAGGTCGAAGAGGCTGCGCCCGCAGGTGTCGGCCGAGCTGCGTCCGAACTGGCGGTAGAAGTCGGAGTCCGCGGCCGTGACATTGAGTTCGGTGTCGATGTGCGCCGTACAGGTGCGGCGTCGCGCGCGGGGGTTGAGTCGGCTTTCCGAAGGATGAGCGGGGACGGTTGCGCGGGACGACACGGTGACGCTGTCTCTGGCACGTGAGGCACCGGTCATGTTCTTGGTCATCTGAGACGTACCGTCTTTCTTCTGTTGCACATACATGGGGGGTTGCTCGGGGTGTCCGTCAGGCCATAAGAAGCCCTAGCGTCGGGTTGCCGGAAAGTTAGGTTCTGATGACGGGGAGTTATTTGTTGCAGTGGTCCTTCAGGGCGGGGGGAGGGCGTGCCCTTGAAGGTTTGAGCAGGAGCCTAGGAATGATCGTTTACATGGGTCAAGCAAACTCCTGCATAAGCAGAAAACACTGTGGTTCGGTGGTTCGGTGGTTCGGTCCGCCGGAGTGCGGGCGATGCGGGGCGGGCAAGGCATCTACAAGGCATGTGACCAGGCGGTCAGGAACGAGGACTCGCATTGCCTCGCGGAAAGTGAAGCAGCGCGACGCAGCCGTGCGTCGGTGGGCTGCGGAAGCCGTGAGGGCGGCCCGTGCGGCGAATTTGCTCATTCGGCTGAGATCTTCTCACTCGGCTGAGGTCTTGGATTGTGGGCGCTGAACACGTCGACGAGACCGATGTGCCGATCGGTCGCCGTCGGCTCCCCTCGCAAGGAGTCCGGGTGCGCCGCCATTGCGGCCCCGGACTCCCGCCGCTGTCGCGTCTGCCGCCTGTGCCGCCTCTGTCACCAGGGCAAAGTACGGTCCCGATGCTCGGGACGTGGCCGTCTCGGACCGGCGGCCGACCGGTGAGTACGGGACATCACGCGTCGGAGTCGGCCCCGTCCATGCCGAGCGCGGCCGCCAGATCCGACCTGCCTTCGATGGAGAGCTTGCGATACGAACTGGTCAGATGACGTTCAATCATGCGACGTGAAATTGCCAAGTCGTCGGCTATCTCCTGGTTGCTCAATCCGGATGCGGCAAGCCGGGCGACCTTGCGCTCGGACGGGGTGAGCGGAGCACTGTCGGCGCCCGCCATCGAGGGCTTTGCTCCCAGCCGGCTGTGGATTTTCTCGGTCAGCCAGGGGATGTCGTATTCCTTCGAGAGTTTGAGGGCCCGGACAAGGGCAGCTCTGCCTTTCGTGTCCTTGGGGCCGAGGCGTTGCCCGAGGAGATTCAGGACCTTGCACAACTCGTAACGGTTCCCGGACTTTTCGAGGATCTCTAGGGATTCTTCCAGATGTTCGATCCCGGCCCGTCCGGCCGTTACCCGGCCCTGTGCGGCGAGGGTCTGGGCCAGCGTTACGGGGGCGCCCCAGCTGCGTGCGGAGTCAACCTCGTTGCGGATCAGTTCGGCAGCGCTCGCGGTGTCGCCCAGACGATGGTGCATGAGCGCGGCGTACCGGGCCCAGGGCAGGAACGCGGGGTTGCGCCAGCCCATCTGAGCCAGAAGGTGCCCGGCCCTCAGGAAGTGGTCCAGGCTTCTCTCCGCCATGCCCATGCGAGCGGCGATACTGCCCTGGGCCACGGCGCTCTGCGCCGCGAGACATGGGTGTTCCATGTCCAGCCGGCTCTTCCTGAGGATGCGTTCGGCGAGTTTCGGCTCGGAGGTTTTCAGGGCCACGAAGGCGACCAGGGTCACGCACGCGATCGGGAGCCCGTGCAGCCCGCCCCCAGCCAGCGCCTTGGCCTGTCGGACCTTGGTCTTGGCGTCGGCCACGTCGCCCAGGGTGAGAGAGACGAGTGCCTGTTCCGCGCGGATCACAGCCAGTTCGACGTTGTCCCCGCGGTTCACCGCGACTTGGTAGGCCGCGTTCAGCCACCACTCGGCAACCTCCGTCTGTTCCGCTGCGGTCAGGACATGCACCGCGAGCGGAAAGGGGGTGTGCACATGCGCTTGGGACGGTTGTTCGAAGTGCAGCAGCTGTGTCGCCAGTGGTGCCAGTTCCGCGGCGGATGCCGCATGGGCGGCGGCGGAGGCATCGAGCAGGACGGCCAGGAGTTCCCGTCCGCCGCGGGTCCTCATGAGCGGCCGCGACCCGAGGGAATCCAGACGCTGTACCGCCTCCTTGACGCCCACGGGGTCATGGCGGCGGAGGAAGCGTTGCCGGGCCTCCAGGCGCAGTGCCAGCTCATGGTCGGTAGCGCTCGACGAGCCGACCTGGGCCAAGTCGGCCGCAACGCGGTGGAGTAGCTCTTCCACCTGGAACGACGCCGGATTCATCAGTACAGGAGCGATCAGATCGGTCACCGCCGCGGCCCGTTCCTGCACGGAATCCAGCAGCGGAACGGCCTCCAGGAGGTGGCCCATTGAGGCGGCGGTGGCAAAACTGCGTTCCGCGGCGGCCAGGTCGATGAGGAGCCGGCCGCGTTCGGGACCGACCGAAGTGCTGTTCAGCAGCGCGCGGCGCAGGTAGCCGGCGGCGTCCCGAGGGGCCCCGCGCCGCATCGCGATGACCGCCGCGGCCCGAAGGATCCGGGTCGCGCGCCGGTCCTGCGGGGTGGCGACCGCCATCAGCTGTTCCGCAGCCTGCTCGATCGGATGGCCCGACTGATGCAGGAGTTTCGCGGCGATGACGCGCAGGGCCGTTCGCTCCTCCAACTCCATGCATTCCTCGACGGCGTCCCGTACGACGGGGTGCGTGAAGACCGGACGGCGGGGATCGGCGATCAGCCCGAGGTCTTTCAGCGCGCGCAGTGAGTCCGCCTGTCGCACGGGATCGAGCCCGGTCAGACGGATGAGCAGATACGGATCGGTGTTCCCGTCGAGAACCGTCATGGCGAAAGCCGACCTGCGTACGGGATCGGGCAGGGACTTCAGGAACACCAGCAGCCGCCGTTGCAGCAGAGAGGGACGCAGGACGGACGCGTCCGCGGCGTGCGCTGTGACCGGCTCCAGGCCGTGGTGCTGAGCCTCCGTCAGAATCGAGCGGAGGAACAACGGGTTGCCGCCGGACCTTTCATGGCAGGCGCGCACGAACTCCTCGTCGGCCGAAGTGCCGTAGCGTTCCTCCACGACGGACCGTGTGCTGTCCAACCTCAGGTTCGCCGGACCCAGTGTGTGCTCCGCGAGGGACAACAGTTCCCGCACCAGCGGCTGTTCCGCCCGAACGTCGCCGGTGAGCAGGGTGCACACCAGCAGGATGCGCCGGTTGGGCACGGCATGGGCCAGGCGGCAGAGCATCTGCAGCGATTCCACGTCGGCCCAGTGCAGGTCGTCGACCAGGAGCAGTGTCGTACGGTCCCGGCTCATGTCGCCGACCAAGGCCACCAGGCCTGACAGGGCCCTCTTCCGTTTCTCCTCGGGCCAGGTTGACGCCTGGTCGCCGAGCGCTTCCGCGGACAGGACCAGCCCGGCGTCGGCGGCATCGCCCTCGAAGCCGTGAGCGGTCCGCGTTGAGCGAGGGAAACCCAGGGCGGGCTCGATGAGCTGCCGTACCACGCCGAAGGAGAAGTCGTGTTCCGCGGCCGCTGCCTGGGCGCGCAAGGTCAGGATGTCCGACGGCGCGCCGAGTTCGCCGACGGCTCCGAGTAGTGCCGACTTGCCTACGCCCAGCGGGCCTTGGACGACCACCACCGATCCGCGGCCTTCCGCGGCGCTGCGCAGCGCCGCGGCCACCGAGGCGAGCTCTGTCTCCCGTTCCGCCAACCCCGCTCTGTGCCCCTTCGCGTCGGCGCGGCCATCGAGCAAGGGCGCGGCGGCAGTGAGGCGTGCCCGGTGGAGGTATGCGTCGCTGTTCCGGCCTCTCATCGGCCGTTCCCCGCTCGGCTCCGGTGCGGCCCGGTTGCCAGTGGCCGGGGCTCCACGATTCTGGATTCGAAGTCCGGGTGCCTCGCCCGGAGGGAGGTGTCGCCGAGCGGCGGTGCGAGCGGCCCCAGGGGACGTGTGAGGAAGGCGGGGCCGCAGGGCAGGGGACGTTGTGCGTATGTGTGGGGGAACACGCAGCCTACCGGAGGGTCAGTTCGGGTGGGGGGCTTCAGAGCTGTCGGCCGGTTCGGCGAGAGGGTGCGCCGGGTTCCCGTGGTGACACGGAGCGGTGGTGTGTCACCGGAGGCTCAGCGGTCGATCAGCCGGTCCTGCGGCCTCGGCCGAGCGGCGGTTGCCACCCTCGCCGAAGCTGCGTCATCGACGTCGGTCCCTCGGTCAAGGGGGGAGACGCGCGTGAGGGCGGAACAGCGCTCGTGAGCGGGTGGCGCATCGCGTCGAACGCCTGGCCCCTGAGCAGGGTATGGCGTACAGGGTGCAGGCGTTCATGGGTCCGGAATGTATGTGCCATGGGACCGAGGCCGCAAGACGCTCAGTGAACGCCCTTCCGCCGGTCCACGAGCTGTGTTGCACGGCTGTGACCAGCGCGTTACGGGCCCGCCCGCTGGCATGCGCCCCCCTTGAGCGTCGCTGTCGAAGTCTGCCGGACACGAGGGGCTACCGCCTCGGCTCCGATGCGGCCCCTGCTCCGGCTGAACCGGCGGCCCCGCCTCGACCGTGCTTCCGAGTGGTTCTTTCCGCGCGCGCTCCCTCCAAGGCGGTGTACAACTGGCGCCGCCCGGAGACGCCGAGCTTGCGGTACACCGACGTCAGATGCAGCTCCACCGTGCGCTGGGTGACGAAGAGCAGTTCGGCGATCTCCAGGTTGCTGAGGCCTGCCGCGGCCTGCCGTGCCACCTGCAGCTCGCTGGGAGTGAGCGAACCCAGCCCGCTCATCATCGGGCGCCGCGGGCGTGCGCCGGTGGCCAGCAGCGCTTGGTGCGCCTGCTGGTACAGCCCGCGGGCTCCGAGCTCGTACGCCGTTTCAAGAGCCCGCCGCAGCACACTCCGGGCATCCTTCGTATGGCCCGCGGTGTGCAGCGCCGTCCCGTACGCCACGCGCACCCGGGCCCGCTCCAGGGGTGCAGCGCTCGTCTCCAGTGCCGCTACCGCCTCTTCGAGGAGGGGCAGCTCGGCACCGCGGTCATCGTGCGAGGCGGCCAACAGCTCCAGTCCCATACCCAGAGCGCACGGCAGATCGGCGGCCCGGGCGACAGCGACCGCCTCCTCGGCGTGGTCACGGGCCCGTAAGGTGTCGCCGCGTGCCAGGTGTGCCTTGCCCGCCCAGAACCACCAGGACGACGACGCCGGGTTGCTTCCCCATTGCCGCCTGCTCCTGCCGCACGCGAGCAGGTCCCTGAGCGCCGATTCCGGATCGCCCTGCTCCAGATCCAGTCGTCCTTGGGCGCACAGATACTCGTCCCACTGCCAGGTGTGCATGCCTGGCAGCGGGACGGCATGGACGGCCGTCGCGGCCGCACCGGCGACATCTCCCTGGTCCAGGAGCGTGTGGACGCGGACGGCGGCGGGCAACGCCGTGAGCTGCTGGGCATGCTCCCGTGGCGCGGGGTCCAGGATCATGCCGGTGGTGGCGAGCGCCTCCCCGAACGCTCCCAGCCGTCGACTCGCTTCCGCGTACATGCCGGCCGCTTGCGATGGCCCGTCGGGGTGCGAGGAGGCATCCCTGACCTGTGAGAAAACCGGTTCCGCCTCGTCCGGCCGGTCCGCGAACAGCAGGGTCGTCGCGGCGGACAGCACGAAGGTGGGTGAGTCGCACGCCGGTATGCCGCGAGTGATCACGCGCCGTGCCGCCGCCCTTGCCTCGGGGACTCGTCTCGACCATGCCACCGCGATGGCCGCCCGCATGGCGAGTACGGCGCGCTCACCCGGGGTGTCGCCCGGCAGGTCGAGGGAGTGACCGTTGTCGGCCTCGGCGCGCAAGGAATGGGGGTCCGTGGTCGAGTCCAGCAGCCTGAGGGCCTCTCTCAGCATCGCTGGTTCGTCGCTGTCGTCGACCGCGTGATGTCTGGGCGCGGTCTGCGAACGCAGGGTCCGCGGTGCCCGGTAGGCGCGCAGCATCCCGTCGGCCACACTGGTGAGTGCGGTGAGCCGCAGCTGCGGATCCTTCAAGTGGTCCGCGGCCAGCCGCAGATGGCGGATGCTGGCATGGACGTCCACTCCTGCCTCCGCCATGCCCAGTTCGAACAGGACCTGCGCATCGGCGGCGGGGTCGGGATCCTCGGACAGACACAGCTTCAGGAGGTCGATCGCGCGCCGGGGGTCGTTGTGCAGGAGCGCTTCCCGGGCGGCCTCGCGCAGTACGGCGACCAGCCAGCTGTCGGTGACCGGTTCCGGTGCCATGCGCAGGTGCTCGGCGACCCGCTTCGCGGACGCGCCGTTGTCGAGCAGCAGCCGTGCGGAGTGGCGGTGTCTCTCCGCGCGCTGCTCGGGCGGGATGTCCGACAGGACGGCGTCCCGCACCAGACGGTGGGTGAACGACCAGTTCCTCCCGTCCGGTGTGGCGGACACGAGGCCGGAGGAACCCAGGGCGAGGACGGCCTGCACGAACACGGGGGTGTCCAGGCGGGCCAGCCGCGCGTAGGTCTGCGGAGGCGCCCCCTCACCGAGTACGGCCATCGCCTGCACCGCGGCGTACGTCGTCGCCGACTGCCGGCGCAGCAACCGCAGCACCTGCTCGCGCAGCACGGCGACATGCCGGCCGTCCATGTCGGCCGGACCGGCAGTGGCCGACGGCCAGTCCCCGGGCCCAAGGGCAGTGACCAGGGTCGTGACCAGAAGAGGGTTGCCGCCGGCCACGGCCAGAGAGTCGGATGGAATCTCCTTGTCGTCGCCACTGCCGGTCATGTGCCGGACGAGCTGGGCGACTCCGTCGTCGCTGAGCAGGCGGGGACGAAGGCTGTGACACAGCGACTGGGCGGCGATCTCGTCCAGTTGAGGGGTGTGCACGCCGGTGTCCGTGCGGCGGGAGAGTGCCAGGAGCACCGGAACTCCGCTCAGCCGCCGAGCGAGGCACGACAGGAAACGCACTGAGGCGGGATCGGCGTGGTGGGCGTCGTCCACGATGACGGTCAGCGGATGGTCCATCGCCATGCGGCAGAGGGAGTGGTACAGGGCGAGCAGCGTGCCGTGCGGCACGTCGGCGGCCGGGTCCGCGCCGCCGGGCAGGGCGTCGGGATCCAGTCCGAGCCGCTGCCAGTCGGGAGGTATGTCGCCCGGCACGGGCCGTCCCGGTCCCGAAAGAGACCCTCCGAACAGCTGACGCACCATGCCGAAGGGCAGGTCGAGTTCCAGTGGCGTGCACCGGGCCTTGAGGACTTGGGTCCCCGCGTCACGCGCCTCGTCGGCCAGCCTGTCCAGCAGGGCGCTTTTCCCGATGCCGACGGGGCCCTCCACGAGGACGAGGCCCGGCATGCCGGCCGCGACTTCACGGGCGAGCCCCGACAGGACAGCCGCTTCACGGTCGCGTTCGACGAGTACCGGATACCCGTGCCGCCCGGCGGCTTCCCTGTCGCGAGAAGGATGAGGAGCACCTAGCATTTCGAATCCCTCAGCTGTGCGGGACTGTTCACACACAGGGACCGTCGTGCAGACGGCGGGCCCGACCACTGGCCGACGGTGTGCGGACTGAGCGCCTTCCACGTGTGGACGAATTTCACCCTGTCACGTGCTTCCTCGACGAAACATTCACGGCTGCCGCATATTCTTCCACGTGTCCGAGCGACATTCAGGCACGCAGGCTTTTTTGGGCCCGGTCCGGCGGACCATGGCCGGATAAGACCTAGGGGCGGTCCGGCGGATCAGGGCCGAGTCAGCCCCTGATCCGCCGGACTGGTCTCAGTCCCAGTCGACGAGGAGCCGGTCGACTCCGAAGTGCATGGCGCGGTCGCGCAGCGGGACCTCGTCCGCCGGCTGGGTCAGCCGCAGCGTGGGAAACCTCTCGAACAGCCTCCGCAGTCCGATCCGCAGCGTCGCGCGGGCCAAGTGCTGCCCCAGGCACTGGTGTTCCCCGAAGCCGAGCGCCAAGTGCTTGCGGGGCAACCGGGTGACGTCCAGCCGGTCCGGGTCGGCGAAGACGTCCGGGTCCCGGTTGGCGGCGGGCAGCGAAAGCACCACTGTCTGGCCCGCCTTGATGGTGCGTCCCCCGATCTCGACGTCCTCGAGCGCGCAACGACTCGACCCCAGCTGGGAGATCGTCAGATAGCGCAGCAGCTCGTCCACCGCCGTGTCGTACAGCTCGGGGCGGGCACGCAACTGCGCCAGCTCGTCGGGGTGTTCCAGCAGCGCGAACGTACCGAGAGACAGCATGTTCGGGGTGGTGTCCAGGGAACCTCCCACGGTCAGCACCGCGAGATTGACGAGTTCCTCCTCCGTCAGTTCCCCCGTGGCGACGAGCCGGCCGAAGAAGTCGTCCGCGGGCTCGGCCATACGCTGTTTGACCATGGGCCGAAGGATGGCGTCGATCGACTCCATGTGGTGGATGAACTCTTCCAGCGTGTACGTGAGCGTCATCATCGCACCGAAGTGCTCCGACATGTCCGACACCAGATCGGGGGCGACTCCCAGCAGCGAGCACACCGATCGTGCGGCCACCACCTCGGAGAACGAGGACTGCAGATCGGCGGGCGAACCGGAGGCCGCCATCTCGTCGAGCGTCTCGTCGACGATCTGCGACAGTTCCGGCTCGTGCTGCTGAATACGGCGGACCGTGAAGTGGCCCGCCAGCAGCCGGCGGTACTTGGCGTGGTCCGCCCCGTCCATCTTGGCGAAGAACCCCGGCGCGGCGGGCTGGGGAGCGTACTCCGTCATCGGGAAGGGGGGTGCGGCGACCGTGGCCAGCAACTCGTTGCGGTGGCTGAAGCGTTCGTCGGCCAGGATCTGACGCACGTGCTGGTGGTTCGTGACCAGCCAGCCCTGGGTGTCCTTGGGCGCCAGGCGGAAGGTGATCGGACTGATCGGTTCCTCCTCGCGCAGCCGGGCGTACTCCGAGGGCGGATCGAACGGGCACTTGCCACGTTCGCTGGGGATCACGGGGGCTTCGGGCCTGGATGTCATGAGAACTCCGTGGCTCGCTGGACGAGAAGCGGCAGGTGGCGTGCGCCGTAGACGTTGGTGCCGTGGAAGGCCAGATGGGCGTCGGGGTCGACCTGGATCCGGGTGAACCGGTCGAGCAGCGCGTTGAGCACCACGCGCCCTTCCAGCCGGGCGAGGGCCGCGCCGATGCAGTAGTGGATGCCGTGGCCGAAGGCCGCCTGGCGCGCGTTGGACCGTTCCAGGAGGCATGCCGTCGGCTCCTCGAAGACCCGCTCGTCGTGGTTGGCCGACAGCAGCCACACCTGGACCAGCGTGTTGGGGGCGACGCTCTCCCCGGCGATCTCCGTGTGCCGGGTGGTGACGCGCTCGATCCTGGTGAACGGCGGGCGCAGCCGCAGTGTCTCCTCGATGACCGCCGGAACCAGCGACCTGTCCTTACGGACCCGCTGGAACAGTTCCGGCTCGCGGTCCAGGCACATCACCGCATTGCCCACCAGCACCGCGGTGGTGATGTGCCCGGCGAGCAGCAGCAGCGTGCTGAAGCTGGAGATGTCCTCGTCGGTCAGGCGGGCGCCGTCCATCTCGGCCGCCGCCAGGGTGCCGACCAGATCGTCCTTGGGCTCCCTGCGGCGTTCGTCGATGAAATCCTGGAGGTACGAGGAGATGGTCACGGCGGTCTCCTCCGTGCGCCGTACGCTCTCCGGGTCCTCCGGGTCGGTGGACAGCAGCTGATCCGCCCACGCCTGGAACAACTCCCGGTCGGTCACCGGTACGCCGAGCATCCCGGCGATCACCGTGACCGGCAGCGGGTTGGCGAGGGCGTCCACGAGGTCGAATCGGTCGGTGCCGACGGCGTCCAGCAGCTGTCCCGTCAGCTCGGTGATCCACGGCTCCAGCCCGGCGATCAGCCCGGGGGTGAAGACGCGGCTGATCTGGCGGCGCATCTTGCCGTGCAGCGGAGGGTCGAGCAGCAGGAGGGTCCCGCGTGGTGCCTGCCGTTCACCGCCCGACATCCGTCCGACCGTGTCCGACGAGAAGGTCGCGTGATCGGAGAGGACACGCTGGATGTCCTCGTGCCGGAAGACGTGGACCTGATCCTTGTCGTCCCGCCAGACCGGACACTCGTCCCGCATCCTGGCCAGCCAGCCCAGCAGTGTGGCCCCGCCGTCCGGTTCCACCGTCGGAGGCCTGCCGATCTCGGGACCGGGTATCCGGGGCACTGCGTGAAGGAGGTTCGGGCTGCCATGCTGCGCCACTGGTGGTTCCCCTTTCTTCGGGCCGACGGGACCGGCACGCGACGCGTGTCGCAGAGCCGGGACTGTGCCGGTCCGAACGCCCTCACCTCAGCACGGCCCGAAGGCGCATGGCGAGCCGCACCGGCACACTCTAGGGATTC
Organism: Streptomyces montanus; assembly: GCF_005786655.1. Lineage (NCBI taxonomy): Bacteria > Bacillati > Actinomycetota > Actinomycetes > Kitasatosporales > Streptomycetaceae > Streptomyces > Streptomyces montanus. The sequence continues at coordinate 12,579 of NZ_VBZC01000002.1, forward strand.
ACCGAGTTACAGCCGCCTCGGTGCGGGGACCGGCCCGCGTTACAGCCGGCCCGGTGCGGGGACCGGCCCGCACATACCGGTGGGGAATCTCTGGAGGAAACCCCAGACAGCGGTGGCCGCGCTCCTGAACCCGGCCCGGCGCATCGCAAGATGGGCGCCTCACCGTTCGGATGACGCAGAGGCCCCGTATGGAGATCGTGATCGACCGCGACAAGTGCATGGGAGCCGGTCAGTGCGTGCTGGCCGCTCCCGAGGTCTTCGATCAGCACGAGCAGGACGGGCGAGCCCTCCTGCTGGTCGAGCGGCCGGATCGCAGCCGCCTCGACGCCGTGCTCGAGGCACGCGACACCTGTCCGCTGAGCGCCATCCGCCTTCTGACGGACGCGATCGACGTGACGGACGTGACGGACCGTCGGACACCACCAACCGCGCGGCACGACCGCGGAATACCCGGGGAGTGAGAGGAAGCCATGCGCGTTCTGTTCGCCGGTCTGTCGGAGAAGTCGCATCTGAACTCCATGGTGCCGTTGGCCTGGGCACTGAGCACGGCCGGGCACGACGTACTGGTGGCCAACTCCCCGTCGCTCACCCCGGCCATCACCGGCGTGGGCCTGGTGGCCGCCCCCGTGGGCCAAGACCCCGACATATACCGCGACATGGCGGCCTCCCGTGACTCCCAGGACGCCGAGGAGGCCAACTGGAGCCGGCTCTCCCCGGAGGAGACCGACTGGCCCGCCCTGCGCCGCCGCTACGAGATCAGCGTGCCGTGGGGCTTCGCCCGCTACAACGAACCCGTTTTCGACGGCATGGTGGCCCTGGCGAGGCAGTGGCGGCCCGACCTCGTCATCCGCGACCCCCTTTCCTATGCCGGGGCCGTCGCCGCGCGCGTCAGCGGTGCGGTCGACGTCCGGCTGCTGTGGTGCGCCGATGTGTACGGCCAAGCCCGGCGCACCTTTGTCGAGTTGGCCCGGGAGGTACCCGAGGAGGAGCGCGTCGACCCCCTCGCCGAGTGGATCGACGAACGCGCCCGACCCTACGGCGTCGTCTGCGACGAGGAACTGCTCAACGGCCACTACACCATCGATACGCTGCCGCCCAGTCAGCGCCCGCCCAGCACGCTGCGGCAGCTCTCGATGCGCTTCCAGCCCTACAACGGCGCCGCGGTCCAGTGGGACTGGCTGCGCGAGCCGCCCAAGCGTCCGCGCGTCTGCCTCACGCTCGGCCGGATGAACACCGAGGCGTACGGCGGGGACTACGTGTCCGCGCCCGACATCCTCGAAATCCTCGCCGACCTCGACGTCGAGGTGGTCGCCGCGCTCATGCCCGAGCAGTGCGAACGGCTCGGCCACCTCCCGTCCAACGCGCGGGCCGTGGACAACGTCGCCCTGAGCTCTCTGCTGCCCAGCTGCTCGGCCGTGATCAACCACGGCGGCTTCGGCACCTTCTCCACCGCACTCGTCAACGGCGTCCCGCAACTCATACTCTCGACCTACGTCGCCGACCACGAGCTGCGAGGACGGTACCTGGAGGAAGCCGGCGCCGGCTTCTTCGTATACCACCGCGAGGCTCGCGCCGATCAGATCCTGGCGCACACCCGCAGGCTCCTGGACGAGCCCGCCATCGCCGACGCCGCACGGCGCCTGCGCGACGAGTCGGTGGCCATGCCGACCCCCCACGCCATGGTCGGGCAGCTGGAGCGGCTGGTGGCGTCCCGATGAGCGCCCCCGCTCCTCCTCACCGCCGCACACGCCACGCATGAGAGGAAAGGAGGACGGCGCCTGCCGCCGGCCCCTGACGGGCCACCGGGCGCCGAATCCCCGATGAGTCAGACACGCATCCTGGTGACCGGCGGTGCCGGCTTCATCGGCTCCCACTACGTCCGTACGCTGCTCGGGCCCTTCGGCCCCGACGACGTCTCCGTGACCGTTCTGGACGCCTTCACCTACGCCGCCAGTCCCGCGAGCCTAGACGAGGTCAGCGACTCACCCCGTTTCCGGCTCGTCGTCGGTGACATCCGCGACCCGGACACGGTCGACCGGCTCGTCGCCGAGCACGACCACGTGGTCCACTTCGCGGCCGAGTCACACGTGGACCGCTCGCTGGCGAGTTCCGCCGAGTTCGTGACCACCAACGTCCTCGGCACCCATGTGCTGCTGGACGCCGCACTGCGGCACGGCACACAGACCTTCGTGCATGTCTCCACCGACGAGGTCTACGGCTCCATTCCGGTCGGTTCCTCCTCGGAGGAGCAGCCCCTGAACCCCAACTCCCCCTACTCCGCCTCGAAGGCGTCGAGCGACCTGATCGCCCTCGCCTACCACCGCTCCCACGGCATGGACGTCCGGGTGACCCGATGCTCCAACAACTACGGGCACCACCAGTTCCCCGAGAAGATCATCCCGCTGTTCGTCACCAACCTGCTGGACGGCAGGAAAGTCCCGCTCTACGGTGACGGGCTCCACATCCGCGACTGGCTGCACATCGACGACCATGTCCGCGGCATCGAATTGGTGCGAACCAAGGGCCGCGCCGGCGAGGTCTACAACATCGGCGGCGGCACCGAGCTCAGCAACACCGATCTCACCGCGCTGCTCCTCCAGACGTGCGGCGCGTCGTGGGACGCCGTCGAGTACGTCGCCGACCGCAAGGGTCACGACCGCCGTTACTCGGTGGACTGGCGCAAGGCGCATGTCGAGCTGGGCTACAAGCCTCAGAAGGACTTCACCGAAGGGCTCGCGGAGACCGTCGACTGGTACCGGGACAACCGCGACTGGTGGGAGCCGCTCAAGGAGGCGCCGGCGCTCGCCGTGCCCGCGGCACGGACCGGCACGACCGGGGCCGTGGCATGCTGAAATGCCGCACGTTGGGCCTTCTGGAGGTGACCGCGGGCCACGGACCGGTGACCCCGACGGCGCCGAAGGTACGGCAGGTCCTCGCCCTCCTTCTCGCCCGGCGCAACACGATGGTGCCGGTCCCGGCCATCATCGCCGAGCTGTGGGAGGGAAGTCCGCCGCGCAGCGCCACCGCCACCGTCCAGACGTACGTCTACCAGCTGCGCAAGCTCCTGCAGACGGACAGTGAGACGGCGGCCGACACGGGGCCCGTGGTGACCGGAGCGACCGGCTACCTGCTGCGCGTGGCCCCGGGGGAGTGCGACGCCGAGAGTTTCGAGGACCTGACGGAGCGAGGGCGGGCCGCGCTGGACGAGGGCGACCCCCGCCTGGCCGCGGATCTGCTCACCGCCGCACTGGCCCTGTGGAACGGACCGCCCTTCGCCGACGTGGCGCAGGGCCCGTTCCTTCAGGCCTACGCGATGCGCATGGAGGAACGGCATCTGCACGCGGTGGAACTGCGCATCGGCGCCGGGCTGCGCGTCGGCCGGCACCGGCAACTGGTCGGCGAGCTCAAGGAGCTGGCCTGCGTCCACCCGCTGCACGAGTGGTTCCACGGCAGCCTGATCATCGCTCTCCAGAGCTGCGGACGGCGCAGTGAGGCGCTCCAGGTCTACCAGCGGCTGCGGAAGGTGCTGCGCGAGGAGCTCGGACTCGACCCGTCCCCGGGGCTCCAGCAGATCCGCCAGCACGTCCTGACGGACCGGGTCACCACCGCCGACCTCAGCCTGCTCCCCGGCTGAAGCCTGCTCCGTGGCTGAACCCGCCTCGCCGACCGGCCGGTTCGGGCAGGCTGCTCCCGGCCGGGTCAGCCGGCCGCCACCGCCTGCCACAGATCCCGCATCGATTGTTCCGGCCGTCGCCGCGGTGACCAGCCCAGCAGCTCGCGGGCGGCGGTGATGTCGACGCGCATCACGTCGGCGTCGGTGGTCGTCCCGACGGTGCCGCCGGGGTCGTCCAGCACGCGCGCGGCCCTGCCGCTCGCGGTGATCAGGAGGTTCACCATGGCGCGCACCTGCACCGACTCGCCGCTGCCGATGTTGACGATCCGGCCCGTGACCTCCGGCGCGGCCACGGCGGCGACGATCGCCTCGGACGCGTCCTCGGCGTCCACGAAGTCCCGGCTGCTCCGCAGTGGTGGGATCCGGATCTCCACGGGCTCCCGTGTGCCGCGATCGGCGTGCAGCTGCTGAGCGATACGGCCCAGCAGGCTGCCCGGCGGAATGCCGGCGCCGATCATGTTCGACACGCGCAACACCAGCGCGTCCACGCGGCCCTGCCTCACCGACTCCAGCAGCGCCTGCGTACCGAGGAGTTTCGACCGCCCGTAGGGCGTCACAGGCCGGGTGGGTGAGTCCTCGACCAGGGCGGCGCCGGAGGCCTGCGGCTCGTACTCGTGCACCGTCCCGAGGTGGATCAGCCGCGGACGCCAGGATGCCTCGTCGAGCGCCGTCAGGAGCCGGTCCACCAGCAGTTGGTTGCCCTGGCGCAGCTGTGTCTCCGACGACGTCCAGGCGACACCCGCCGCGTTGACCACCACCGCCGGGCGCTCCTCGTCGATCAGCTCCGCCAGCGCCCGCGGCCCGTCGGCGACCAGGTCCATGGGGTGGAACCGGCAGGAGGCCGAGATCTTGCCCGGCTGCCGCGCGACCGCCAACACCTCGTGCCCGGCGGCCTCCAGGGCGGCGCTCGCATGCCGGCCGACGAACCCGGTCGCTCCGAGGACGACCACCCGGCCGGACTTCCCGTCCGGCCGACCCGGCGTTCCCCGCGTACCGACCCCCGTCATGTCGGCCTCCTCCTGGTCAGATGCGACGACGTACGACCCTGCCACCTGGTGATCGAGGATTTCTCAAGGAGGGATCGACTCGATCCGGCCTCGACCGGCCCTTCAGCGGCTCTCGATCAGCGCGCCATATCGTCGCTGTCACCATGAACGTTCGAGAGATGGCTGTGCCGGACGCGTTCCGCATCACCCCGCACAAGTTCGAGGATCTGCGCGGAAACTTCTACGAGTCGTTCCGCCACGACAAGCTGGCCGCTGAGATCGGGCGTCCCATCCCGGTGGCGCAGGTGAACTACTCGGTCTCCCGAAGAAGCACACTGCGCGGGCTCCATGGCACCCTGCTGCCTCCGGGGCAGGCCAAGCTCGTCTGTGTGGTCCGCGGAGCGGTCCTGGACGTCGTGGTCGACCTGCGCGTCGGCTCGCCCACGTTCGGAGTGCACGAGGCCAACTGGCTGGACGCCGAGTCGGGGGACACCGTCTTCGTCGCCGAGGGCCTGGTCCACGGCTTCCTCGCACTGACCGACGACACCTGTGTGTCCTATGGGTGCACCACGGAGTTCGTCCCCGGAACGCAGCTGGACATCGACCCCTTCGACGCCGAGCTGAGCCTGCCCTGGAAGCTGTCCGAGACCCCGGTGATGTCGGAGAAGGACGCCAAGGCCGTCTCCGTCGCGGCGGCGCGCGAAGCCGGGCTGCTGCCGACCTACGAGGCCTGCCTGGCCCACTACGCGGCGCTGCGGGCCGGCCGCTGACAAGCTCGCGCACCGCCGCACACGTCCCCACTCGCGTGCCACCCTGCCCATCCCAACCCGCGCACCGCCGTACCCGTCCCAAGCCGACGCCGGACCAAAGGAAGCCCATGCCCCGTCGCACCGAGCCGGCCCCGTCCCACTTCGCCGTCTTCGCCTTCGCGGACTTCGGCCACATCAGCCCGACGCTGGGCCCCGCCCGAGAGCTGATCGCGCGAGGGCACCGGGTGACGTACGTCGTCGACGAACGGTTCGCGCCCGTCGTGGAGGCGACCGGAGCCCGCGCTGTCACCTACACCTCGGCACGCGGCGCGTTCTACCGGGCCGCCGACCCCACCCCGGACCAACTGGCCGCCGACGGCGTCGACTTGCTCCGCGACACCATCAACACGGTGTTCCCGCTGGCGATGTCCGCCTTCGCGCAGGATCCGCCGGACCTGGTGCTCTACGACTTCGAGACGATGGCTCCCGCACGGGTGGCCGCCCGGCTGCTGGGGGCGGTGCCGGTGCAGTTCGGTCCGAGCCACGCGGCCAACGAGGCCTTCCCCCTGCGCGCCCAGCTGTGGGACGCCGACAACGCGCTCATGCGGGAAGGGGCGGCCGCCCTCATCGAGTTCATGGGCGCACACGGCATCGGCCTCGACGAGATGGGCCGCTTCTGCGCCGAGTGGGACGAGCGCAACCTCGCCTTCCTGCCTCGCGAGTTCCAGGTCGAAGGCGACACCTTCGACGACCGGTACGCCTTCGTCGGCCCCGTCGTCACCGAGGCCGACCCCGGCGTGTGGACGCCGCCGAACGACGGACGGCGGGTCGCCCTGGTCTCCCTCGGTACGGAGTCGCACGGGTGGAGCGGGTGGAGCGGGTTCTTCCGAGCCTGCGGCGAGGCGTTCGACGCCGATGACTGGCATGTGGTGATGACGCTCGGACGCGGTGCCGACCGCTCGCTCCTGGAACCGCTGCCCGGGCATGTGGAGGTGCACGAGTGGCTGCCCCACACGGCCGTCCTGCCGCACGCCGACGTCGTCGTCTGCCACGCCGGGATGTGCAGTCTGATGGAGGCGCTGTACTACGGGGTGCCCGTGGTGGCGGCACCCCGTGCCCACGAACTCTCCCTCAGCGCCAGGCGGTTGGAGGAGTGTGGCGTCGGGCGGACACTGCCCCGCGACGGTGTCACCGCGAGCCTGCTCGCCGACACCGTCACGGAACTGCTGGCCGACCCGGCGACCCCCGGCTGCCTGGACCGGATGCGTACCGCGGTACGGGGAGCCGGGGGCGCCCCGCGCGCCGCCGACATGATGGAGCGCTGGGCGGGGCAGCGGGAGGGGCAGAGGGCCGCCGCGGTACCCGCCTGATGGCGTAACCCCATTCGTGCTGAAGGGGCCGCCGGCGACGTCAGAAGAGCAGGACGTCGGAAGGGCAGGACGTCAGAACGGCAGGGTGACGAACTCGCTGACCGCCGCGATGCTGTGGTCGATCATCTCGTTCGTGAGCCCCGGGTGGACGCCGATCCAGAACGTGCGCTCGGTGATGATGTCGCTGTTGGCGAGCGGGCCGCTCACCCGGAACTCCCGCCCCTCATAGGCCGGATGCCGGGTGAGGTTCCCCGCGAAGAACCGCCGGGTGGCCACCCGGCGGGACTCCAGGTGGTCGATGAGGGCACGGGGCGCGAACGGCGCGTCGGGCCGCACTGTGATCGTGAAGCCGAACCAGCTCGGATCACTGCCCGGCGTGGCTTCGGGCAGCAGCAGGTGCGGCAGTCCGTCCAACGCCTCCCGCAGCCGTGTCCAGTTCTGCCGGCGGGCCTTCCCGAACTCGTCGATCCGGTTGAGCTGGCTGAGCCCCAGAGCCGCCTGCAGATCGGTCGACTTCAGGTTGTATCCGACGTGCGAGAAGATGTACTTGTGGTCGTACCCCGGCGGCAGGGTGCCCATCTGCTGTTCGAAGCGCTTGAAGCAGCGATTGTCCTCACCAGGCTCGCACCAGCAGTCGCGACCCCAGTCGCGCAGTGACTCCACGATGCGCGCCAGCGCCAGATTGTCCGTCAGTACGCACCCGCCCTCGCCCATCGTGATGTGGTGGGCCGGATAGAAGCTCTCGGTGGCCAGGTCGCCGAAGGTTCCCGTGAGCTGGCCCCGGTAAGTGCTGCCCAGCGCATCGCAGTTGTCCTCGATGAGGAACAGGTCCCTGTCCCGCGCCAGCTGTGCGATCTCCTCGACGGCGAAGGGGTTCCCGAGGGCGTGGGCCATCATGATCGCCCGGGTGCGCGGGCCGATCGCCTGCTCGATCCGCTCCGGTGTGGCGTTGTACGTGCCGAGCTCGACATCCACGAAGACCGGCACCAGTCCGTTCTGGATGATCGGATTGACCGTGGTGGGGAAGCCCGCCGCGACGGTGACCACCTCGTCGCCCGGCACCAGTCGGCTGTCGCCCAGTTGTGGTGAGGTGAGCGAGGCGAGAGCCAACAGGTTCGCCGAGGAACCGGAGTTCGTGAGATGGGCCTTGCGTAGCCGGAAGTATCTGGCCAGCGCGCGTTCGAGCGCGCGGGAGCTGGTACCCGCGGCGATCCGCATGTCCAGAGCCGCCTCGACGAGCGCGACACGGTCGTCCTCGTCGAGAACCGCGCCCGAGGCCAGGACGGGAGTGACATCGGGGATGAACTCCGCTCCCGCGGTGTTCCGGTGGTACTTGCGCACCTGATCGAGGATCTCGGACTTTGCGTTCCTCATCGGCAGCGGGCCTCCTGCTTAGGACAGCGGGCTCCGGGGCCGCGCACTGCACCGGGAGTGCGGACCGGATTCCCCGCGCCCGGATCGGTCGACCGGGAAGTCCAGCCCAGCACGCGGCCCCGCCTGTGTGCCAGCAACGCCCGCGAGCTCTAGGGAACCACCAAGAGCATCCGTCCCATTCGGCGGCCACCCGGGGTTCTAGGGATTTCCTCGTACGCCCGCTGTGAGGCTGAGGCGCCCAGACATCCGTCCCGGCCGCGTGCTCACGCCCAGGCCGGACAACCGTGAGGTGTGATGAGCATGCCCTCTGCCCTGTCGCGGTCCCGTGAACGCCCGGTTGTCGTGCGCGCGGGCCGGGCGACGGGCGAACGGGTGCGGATGGGTGTGTACGACCTGCTGCCCGGTACGTTCGCGGTCGGGTGCACGTTCTACTACCGCGAGGGCCTGGACACCGCCGCCGTGCGGGACTCGCTGGCCCGCACGCTGGCGCGCCACCCACCGCTGACGGGGCGGATGGAACGGAACCCCGACGGCGGCATCGACCTCGTGTGCAACGACGCGGGCGCGCTGTTCGCCGAGGTCCACTCCGACCTCCCCATGCCCGACTACGGCATCGGCAGATCGGCCAAGTCCGACCTGGGCAGGTACCTGCACCGGGTCAATCCCTTCGCGGTCGTCGGACACGACACCCCCTTGCTGACCGTGAAGATCACACATATGCGCGGGGGCGGCTCGGTGCTCGGCGTCACCTTCAACCACGGGGTGACCGACCTCAGCGGCTTCATGGACTTTCTCCAGAACTGGTCCCGCGAACACCACGGACTTCCGTACCAGGCCCCTCCGTACGGACGGAACACTCTCGACGGACTCGGCACCTTCGCCGCGCGGGCGGCCAGGGAGCACAGCCGGCAGTACGTCGCGGTGCGCAGACGGGAGAAGTTCCGCTTTCTCTGGCGGGTCAACGCGGGTTCGCGCCGGGTGCGCCATCTCACCGTGCGCTTTCCCGGCGACGAGGTGCGAGCCATCAAGGCGGCTGCCTCGGCGCCACTCGCCGGCACGGGGCAGTGGGTGTCGGCCGGCGACGCCCTCGCTGCCCATGTGTGGAAGGTCATGGGCGAGCTGCGGGCGCGGCCCGACGACAGTGCCGAGCGCCTCGGCGTGATCGTGGACATCCGCTCGGCACTGCGCGACGTGCTGCCCGATGGCTTCGGCGGTAATGCCGTCACCAATACGACGGCCACGCTCAGCGCGGGTGAACTGGCCGCCGCGTCGCTGGCGGACGTCGCCTCGGCCGTGCGCACCGCGATCGGCGAGGTCACCGAGAGACACCTGTGCAAGGAGATCGCCTTCCTGGCGGCCCAGCGGAGCGCGGGACGCTCACGCCAGGTGCTCAGCCGTATGGCACTGGACGCCTTCGACGGCACGGTCTCGCTGAACAACGTGGGACGGTTTCCGGTGTACCGGATCGACCTCGGCAGTGGGCGGCCCTTCTGGTTCGAGTACCCGCCCATCCCCATTCCGTGGAATGTCTTCATCACCCCGACACCGGAGGACGACGAGGGCCGTGACGTGCATCTGAGCATCCCTCAGGACAAGGCCCAGGTCTTCGGCGCTCCCTCCTGGAACGCGCGTCTGCACGCCCACGCACCCACGCGTCCGGATGCCGGCGTGCCACGGGAGAAGGACCACAGCGTATGAGGTCGGCGGCGAACCAGTGCGCGTGCCGTGGGCGGTGCCGAGGAGAGGGCGCGACGACGTGACGTCCGGGACATCGCCGGCGATCGTGCCGCGACGGCCCGCGCGGGCTCGGGCCCTTCAGCAGCCCCAGTGGGACGACGCCGACCAGCTTGGCCGGGTGAAGGAGATCCTGGCCTCGCGTCCTCCGCTGGTCCGTGCGGACGATGTGCTCACCCTTCACTCCCTGCTGTCCCGGGTGGCCGTCGGCGAGGCGCATGTGGTGCAGTCCGGCGACTGCGCCGAGGATCCCCGGGAGTGCACCGCCGCGCACGTCCGGCGGAAGTCCGCGCTGCTCGACCGGCTCGCCGCGGCCTTGAGCGAGCAGACGCGCACGCCCGTCCTGCGCGTCGGTCGCATCGCGGGCCAGTTCGCCAAACCCCGCTCGAAGCCCGTGGAGGAGATCGGCGGCCTCACTCTGCCGGTCTACCGCGGGCACATGGTCAACAGCCCGGAGCCCGACCCGCGCAGCCGCGTCGCCGACCCCCTGCGCATCCTGGCTTGTCATCTCGCGGCGACCGATGCCATGCGGCATCTCGGCTGGTGCCCGTCGGGCGGGTCGACCTACACGGCCGGGCCGAGGACGTGGACCAGCCACGAGGCCCTGCTCCTGGACTACGAGCTGCCGATGGTCCGTCAGCGCGCGGACGGCACCCGCTGGCTCGGCTCGACCCACTGGCCCTGGATCGGAGAACGGACGCGCCAGGTCGACGGCGCCCACGTGGGACTGCTCGCCGAGGTGGTCAATCCGGTCGCCTGCAAGGTGGGCCCCACGATGGGAACGGACGAGATCGCCGCCCTGTGTGCCCGGCTCGATCCTCTGCGCGAACCGGGCCGGCTCACCCTGATCGCCCGCATGGGCGCCGATCTCGTCGCCGACCGGCTGCCGGCCCTGGTGGCGGCTGTGCGGGCCGAGGGGCACCCGGTGATCTGGCTGTGCGATCCGATGCACGGGAATACGGTCCTCGCTCCGGGCGGTCGGAAGACACGCGTCGTGGCGACCATGGTCCGTGAGATCCACGGCTTCCGGGAGGCGGTTGCCGCGGCCGGCGGTGTCGCCGGCGGACTCCATCTGGAGGCCACACCGGAGGACGTGACCGAGTGCGTCGCGGACGCGCCGACACCGGATTCCCTGGACGACCGGTACTCGTCGCTCTGCGATCCCCGGCTCAACGCCCGACAGGCCGTGCAGTTGCTCTCTGCCTGGTCGCGAACGGCGCTGCACGAAGTACCCCGTTGACCTCCACCGCGGAGGTCAACGGGGTGCTTCGCGCAGCGCCGTTGCCGTCACTCACGTCCCGCCGGGGAACTACTCGGAGAGGGGCCGGCCTCGGTTGGTGACCGCGGCCATGTGCTTGAACTGGGGCCAGAGCTCCGTCCACGGCCGCCGGGGGTTGTCGCACCACCAGATAGACATGCCTTGGTTGATGTTGGGCACTCCGAGACCGTTGTCCACCTCCCCGACCTTCCGCACCGTCCCGAAGAACCGGTCGAGGTAGTCGGCATCCGCCCCGATGTAGATGACATGGCGGGTCGTGTCCGCGGGACGGTCGAAGTACCAGTAGGCGCGGTGCCCGCTGTAGACGGGGGGCAGCTTCCGGGAGGGCCCGTAGCGATCGAGAGCGGCCGCCTGTTCGTAACGGTCCGTCAAGATCACCGTGTGGCGGCGTTCCGTGGCGGGCCGAGCCCGGTAGATCCCGTCCACCGTATCCGCCATCTCCGGCCATCCGACGGTCTCCATCGACACCCCGTCCGAGGTGTCGGCCAGCTTGTCCCGCGGATAGAGCGGCAGCATCACTGGAACCAGGGCGAGGGACAGCACGGTCAGCGGTGCCGCGACCCACCACCGCCATCGTGCCCGGCGGAGCACCTGCCTGTCCTGCAGGTCGACCGCGGCCGCGGCCCAGGGCACTACGAGATAGGAAGCGGCGTAGTAACCGCGCCCGCCGGAGAGCGCGTACACCACGACAAGACCGACCCAGGCCCAGCCGAGGAAACGGTAGGGCCGCAGACGGGGGGAGCCGATCAGCCGGACCAGCCCGTGGACGAGGAGGACCAGCCCCAGGATCCCCGCGGACGCGAGCACCGCGGGCACCATCCGAATGCCGCCCTCACCCGCCTCGGCGACCTCGTCGGCGATCACTTCCGACATGGTGAGCTGCGGCCAGTCGTGCCCGGCCTGCCATATGAGGGCGGGGGCGGTGACGGCCGCGATCAGCAGCACACCGATCCAGAGTTTCGGCCGGCGCAGCAGCTCTCTGGGACCGAAGAGCAGGGCACTGGCGAAGACCATCGCCCAGAAGGCGACCGCGAGGTACTTGACCTGGAGTTCGACGGCCACCACCGCGGCCGTCGCCAGCAGCAGACGGTCGTCGCGCAGCCTGATCCACCTCACCAGCAGCCAGCACGAAAGGATTGCCAGAAAGACGTCGACGGAGTTGGTGATGAACAGGTGCCCGGACTGCAGGGTGATCGGTGCGAGGGCACAGGCGGCCGCGGCCAGCACCTGGGCCCCGCGGCGCCCTCCGAGTTCCCGAGCGACCAGTGCCGCGATCACCACGCCTGCCGCGGCCATCAGGGCCGACGGGGCTCGAAGGGCGACCAGCGACCCGCCGGAGACCACGTCCAACGCGTGCGACAGCAGCGGCAGCAGCGGCGGCTGATCGGCATAACTCCAGTCCGGGTGTCTGCCCGCGACGATGAAGTACAGTTCGTCGCCGGCGTATCCGAAACGGTTGCTGACCAGCAGCAGAAGCGCCGCGACCGCCGCGGCGAGGGCGAAGACGGGTCTGCGCGCCAGCGGAGGAACGTCCCCGATTCCCTTCGGCTCCCTCGCCGGCGACTGCTCGTCGTCGCGCCGTCCGGATAGCAAGGTCATGGAGCGGCCTCCAAGTCGGGGGGAAGCCTCACCGTAAACGCGTGCCCTATAGGGAGATTGCTAATGCTAAGGAGTAACCCCACCTGCACCGAGCCGAAGCGGCCCCCGTCCCGGCAGGCGACGGAACCGCGCAGAGCCCGGTCGTCCGAGTGCGCGCACTCGGACGACCGAGGGCAAACTGTTGCCTACGATCCCTTGGCGACGTCCGCGTCCCCGTGCAGGGCCGCAGCCGGGGCGGCGAGCGGGCTCTTGCCTCCGCTGAAGGCGAAGTAGAGCACCCCGGCCACGATGACGCCGATGAACCAGGTGTACGGGCCGAGCGTCGCCCCGTATCCGGACGGTCCGTAGGTGGGAAGGATGCTGGAGAAGACGGCGCCCACCGCGGCGGCGGCGAACGCCCGTACGTTCCAGCCGCCCTGGAAGCGGAACTCCCCGCTCTCCTCGTACAGAGCGGGTACGTGCAGCTGTGTCTTCCGGATGAGGTAGTAGTCGACGACGATCACGCCGAAGATGGGGCCCATCGTCGAGCCGATGGCGTTGACGAAGCTGGGGGCGTTGTCCCAGGGGTGGAGCGGGTAGAGCAGGAGCGCGATGACGGCGGCGATGAGGCCGCCCCTTCGGAAGGTCACGTACTTCGGGGCCATGTTGGCGAAGTCGAAGGCGGGGCTGACGAAGTTGGCGACGACGTTGATGCCGAGCGTCGCCACCGCGAAGGTCAGGGCGGCGAGCAGGACGAGGAACGCGCTGTCGAACTTCGCGGAGATCTTGGCCGGTTCGAGGATGACCTCGCCGTACACGTTGCTGGCCGCGGCCGTGGTGACCGCGGCGACGAGGGAGAAGAGGATCAGGTTGACGGGCAGGCCCCAGACGTTGCCCTTCTTCAGGGTCTTCTCGTCGGGGGTGAAGCGTGCGAAGTCACCGAAGTTGAGGAACAGGGCGGCGAAGTAGGTGACCCAGGTCGCGGCTATCGCCGCGATCGCGGCGAGCGAGCCCGGGCTGACGTCGAGCCCGGTGGCGCTCTTGGCGAGCGCGGCCAGGTCGCCGCTCGGCATGTCGACGGAGAAGTCCAGCGCCCCGGCCTTCACGGACAGCGCGACCGCCAGGATCAGCATCATCAGCCAGACCGCCGGTCCCGCGAAGTCCTGGAAACGGCGCACCGTCTCCATCCCCTTGCTGATGATGAGCAGTTGGGCGGCCCACACACCGAGGTAGCACAGCACTTCAAGGCCGCTGTGGTCGAAGAGTCTGCTGGTCTCGTGCAGATGCTTGGGGCCGTCGTAGCGGACGAGGAAGGCGACGATGGCGCCGGCGGCGGCGCTGGTCTGGGCGCCGTACCAGAAGGTGGCGACCACGGCACGGACGAGTGCCGGCACGTTGGCGCCGAAGGTGCCGAACGAGGCGCGGGCGAGGACGGGGTAGGGGACACCGGTCTTGACGCCGGCGTTGCCGATGAGGGTCATCAGCCAGTAGATGATCAGCGAGCCGACGCCGATGCCGATGAGGAACTTGAAGGTGTTTCCGGCGACGAGGAACAGGCTGGCGGCCAGGAAGTAGCCGTACAGACTGTGTACGTCGGAGGTCCAGACGTTGAAGATGCTGAACGCGCCCCATTTGCGCTCGGTGGCCGGGGCGAGATCCTCGTTGTAGAGACGGGGGGAGTACCCCTGCGGGACGGCGGATCTGTCCCCGCCCGCGCTGTCTGTGGCCGTCATGTCCTGTCCTCCTTGCTGTGCAAGACATCTCCGTCCCGGCCTGACGCCGCACTGCTGATGTCGCAGGTCAGGGAACGGTGCATGTGTTGCTCAGGAATAGCGCGCAGGTAACAGCCACGTCAACGGAAACTCTCTTCCATTTTCAGGACCGGATGCCCGGGGGTTACCCCCTTATCCCTTGACCGCGCCGGAGGTGAGCCCCTGGACGATATGGCGGCTGGCGAAGGCGAACAGGAGCATCGTGGGCAGGATGGTGAGCACGGCCGCCGCGGACATCGAGCCCCAGTCGATGTTGAAGCTGGAGATGAAGCCGTTCAGGGCCGTGGGGATGGTCTTGTTGGTGTCGCTGTTCATCAGCGTCACCGAGAGGAACAGCTCGTTCCAGCAGTTGACGAAGTTGAAGATGAACGCGGCCACGATCCCGGGACGCATCACCGGCAGCAGGACCCGGAACAGGGCCCCGAACCGCGAGAGTCCGTCGATCATGGCGGCCTCCTCCAGCGCGTCCGGGATGTTCTCGAAGAAGCCGCGGAGCATCACCGTGCAGAACGGGATGCACACGGCGATGTAGACGAGGATCAGCCCGAGGCGGTTGTCGACCAGTCTGAGGTCGGTCATGAGCAGGTACAGCGGACCCAGCGCGATGAAGGCGGGGATCATCTGGGTGACCAGCGCGGCCATCAGCAGGGCGGACTTGGTGCGGAACTCGAAGCGCGCCAGCACGTACGCCGACAGCATCGAGATCGCCGTGGCCACCGCGCCCGCGACGGTCGCGACGACGAGGCTGTTGGTGAGGTAGGTCCCGAAGTCGGCCGTGCCGAACAGCTCGCTGTAGTTCTCCAGTGAGAAGTGCTCGGGCCAGTAGGCGAGCGGGAAGGCGAAGATGTCGCCGGGCGCCTTGAGCGACGTGACCGTGATCCAGTAGAGCGGGAAGACGGTGAAGAGCAGCCACAGGCCCAGGAAGGCGAACTTGACGGTCCGTCCGGCCGTGGTTTCCTTGCCGATCACGGCCTCACCTCTCGCTTCTCGCGGGTGGCCAGCAGGAAGAACGTCGCGAAGAGCAACAGCCCGGCCACCACGAGGAGGCCCAGAGCCGAGGCCCTGCCGTAGTCGCCCTGCTGGGTGATCTTGATCATCCAGGTGGTCACGATGTGCGTCTCGTTGTTGGGTCCGCCGCCCGTCATCCCGAAGATCAGGTCGGGGAAGTTGAAGATCCAGATGATCCGCAGCAGCACGGTGAGCGCCAGCGTGGTCCGGATGTAAGGGATGGTGATCTGGAAGAGCGTGCGTGCCTTGCCCGCACCGTCCAGTGCCGCCGCCTCGTACAACTCGTCGGGGATCGACTGCAACGCGGCCAGGATCATGATCGCGAAGAAGGTGACGCCGTACCAGGTGTTGGCGATCAGCACGGCGATCATCGCCTTGTGCGGATCGGCCAGCCAGGCGATCGGCTCGTCGATCAGCCCGGCCTTCTGCAGCAGGTCGTTGACGACGCCGAACTCGCTGTTGAACAGCCAGCGGAAGAGGATGCCGATGAGGAACCCGGAGATCGCCCAGGGGAAGAAGACCAGCGCCTGGTAGACACCGCGGAAGCGGAACCGGCGGCGCAGCCACAGGGCGAGGGCGAAGCCGATCACCAGCTGGGGCACGATCGAACCGACCACCCACACACCGGTGTTGGCCAGCACGGTGCCCCACGTGGGGTCGGTGAAGACGTCGCGGAAGTTCTTCAGGCCCACCCAGGAGGTGTCGGTGAGATCCGTCAGCTTCCAGTTGCGGAAGGCCATCTGACTGCCCGCGATCACCGGGTAGTACGTGAAGACGGCGACGAAGACCGCGGCCGGTGCCATGAAGGCGGCGATGAGCAGGCCGCGGCGGGTGGTGAACTCCCGCTTGCGGCGCGCGCCGTGGGCGGGCGGGGCGCCCCCCTTGCGGGAAGGGCGCCCGGGCCTCGCTTTCGTCTTCGCCGTGGTGGAAGCGGCGGTCATGTCTACTTCCACTTCTCGGTCCAGTACGTGTCCCAGCCGGCCAGGAGGTCCTTGGGCGTCAGCTTGCCGAGGATCATCTTCTGGACGTCGGCGTCGGCCTTCTGCTGCCACTCGGTCCACCAGGCGACGCCGCGCGGCTGGGTGACGACGAGGTACTTCTCCGGCTGCTCCGTCATGGTGACGTAACTGGACCAGGGACCGGTCTTGTAGAACGGGTCCTCGGTCGCCGACTTGAGGATCGGCACCAGGCTGTTCTTCTTGGTGAAGGTCGTCGATGCCTTGCCCTCGGAGAGGAACTCGACCAGCTTGACGGCCTCGGCCTTGTGCTTGCTGCCCTTCGCGACGCCCCAGCCCGCGGTGGCCAGCGGCTGGACGGTCTTGCCGCTGGGGCCGGCCACCAGCGGGGCGGTGCTCCACTGGGTCTTCGCGATCGATTTGGACTCCGAGACCGTGGCGATCACTTCGGGGTCCTGGAGCAGGAAGGCCGTGGATCCGTTGGAGAAGGCCTCGACCATCTCCGGATAGCCCCAGGCGACGGACGACTTGGGTGATGCCTGCTTGAAGAGCTTGAGGTAGGTCTCCATGGCGTCGAGCGCACCGGGCGCGGAGAAGATCGTGCCGCCGTCCTTGAGCTTGTAGCCGTTGGCCGGGTCGACCTGGTCGGCGACGTAGGCTTCGATGATCGCGGCGGCGTTGCCATTGGCGTTGGCCCCGCCCCGGAAGGCATAGCCGTACCGGCGCTTGCCCGGGTCGTGGACGGCGGAGGCCTGCTTCAGCAGTTCGGCCCAGGTGGCCGGAGGCTTGTCGAAGCCGGCGTCCTTGATCAGGTCGGAGCGATAGAACAGGCTCAGACCGTAGAAGCCGTAGGGGACGAAGTACGTCTTGCCCGCGGCGTCCTCGGAGGCCTTGACGGCGTTCTCCGTCATGGCCTGCCAGCCCTTCCAGCCGGCGAGGTCCTTCTTCATGTCGTAGAGCCAGCCGTTGTTCGACCACGGCCCCACTGTGGTGTCCCGCACCTCTAGGGTGTCCACACCGCTGCCGGACTGCAGCATCTGCTGGATCTTCTGGTCGGCCTGCTCGGTGGGCGGCGAGACCAGGTTGACCTTGATCTTGGGATTCTTCTTCTCGAAGTCCGCTATCAGGCCTTTGAGGAGATCGGTGCGGGCGGGGTTCGTCAGGCTCTCGACCATGTTGAGGGTGACCGTTCCGCCCGCGCTGGGACTCATGGTGGAACAGCCGGTCAGAACCATCGTGGCGGCTGTACCGAGGGCGAGGACTGCCGTCCTTCTTCTCATCGTGCTGACCTCTTCCTTGCCTCTTCCTGGCTCTTTCTTGGCTACGGCGCGCTGTGCTGCTCACGGGCCGCGCGGGCCCACTCGCCGAGGACGGGGACGCAGGTCTCGGCGAAGTACTCGTAGTCGGTGGCGGTGTTGTAGACGTGTGCGGACAGCCGCAGATAGCCGACGCCGCCGAAGCTGGTGAAGGCCGCCTCCACCCCCAGCTCCTCGGCGACCCGGTCGCGCAGTGCGTCGGCCTCGACGCGGCTGGTGCCCAGGCCCGAGGGCAGCCGCACCAGCCGCATGCCGGGAACGGGCATGCCGACGCCGACGGGGCCGTTCGCTCCGGTCAGTTCGGCGAACGCGGCGCCGATGACCTGCTCGGCGTAGCCGGCCAGGTCGTCCATGTAGCGGCGGGCGGTCTCCCAGCCCCAGGTGTGCTCGATGAAGTCGAGTGCCGTCGGCGCCGCCAGATAGGCGGTGGCGTCCACCGTGCCCTGCTGGTCGAAGCGGTCGGGGTACGGATCGGCGGCACCCCAGGAGTCGATCAGCGGGTAGAGCTGCTCACGCAGGGGGCCGCGGGCGACGAGCGTCGCGGTGCCGCGTGGTGCGCAGCCCCACTTGTGGAGGTTGCCGACCCAGAAGTCGCCCGTCACGCCGGCGAGCGGGGCGGCGATCAGACCGGGGGCGTGCGCGCCGTCCACGAGCAACGGGATGCCGCGCCGTCGGGCCTCCGCGCCGATCCGCTCCACCGGCATCCGGCGTGCCGTCGCCGAGGTGATCTGGTCGACGACGATCAGGTCGGTGGCCCCACTCAACTCGTCGGCCACAGCCTCGTACGCCTGCTGCTCGTCCGCGTCCAGCGGCACCCGGGCGGTGCGGACCCGGCCGCCCCAGCGCCGGGCCAGCCGCTCGGCGCCCATGGTCACGGCCCCGTAGCCGTGGTCGGTGACGACGATCTCCCCGCCGCGGCTGCGGGTGAGGCCGGCGTACACGACGCTGGCGCCGGCGCTCGCGTTGGGCACCAGGGCGACGTCGTCGGGGGCGACCCGCAGGAAGGACGCGAGGTCGACCCGGGTGGCGGCGAGCCGTGGCGGCAGCGCCGGGAACCACACCACGGGGGAGCGTTCCATCTCCGCGCGCAGCTGGTTCTGCGACTCCTGCGCCACCAGGGGGACAGCTCCGAACGAACCGTGGTTCAGGTGCCGCAGGGCGGGGTCCAGCGACCAGCCCCGGGCGGCGGGTCGGCCGTCGGCCAGCAGGAGGGGGCTGGGTGCGGTGGTGACCTCGGTCTCGCTCACATGACTCCACTTCCGCCGGACCTGAGCACGCCTGTGAGACATCAGATCTCACTCAAAGAGACGTATGATGACTCGGCATCCTGGCACGGTGATATGGGGCTCGCAAGAGTGCTGCGAGGGAAAGTCATCAGATGAATTATGGTCCGCAGCTGAAAGACATTTGATGACTTGCCTCGATACAGTTCCCGAGGGTCCTGGCTGTGCTGCCGGCCCGGCAGGGGAGGAGAACAATGTCCGCAGTCGACAAGGCGTTCCACGGCCTACGGCACATGATCGCCACGGGGCGCCTCGGCGCGGGCGAGCGTATTCCGCCCGAGGCGGAGCTCTGCGAGGAACTGGGCGTCTCGCGGGGGTCGTTGCGCGAAGCCGTGCGCATGCTCGCCGCTCTGGGCGTGATCGAGCCGCGGCACGGCTCCGGCACGTACGTCTCCCAGCTCAGGCCGGAGGACGTCATCGGCAGCCTCTCGCTGACCCTCGAACTCCTGCCACTCACCGGCCTGTTGGAGGTCTACGAGATCCGGCGCGTGCTGGAGGCCCATGTCGCCGCCCAGGCAGCGGCACGTTGCACCCCGGAGACGGTCAGGACGCTCTTCTCGCTCATCGAGGCCATGGAGGCCACCGACGACCCCGCCAAGGCATCCGAGCTCGACCACCGGTTCCACTCGGAGATCGCCCGGATCGGCGGCAATCCCACTCTGGCCTCTCTGCTGTCGGTCTTCCGCGCCCGCTCCCGCAAGTACCAGGTCTTCACCCTGCCCGAGGGCCCCGAGCTGCGCCGCAAGAGCGATGAGGACCACCGGGTGCTGGCCACGGCCATCGCCGACCGGGACCCCGTCGCCGCCGCCGGCGCCGCACAGGCCCATGTCGCCCAGACCGAGCGATGGCTGCGCGCCTTCATGCCTCCCGTGGGCGAGGACGACAGCCCGAGCTGACGCCGAACGAGGCGCTCAGCCAGGGATGTGGTCGCCGTACGCGGTGACGGACAGGAAGCGGATCGGGAGCTCCACCAGTTCCTGTGGCCCGTGTGCGCCCTCACCGTCGAGTTGGAGGGCGTCCCCGGGGCGCATGGTGTAACTGGCCTCGCCGTGCCCGTAGATCATCTCGCCCTCCAGCATGTAGAGCAGCTCGGTGCCGGGGTGCTGGAAGAGGGGAAAGACCTCGCTCTGCTCGGTGAGGGTGACCAGGACGGCCTCCATGCGCTTGTGCGGGCCGCGCAGGGCGCCGAGGAGTTCGTAGAGGTGGCCGACCCGGCTGCCGCGGCGGACGATACGGGCGCCCTGCCCGGCCGGGACGAAGACCGCCTCGCGGTCGGCGTCCACCCCGCGGAACAGCGCGGTGACCGGCACCCCGAGACCGGTGGCGAGCCGGCCGAGCGTGGTGAGGCTGCACGAGGTCTGAGCGTTCTCGATCTTGGAGAGCATCGCTTTGGAGATCCCGACCCGAGCCGCCATCTCGGCCACCGAAAGCCCCGCGGCCGTACGGTACTCGCGCACCTGACGGCCGATGACGACTTCGAGCTCCAGCTTCCGCGCAGCCTCACCTGGGTCGACCTCGCGATCCGGCAGGTCGACGGAGCGGTCGGGGAACACGGGGGTGTCCGGGTCAGGCGTCATACGGGCCATTGTGCCGCGCCGGTGTTTCCCGCCTGGGCGGTGTGGGCGGCCAATGTGAAGCGCGGCTCCGGCGGCGCCCCGCCCAGGGCCAAGTCCGTGGCCATCTCCCCGATGAGCGGTGCGAACTTGGCGCCGTGCCCGGAGCACGGCGAACAGACGACCAGCGGGCCGGCGCGGTCGAGGACGAAGTCGTCGTTCGCCGTGGAGGTGTAGAGACATGTGGCCTCGTTGAAGGGCTCCGGCACCAGGCCGGGCAGCCAGTCCCGTACGTAGGCGGTGATGCGGTCGCGCGCGGCCGGGTCGACCTTCCCGTCGCGGGTGCCGGCGGTGGTGGGTCCGCCCGCGTTGTGCTCGGCGATCTTGCGGGCGTCGTGCGGTCCGCCGTCCCGCCCGCCCGGGAGGCTGTACGTGTTGAGGGCGTCCTTGTGGACGACGACCGGCCAGGGCTCTGCCGCCGGGTCGCGGCGCGGGAAGTGGAAGATCTGCTGCTGGCTGACGGTCAGTTCGGGCAGGGGTACGAGGCCGCCCAGCAGGTCGGCCGCCCAGGCACCGGCGGCGACGACGGCCCGGCGCGTGGTGAGCGTCGCACCCTCCGCCGTCTCCAGCCGTATGCCTGCCTCCTGGTTCGGGATGATGCGGCGTACGGCGGTGTGGTGCCGGATGTCCGCCCCGCGTGCACCGGCCCGTTCCAGGAAGGCGGCCACGGCCCTGGCCGCGTCGACCGTGCCCGCCTCGTGGTGGAACAGGACCGGACCGTCGAAGCGCAGCCCCGGCCAGCGCCGTGCCGCCTCCTCGGGCGGCAGCAGTTCATGCGGTACGGCGGCCGTCGCGAGGGCGGCCGCGAGGCGCTCCGGGTCGCGCAGTCGGCCGTGGTCGATGCCGCCGACGATGCGTAGCAGCCGGGTGCCCGCGTCGGTCTCCAGCTCGCGCCACAGCTCCATCGCGCGGCCGGTCATCCGGAGGTACACCGGGTCCGGATAGGCGCGGCGGACGATACGGGCGCTGCCGTGCGAACTGCCCCGGTCGTGTCCGGCGTCGAACTGCTCCAGGACCGCCACGGACAGCCCGCGCCGGGTGGCGGCCCAGGCGGTGGCCGCCCCCATCAGTCCCGCACCGACGACCGCCAGGTCGAACTCCGGAGTCATAGGGCTCACAACCCGGCCCCTGGCACCCAGTTCGTACCTGCGAGCGGGACCCGGGCCATGGCGGCCGCCTCGATGGTGAGGGCGACCAGGTCCTCGGGCTCCAGGTGCTGGAGGTGGGCCTTGCCGCAGGCGCGGGCGATGGTCTGCGCCTCCATGGTCATCACCCGGATGAAGTTGGCGAGGCGCCGGCCGCCCTCGACGGGATCGAGACGGGCGGCCAGGGACGGGTCCTGGGTGGAGATGCCCGCCGGGTCGCGGCCGTCCTGGTAGTCGTCGTAGTACCCGGCGGCGGAGCCGAGTTCGCGATACTCGGCGTCGTACTTGGGGTGGTTGTCGCCCAGCGCGATGAGCGCCGCCGTGCCGATGGCCACCGCGTCCGCGCCCAGGGCCATGGCCTTCGCCAGGTCGGCGCCGCCTCGGATGCCGCCGGAGACGATGAGCTGGACCCGCCGGTGCACCCCCAACTCCTGGAGCGCCCGCACGGCTTGGGGGAGCGCGGCCAGCGTCGGGATGCCGACGTGCTCGATGAACACGTCCTGGGTGGCGGCCGTGCCGCCCTGCATTCCGTCCAGCACCACGACGTCCGCCCCTGCCTGGACGGCGAGCTTCACGTCGTAGTACGTGCGCGTCGCGCCGATCTTGACGTAGACCGGCTTCTCCCAGTCGGTGATCTCGCGCAGTTCGCGGATCTTGATCTCGAGGTCGTCCGGGCCGGTCCAGTCCGGGTGGCGGCAGGCGCTGCGCTGGTCGATGCCGAGCGGCAGGGTGCGCATGGCGGCGACCCGCTCGGTGATCTTCTGACCGAGGAGCATGCCGCCGCCGCCGGGCTTGGCGCCCTGTCCGAGGACGACCTCGATGGCGTCGGCCTTGCGCAGGTCGTCGGGGTTCATGCCGTAGCGGGACGGCAGGTACTGGTAGACGAGGTGCTTGGACTGGCCGCGCTCCTCGGGGGTCATTCCGCCGTCGCCGGTGGTGGTGGAGGTCCCGGCCTCGGACGCGCCCCGGCCGAGGGCTTCCTTCGCCTGCGCGGACAGGGCACCGAAGCTCATGCCCGCGATCGTGACCGGGGTCTTGAGGCGCAGGGGGTACTTGGCGTTGCGGTCACCGAGCACGACGTCGGTGTCACAGCGCTCGCGGTAACCCTCCAGCGGGTAGCGGGACATGGACGCGCCGAGGAACAGCAGATCATCGAAGTGCGGGACCCTGCGCTTGGCGCCCCAGCCGCGGATGTCATAGATGCCGGTCTCGGCGGCGCGCTGGATGGCGTGGATGGTGGCGCGGTCGAAGGTCGCGGACTCACGCAGACCGTGGGATGCGGGTTCCATGGCGAACTCCCTTAGTACGAAGCTGAGTTGTCGACCTTGAAGTGGTACAGCTCGCGGGCGGAGCCGTAGCGCCGGAAGCTTGCCGGGTCGTCGTCGCGGTCGGCCGACTTCAGCAACTCGGCCAGTTCGGCGAGATGTTCGTCCCGCATCTCCTTCTCCACGCAGTCCGCGCCGAGGGACTTGACCTTGCCCTGGACGTAGAGGCGGGCCTCGTAGAGGGAGTCGCCGAGGGCGTCGCCCGCGTCGCCGCACACCACCAGGCGCCCGGACTGGCCCATGAAGGCGCTCATATGACCGACATGGCCGCCCACGACGATGTCCACGCCCTTCATGGAGATCCCGCAGCGGGCGGCGGCGTTGCCCTCGATGACCAGCAGGCCGCCGTGAGCGGTGGCACCGGCGGACTGGGACGCGCTGCCGCGCACCCGCACCGTGCCGGACATCATGTTCTCGGCGACGCCCGGGCCGACGTTGCCGTGGACGGTGACGGTGGCGCGCTGGTTCATGCCGGCGCAGTAGTAGCCCGTCGGGCCGTCGATGACGACGTCCAGCCCGGCAGTGAGGCCGACGGCGAGGTTGTGGGCGCCGTCGGGGTGGGTGACACGCCACGACGTACCCGGACTCGCCTGATGGAGAGCCGAGTTGAGGTCTCGTACGGACTGCTGGGACAGGTCGACCACAGTCGTCGTCAGCGCTGCCACGTGTAGACCTCCTCGGGCTCGGGCTCAAAGATGCGGGCGGACTCGATGCCCGGCAGATGGGCGAAGTAGCGGTACTCGGAGGCCATCGCCACCCACGTGTCGGTCTCGGCGACGACAGCGGGCTTGCAGGCGATGGCATCCCGGACCACGGCGAACGTGTCCCCCGTGGTCACCAGCAGCGTGTAGAAGCCGTCGAAGCGCTCGCACAGCAGCTTCAGCGCCTTCTCCAGGTCGTGCCCGGCGGCGAGCTGGGCGGCCACGAAGCGGGCACCGACCTCGGAGTCGTTCTCGCTGTCGAAATCGATGCCCTCGGCGCGCAGTTCGCGCCGGATGGTGGCGTGGTTGGCGAACGAGCCGTTGTGCACGAGGCAGACGTTCTCGTCGACGGAGAACGGGTGGGCGCCCTCCGGGGTGACCGCGGACTCCGTGGCCATGCGGGTGTGGGCGATGCCCTGCCGCCCGGTCGCCGCGCGCAGGCCGAACTCCTCGGCGAGCACGGCCGGGTGACCGACGCCCTTCAGGACGGCCAGGCCGGTGCCGCGTCCGGTGATGACGGCCTTCGGGAAGGCAGCGCGTACGGCCTTCTCCAGATCGGTCACGGCGAGGGTGGGGGAGTGGACGACGGTGGACTGGCTGACGGTGACGGCGGCCGTGTCCCCGCCGACCCGGGCGGCGATCTCGGAGGCGGACGCGTCGCCCGGCGCGAGCAGGCTCACCGCCGAGTGGCCGGGCGGAGTGAGGCGCGCATCGCCGTACAGTGCGACACCGGCCGAGTCGGGACCGCGCTCGGCGGCCTGGTGAAGCATTCCGGTGAGCAGTTCGCCGAGCCTGGGCTCCAGCGAGGGGTCGCGCACCTGGAGTCCTGCGATGCCGCACATGGGCATGACCTCCAAACAGCCAATGGACAGGGCGGTGTCAGACGGCGGTGAGATAGCGGTCGATCTCCCAGGGGGACACGGTGTTGTGCCAGCTGTAGAACTCCTCGCGCTTCAACTCCGCGTAGTAGTCGCTGACCCCGGCCTTCGCGTCGACGGCGTCGAGCACTCCGCGGACGATGTCGTCCCCCTCCAGCGCGTGCACCGCGTCGAGCAGGGTGCGCGGCAGCCGGGGACCGTCCTCGCCGAGCCCGGGCCGACCGGGGTCGAGCCCCCGGCGCACCCCGTCCAGGCCCGCGCCGAGCGCACCGGCCGCCGCGAGGTAGGAGTTCGCCGAACCGTCCCCGCCGCGCATCTCGACCCGGTGCGCGTCCGGCACGCGCAGGAAGTGCGTACGGTCGTTGCCGCCCCAGCTCGCCGTGCGCGGCGCCCAGGTGGCGCCGGAGGCGGTCGTGGTGGCGCCGGTGCGCTTGTACGAGTTGACGGTGGGGGCGATGAGCGCGTGCAGCGCGGGGGCGTGGGCCAGCAGTCCGGCGCTGAAGTGGTACGCCTCGGGGCTGAACCCCATGCCGTACTGATCCGCGGTGTTGCCGTCGCCCGCCGGGAACAGCGCACGCTCGCGGTCCCACAGGGACAGGTGCATGTGCAGCCCGCTGCCGGTGCGGTCGGTGAACGGTTTCGGCATGAACGTGGCGGTCATCCCGCGCTGTTCGGCGAGGACCTGCACGATGTACCGCAGGGTGACCACCCGGTCGGCGGTGGTGAGCGCGTCCGCGTGGTGGAAGTTCTGCTCGAACTGCCCGTTGCCGTCCTCGTGGTCGCTCGCGTACGGACCCCAGTCCAGCCGCACCATCGCGTCGGAGACCGCGGTGAGGTGGTCGTACATCCGGGTCAGCCCGCGGGCGTCGTAGCAGGGTTGGGCGGCGTCATCGAGCCGGTCGGCCGTGGTGAGCGCACCATCGGCCCCCCGTTGCACCAGGAAGTACTCCACCTCGGCCCCGCTGACCAGCCGCGTGCCCTCGGCCGCAGCCTTCTCGGCGAGCGTCCGAAGGATCACGCGCGGCGCGAAGGCGTACGGGCGGCCCTCGACGTGCGGGTCGCAGTGCACCATCCCCAGTCCGGGGCGGACGAAGGTGAGCGGGACGTACGAGGCCACGTCCGGGAGCGCCATCACGTCGGGGTCGCACGGCAGTTGGCCCATGGCCCCGGCGGCGTATCCCGCGAAGCCCACTCCCTCCCCCTCCAGTGCGTCCGCCGCCTCGACGGGCACGAGCTTGGCGCAGGGCTTGCCGGTCAGCGTGGTGAAGGTGGCGAGCAGGAACCGGACACCGTCCGCCTTGGCGAGCGCGGCGAGTGACTGGGTGCCCGACGCGGGCGGAGTGGACATCAGCGGAACGGACACGGGCTCTCCCCGGGGTGGATGCGTTCACTGTCGTGACAATGAGTCTCACGTCAGGAAACGCCTACAGCATGTCCCGTCTGTTGCCGTTCTGTAAACCGGGTCGGCGTCGCGGCCTCGCCTCTCGCTCAGCGCTGCATCTCGTCGAACCCCGCCATCAGTGCCTGGTGGCTGAGCCGTACGTGCTCGCGCATCACGCGCTCGGCGCCGTCGCCGTCCTTGGTGAGGATGAGGTCGACCACGCGGCGGTGCTCGTTGTCCGATGCCTTGAGGCGCCCGGGGCGCGACAAGGAGGCACGCACCAGTCGGGTGTACGCGAGCTGGTTCATCAGCGTGCGGTAGTGGGCCTCCAGCTTGCGGTTGTCGGCGCCGGTGACGACCAGGCTGTGGAACTCGTGGACCAGCTCCGCGAACCGGTCGGCGTCACCGTCCTGGGCGGCCTCGTCCGCGGCACGCATGTTGGCCTGCAGCAGGTCCAGTTCGGGCACGGTGCCCCGGAGGGCGAGCAGCCGGGCGGCGGCGCCCTCCAGCAGTTCCTTCATCTGGAACATCTCGGTCAGATCCCGCCGGGACGGCACCGCGACGAAGGTCCCGACCCGCGGCCGGACCTCCACGAGCCCCTCGATCTGCAGCTGTTTGAGAGCCTCGCGGATGGGCGTGCGACTTACTCCGAAGGTCTCGGACAGGGTCATCTCGGACAGGCTGGAGCGGGGTTCCAGCTCGCCGCTGATGATCATCTGGCGGAGTTCCTCGGCGACCTGGGCCTGCATGCTGGTCTGGCCCAGCCGCTTCGGCCGCGTCGACGTGGGCTCTTGCGGGGTATGTGACACCAGGTGTGGGCCTCGTGTTTCGTCACCACATCCCGGCTCCCGGTGGACAGCTGCCATGCGAGGCTCCCTCAGGACTTGAGGATGAACGGGTCTCCGGCCGGCTCCTCGCTGGTGTTGACCCACACGCTCTTCAACCGTGTGTACTCGCGGATGACCTCCGTGCCCTGCTCGGTGCCCGCCCCGCTGTTCTTGAACCCTGCCCGGGGCGACATCGGTGACATCGAACGATAGGTGTTGACCCACACCGTGCCCGCCTCCAGCCGTGACGCCATGCGGTGGGCCCGGTTCAGGTCCCGGGTCCAGACACCCGCCGCGAGGCCGTACGAGGTGTCGTTGGCGAGCGCGACCGCCTCGTCCTCGGAGGAGAAGGGCATCACTGTCGCGACCGGACCGAAGATCTCCTCCTGGCAGATCCGCATCGAGTTGTCGGTGCCGGTGAAGACGGTCGGGGAGAAGAAGTACCCGCCCAGCTCCGTCTTCGGCCGTACGCCGCCGCAGGCGATCGTGCCGCCCTCGGCCACCCCGAGTTCCACGTACGACTCGACCTTCTCCAGCTGCGACGCGATGGCCAGCGGCCCCAACTCGGTGGTGTCCTCCAGCGGATCGCCGATCCGGATCGTCGCCGCACGGGCGGTGACACGGTCCAGGATCTCGTCGTACACCTCGCGATGGACCAGAACCCGGCTGCCGGCCACGCAGGTCTGGCCGGCCGCCGCGAAGATCCCGGCGATGACGCCCATGGCCGCCGAGCCGAGGTCGGCGTCCGGGAAGACCATGTTCGGTGATTTGCCGCCGAGTTCGAGGGTGCAGCGTACGAAACGGTCGGCGCAGACACGGGCGATCCGGCGGCCGGTCTCGGTGGAGCCGGTGAAGGTCACCTTGGCCACGCCGGGGTGCCCGGCCAGCGGTGCGCCGGCTGTGGCGCCGAAGCCCGTGACCACATTGACGACGCCGGGCGGGAAACCGGCCTCTTCGAAGAGCGGGGCGAGCGCCAGCAGCGAGGCCGAGGTGTGTTCCGAGGGCTTGACGACAACGGTGTTCCCGGCGGCGAGTGCCGGGGCGAGCTTGGTGGCGGTGAGGAGGAGCGGGGAGTTCCACGGAGTGATGGCCCCGACGACGCCGACCGGTTCGCGCAGCGTGTAGTTGAGCAGTTCCCGGCTCGCGCCCGGGATCACCTCGCCGTGGATCTTGTCGGCCAGTCCGGCGTAGTAGTAGAAGTACTCGGGCAGCCCGGCCAGTTGGGCGCGCATCTCGCGCAGCAGCTTGCCGTTGTCGAGTGTCTCGGTACGGGCCAGTTCCTCGGCGTGCTCGCCGATCAGGTCGCCCAGGTTGCGCAGCAGACGGCCGCGCCGGGTCTGGCTCAGGTCACGCCAGCGCGGGTCCTCGAACGCGGTACGGGCGGCGGTGACCGCACGCTCGACATCCTCGGCGGTGCCGTGCGCTGCCGCGTACAAGGGCTGGGCGGTGGTCGGGTTGAGGCTCTCGAAGTACTCGCCCTCGACGGGCTCGGTCCACTCGCCGGCGATGAAGTGCTGGTGGCGGGGGAGCTGGGTCATTCGGGACTCTCCTGTGGTCCGGTGTGTTGCAGGATCACACTCGCCAGTTCCCCTGGGCGTTCCAGCGGCAGCAGGTGGCGCGCCCCCGGCAGGACCGTCGCGCGGGCACCGGGGATCTGCCCGGCGAGCCGCCGGGTCATCTCCGGTGTCGAGCCCGGGTCGTCGGCGCCGGTGATGGCCAGGGTCGGGGCGGAGATGCGGGGCAGTTGCGGCCAGAGCGCGGCGTCGGCTGTCGCGAAGACGTCGTAGCAGGCGAGGTACGAGGTGCGGTCGGTGGCCAGCAGCGTGCCGAGCACTGCCTCGGCCAGGGAGGGTTCCCGGTCCCGCCACTCCGGTGGGAACCACCGTTCGACGGCCGCCCGCGCCGAGGCCCCGAAGTCCTCGGCGGCCCGTCGTCTGCGGCCCGCGACCGCCGACCGTTCCTCGGCGGAACGCTCGGCCACTGCGCTGACAAGGGTCAGCGAGGCGACCAACTCCGACCGTGTCACGGCGAGTTGCTGGGCCACCAGCGCACCGAGGGAGAAGCCGACCACATGCGTGGGGCCCGCCAGCAACGCGGCCACATCCCCGGCCAGTTCACCAAGGGTGACGCCGGCTGCCGCTGCCGGGGAAGCACCGTGCCCGCGCAGATCGACCAGCACCACGCGGTGCCGCGCCGCCAACGCCGGAAGGCACCGCTCCCACATCCCTCGGTCGAGCCCGACACCGTGCAGCAACACGAGATCGGGCCCCTCGCCGCGGACTTCGTGGGCGAGGGACACCTGTCTAGGACGCCACGTCGTGGCCCCCTCGGCCAGGGGGCCACGGGCTGTTGCCTGGCGAACCGGCGAGAGCGGCGGCTCATGCGACACGGCGCCGGGAGGGCCGCCGGCCCGGAGCCCGGGAGCGAGCACCGGGTCGGGCCGCAAGTCGTACGACGCGTCGGGCGCCGCTGCCGCGCCCGGCTCCGGTGCTGCCGTGCCTGGTTCCGGTGCTCCCGCCGTCGCTGTTGTGGCTGTGCTGCTGATTGCCGGCTCGGCGGTGGGGTCGGCCGGGCTCGGCGGCGCGTGGGGCGATGCTGCCGCGTTCGGTTCCGGTGCTGCGACCGGTTCCGGTGCTGCTGCGACCGGGGCGGGCGCTGCGCCCGGTTCCGGTCCTGCCGTGCCTGGTTCTGGCGCTCCCGCCGTCTCCGTCCCCGTCGTCGCCGCGCTGCTCATCGCTCGCTCGACAGTGGGGCCAGCCGGGCCAGCGGGCGGCCCTGGGCGGCTGCGGCGAGGCCGATCACGATCTCGTCCGCGCGTGGTCCGTCCGGTACCCGGACCTCGATGCTCTGGTGGTGCGAGCGGATCGTGGCGTCGGTGACGTGCTTGAGCGGGATGTCGAAGACGGTGCCCGCCGCCGCCCGCTTCTCCACCGCCGGAAGCAGGGTGGTGGCGTTCGCCGCCTTGCGGAAGAAGTCGCCGAACTTGAGCGTATGGATCAGCCCGGAGCCGTGCTCGATCTCCCCGTCCAGGCCCACGATCGCGGCCTTCCCGTACGCCTCGACGGGGGCCCCGAGCGCCTCGACCACCCTCGGAGCCAGCAACTCGCCCAGTTTCGGGGCGACTTCGTCGATGCCCGGCAGCAGGTCCTGCACATAGCCCTGCCCGGCCCACGGGTTCTCGATGATCGCGAGCACGACCGCCGTACGGGCCGGCGGATCGACCGGGCGGCCACCCTCGGAATGGACGTCCTCGGTGTAAGTGATGATCTTGCGTACCTTCATGGCGCGGTCTCCAGATCGGCGAGGCGGACGACGGGGTCGGTGGCACGGTCCCCGATCCGGGCGTTCGGGCGAGGGCCGGACGCGCCCGCCGCGACGAGGACGATCTCGTCCGCCCGTGGCGCGTCGGGGACGCGGATGTGCGCGGTCTGGTAGTGCGAGCGGGTGGCCGCCGCCGTCTTGTGCCACAGCGGTACGGTCAGCGGTTCCCCGGCCGGCAGCCGGTCGTCGCTGAAGACGATGATCGAGGTGCCCTCGACCAACTCCCGGAACACATTGCCGAAGAACGGGGTGTGGATCAGCGCGCCGCCGTGCTCGATCTCCCCGTCCAGCCCGACGATCGCCGCCTTGCCGAAGGCTTCGACCCGATCGATCCCGCCCAGCGCCTCGATGACCCGATCCGCGAGCAGCCGGGCCAGCCCGGGCGCGATCAGTTCGACCTCGTGCCGCAGGTCCGCCACGACACCGAGCCCGGCCCACGGATTGCGGATCACCGCCGCCGCGGCGATCCGGCGTACCGGCACGGCGACCGGGCGGCCGAGCTCCAGCAGCACCTCATCGGTGACGGTGACCACCTTGCGCACCTCAGGCGCCGGTACCTTGCGCACGTCAGGCACCGGTGCCCCCGCCGGTGACGAATCGCGGCATGATCTTCTCGGCGAACAGCTCCAGGCTGCGCATCGCCTTGCGGTGCGGAAGGCCCGGGTGCGTGGTCCACAGCAGCAGGTGCTCGAGACCGACCTCGTCCCGCAGCTCGGCGACCTTCTCGGCGACGTACTCCGGCGTGCCCACCAGCAGATTGCGCGACCGCAGGAAGTCGAAGGACAGCTTGTGCGCGTCGGTCAGCTCCTCGCCCGCCTCCATCAGGTTGCCGAGCCCGCGCCAGTGCATGATCCACCGGTACGTCGTCATCAGCGCCTCCTCGAAGTCGGCCCGCGCCTGCTCCATGGTGTCGGCGACGTAGACGTCCCGTACGAGGCCGATGCCCTCGCCGAGCGCGTACTCACGCCCCGAGGCCTCGCTCGCCGTGCTCCGGTACAGCTCGAAGCGGTCCTTGAGCGCGGAGACCGGGGGTAGCCAGAACATGCCCTGGACACCGTCCGCGGCAGCCGCCCGGATCGAGCGGGGGCTGTCGATGACCTGCCACAGCGGTGGGTGCGGGCGCTGCAGAGGGAAGGGCGTGACCTGCATCTTCGTGATGACGCCGGCGTCGGTGTAGTCGGCGGTGGCGGGCGAGAGGGGATGGTTCCACCGCACGCCGGGGGCGGGGAACTCGTAGAAGGGGCCCTTGTGCGAGAAGAACTCGCCGCTCCAGGCCTTGCGCAGGATCTCCACCGTCTCGTCGTACAGCGCGCGGTTCTGCTCCTGGTCGCGCGGGTCGGCCAGCGCGTTGAGGTTGAGTGCCTCGCGTCCGTACAGCCCCCGGCCGAGGCCGACTTCGACGCGACCACCGGAGAGCTGGTCGAGCATGGCGATGTCCTCGGCGAGCCGCAGCGGATGCCAGAAGGTGGCGATGCTCGCGGCCTGGCCGATGCGGATGCGTTCCGTGCGGGCGGCGATATCGGCTCCCATGAGAACCGGGTTCGGAGTGATTTCGAACGCTTCGTGCCCGAAGTGGTGCTCGGTGTACCAGGTGGACCAGAATCCGGCCTGTTCCGCGGCGATCGCGAACTCCCGGGCCTCTTCCATGACTTGGGCGTACTCGCCGAGCCGTCCGGGCGCTCCGAGGTTGTGGAATATCGAGAACCGCATACGGCGTCCTTCCCGTATTTCCAGCTCGCGCTGTGCCATGGCAGCCGAGGCTAGGATGCCGGTTCCGGGGCGTCAAGCATT
Organism: Streptomyces montanus; assembly: GCF_005786655.1. Classification (NCBI taxonomy): domain Bacteria; kingdom Bacillati; phylum Actinomycetota; class Actinomycetes; order Kitasatosporales; family Streptomycetaceae; genus Streptomyces; species Streptomyces montanus. Next base: position 44,639 of record NZ_VBZC01000002.1, read on the forward strand.
AATGACAGTGAAACAAAAGCTGACCTGCACAGTTAATGGCTCTCCAGATCTTTTCAGCTGTCTGCGTTCCAAGGATTGACACCGATGGGTGCTTTCCTTACTGTCCCCTGCCATACAAGGCATGAGCGAGGGAGCAGCCGATGGCGGAAACCCGGGGCCGGGCGACGCACATCCGCTCCGCCTGGCAGGCCGCATGGGACGAAGGCCGGGTCGAGGCGCTCGACGAACTGCTCAGCCCGTCCTACGTACGACGCCGCGGACCTGCCGCCACGCCGCAGGACCGAGAGCAGTTCAAGGACTCGGTCCGTGCCGTCCGCCTGGCCTTTCCCGATCTGCGGACCGAGATCGAGGAGATCGTCGAGGGCGGGGACGGCGACCGAATGGCCATCCGGTGGCGTTCCACCGGCCACCACACCGGCGCCTTCCTCGGTGTGCCGCCCACCGGGAGGCCGGTGCGGGTGGCAGGTGCCACCTTCGCCCGCTTCGACGGGCCCAAGGTGGCCGAGGAGTGGGTGACCTTTGACTCACGCCAGTTGCTGGAGGCGCTCGGGGTCATCACGACCACTGTGCAGGCGGCCGTGGACCCCGACCTCGTCCGTGGAGTGCACCGCAAGTTCATCACCGGTGTGACGGTGGTGACCACGGACGACGACGGCACCCCGAAGGGTCTGGCCGTCAACGCCTTCTCCAGCATCTCGCTGGACCCGCCGATGGTGCTGGTCTGTGTCCAGCGCAGCTCGGCGACCCACCCGGCCCTGCACCGGGCGAGCCATCTGGGCATCAACATCCTCGCCGCGGACCAGCTGGATGTCGCCAGGATCTTCGCCTCCAAGGCGGACGACAAGTTCGCCGGACTGGCCTGGACCCCGGGGGGCTTCGGCGCGCCGCTGATCGACGGGTCGTGCGCCCAACTGGAGGTGGAGATCGGGGAGCGGCTGGAGGCCGGCAGCCATACCGTTTTCACCGGCCGGGTGGTCTCCGCCCGCCACGAGGACCGGGCCCCGCTGGTCTACGGCGGCGGCGGGTTCTTCGACATCTCCCACACCGCACCCCTGCCGTGGTGAGATCCGCCGGTCGGCCGACCGCTCAACTCGCCCTCGCCGCCGCCGAGTTGGCCGTCGCGCCGAGGCGGCGGCATCATCGGTCGGCAGCAGGGATCCGCCGATTACTCGGCTGAAAGTACCTTTCCGGTATTGACTGCTGTATACAGCGAATTCACGGCTACCGGCGTCAATTCCTCCCTCCCGGCGGCTCGATCCACCGCGCCGCCATCTCGGCATGCCATTTCCTCGACACCGAGGGTAAACGTCACAATCCAGTTTCGAGATGTAGTCGAAACATTTCAGTGTGCTTGAGCGTAATAAAAGCGCTTCAGATTTCCCTTACCTGCGGAATTGAGGAGTCGGATGTCCAGAACAGCCAAGATTTTCGCCACGGTCGCGGTGGCCGGGCTCGCGTTGAGTGCCTGCGGCGGCAATGCCTCCGGAGGCGCGGACGACAGCTCGTCCAGCGGCGACACGCTCGTCATAGGCGTGGATCTGCCGCTTCAGGGCGCGTCCAAGGACGCTTCCGAGTCGACGGTCAACGCGATGAAGCTCTACCTGGACCAGACAGGGAGCAAGGCCGGCAAGTACAAGGTCAAGCTCAAGGTGTACGACGACTCGACCGCCGCCAAGGGTGCCTGGGACGACGCGACCTGTGCCAAGAACGCGCAGGACCACGTGGGCAACACCGAAGAGGTCGCGGTCATGGGCACCTACAACTCCGGCTGCGCGCAGATCATCGCCCCGGTTCTGAACCAGGACCCGACGGGCCCCATGCTGATGGTGTCGCACGCGAACACCAACCCCGGGCTGACAAAGGCATGGGACTCGGGAGAGCCGGAGAAGTATTTCCCGTCCGGTAAGCGCAGTTACGCCCGTGTCATCGCGACCGACGACTACCAGGGCGCGGCGGGAGCCCAGTTCGCGGCCAAGGATCTCAGCGTCAAGAAGTGCTACATCCTCAATGACAACCAGACCTACGGACAGGGCGTCGGCAAGGCCTTCGAGCAGGAGGCGAAGAAGCAGGGCATCAAGGTGCTCGGCAACCAGGCGTGGGACGTCAAACAGCCCAACTACACCGCGCTGTTCACCAGTATCAAGGCCACGAACCCGGACTGCGTCTACCTCGCCGGAATCTTCGACAACAACGGCGGCCAGCTCGTCAAGGACAAGGTCAAGGTCCTCGGCGACAATTCCAAGGTGAAGCTCATCGCGCCCGACGGATTCAGCGGTTACCCCGAATTCGACGGACTGGCACAGGCCCAGGGCGCCTACATCACGTTCGCCGGCCTGACCGCCACCACCCTGCGCGAGGACGGCGGCCCGGGCGCCAAGCTGCTCGACGCCTACAAGAAGAAGTACGGCGCCGACCCGGCGACGAGCTACGCCCTCTACGGGGTCGAGGCGCTGCAGGTGATCATGCAGGCCATCGAGAAGTCCGACGGCACCCGGAAGAGCATCACGGAGCAGGTCTTCTCGGGCAGCGGGATCAGCATCCCGGCCGACAAGTCGATCGTGGGCAAGAAGCTGGACATCTCCCCCAAGACCGGCGACGTCAGTGTCCGTGACATCTCGGTCCTCCAGCTCAAGGACAAGGAAGAGAAGTTCCTGAAGCCGTGGCCCGTCAGCTGAGCTGAGGCCCCGGGGCGGGCGCCACCCCCTCCAGGTGACGCCCGCCCCGGACCGGCTTCCGGCCCTCTTCCCCAGCCCGCTGCGTTATTCGAACCCTCGCGAGGACCTTCATGGCAGCAACTGCCACCAGCACCGCGGTGCCGGCCGTGATCGACCGCAAGGCGGTCATCCAGCGCTACGCCACTCACGTCATCCTTCTGGGCGTCGCCGTCTGGCTCGGCGCCAACCTGATCAACTCCCCGTCACAGTTCTTCTCGGCGGGAATGGTCGGGCTCAACCTCGGCATGCTCTACGCGCTCATAGCCCTCGGCTACACCCTTGTCTACGGCATCATCGAGTTGATCAACTTCGCTCATGGCGACCTGTTCATGCTCGGCGCCCTCTTCAGCGGATTCCTGCTGACGACCGTCATGGGGCAGGAACACGCAGGTGTGCTCGGCATCGCCCTCCTGCTCGTCACGATCGTCGGCACCATGCTCTTCTGCGGCGGCATCAATGTGGCGCTCGAATTCGTGGCCTACCGCCGCCTGCGACGGGCTCCCAAGCTCGCGCCGCTGATCACCGCGGTCGGGATGAGCTTCGTCCTGCAGTTCGTCGGTCTGAAATGGAACGGCTCGACTCCCAAGCAGTGGCCGAGCGTTCTTCCCGACGGTTCCTTCGGCGTCGGCAAGTTCCAGGTCGACTACAGCCTGCTGGCGGTCATCGCGGTGACCGTGCCGGTCCTGCTGCTGCTGCGCTGGGTGATCACCAGCACCAGGCAGGGCAAGGCCATGCGGGCCGTCGCCCAGGACCAGGACGCCGCGCGGCTGATGGGCGTCAGCGTGAACCGGACCATCTCCTTCACCTTCCTGATCGGCGGAGCGCTGGCCGGTACCGCGGGAGTCATGTACCAGCAGGTCGTGGGCACCACGGCGTACAACCTGGGATACCAGTTGGGTCTCATCGCCTTTGTCTCCGCGGTCCTCGGCGGCATCGGCAACATCGGCGGCGCTGTGCTGGGCGGCCTCCTGATCGGCCTCATCCAGGGCTTCAACGACGGTCTGCCGTTCGGGTTCGGGCAGAAATGGTCCCAGAGCGTCGTCTTCGCCATCCTCATCCTGCTGATGGTCTTCAAGCCCGAAGGCCTGCTCGGCCGACCGTCCACGGAGAAGGTGTAGCCATGGTTTCCGACGTTCCGAGCCGGGTGAGGCGGATGCCGGGCCTGGCCATACCGCACCGCATGCGCTGGCCGCTCGGGTACACCGCGGCAGCGGTCCTGGTGTTCCTGGCGTACTACTACGTGATCCCGAACCTCGGCGCCGACGGCCAGACGTTCTTCCGGAACTGGCTTCCGCTCACCTCGATCAACGAGGCGCTGGTCTGGGTGATCTGCGCCCTCGGTCTGAACATCGTCGTCGGCTACGCCGGCCTGCTGGACCTGGGCTTCGTCGCCTTCTGGGCACTGGGCGGCTACACCGCGGGCTGGTTGATGTCCGGCTTCTTCCACCAGGTGAACGTCCACATCTTCGGTGGGGCGCTGGGAACCGCTTCGGGCATCCACATCAGCTTCTGGCTGGTGCTGCTCATCGGAGCGGCGTTCTGCGCGGTGTGGGGCGTGATCATCGGCGCGCCCACGCTGCGCCTGAAGAGTGACTACCTCGCCCTGGTGACGCTCGGCTTCGGCGAGATCATCCCGCAGGTCTTCACCAACGGTGACAACATCGGCGGCTTCAACCTGACGAACGGCTCCAAGGGCATCACCCCGGTCGACCCGATCGGCATCGGCTCCACCCGCCTCGGGCCCTTCGACCTGGTGTGGAAGTACCTGATCTTCGTGCTGATCGCGGCCGTCGTCGTCTTCATCACGCTGCGACTGCGCGACGGCAGGCTGGGCCGCGCCTGGCTGGCCATCCGCGAGGACGAGCTCGCCGCGAGCATGATGGGCGTCCCGCTCATGCGCACCAAGCTCTCGGCCTACGCCGTCGGCGCGGTGGCGGGCGGCCTGGCCGGCGTCGCCTTCGCCACGCATGTCGGAGGCGTCCTGCCGGACCGGTTCAACTTCTCGATCTCCATCACCCTGCTGGCGATGGTCGTACTCGGCGGGATGGGCAACGTCTGGGGGGTCATGCTGGGAGCTCTCGTCCTCGCCTGGGTCAACTCGACCGGCCTGCCGCAGTTCGGGACGTCCTTCAACGAGGAGTTCGGGACGAACATCAACTTCCCCTCGTACAACTATCTGCTGTTCGGCGGCATCCTCGTCCTGATGATGCTGTTCCGGCGCGAGGGCATCCTGCCCGAGTCGCGGACCAGGCTGGTACTGCACGAACCCAGCCGCACCGACATGGAGTCGCTGGGCGCCGACATGGAAGCGCCCGCTCCCGAGTTGGACGAAGACGAATCGCTCAAGACCGCCGTCGCCGAAGGACCGGTCATCGCCGACGAAACGGGAACGGGAACGGGAATGGGGGAGAAGGTATGACGACGAGTCCGCAGACAGACGCATCGCTGGACGCGGGGACGGTGAAACTGCACGCCGACCGCATCACCGTGAAGTTCGGCGGCCTGGTCGCCGTCAACGACGTGAGCTTCACCATTCCCGGGCAGTCGGTGGTCAGCCTGATCGGGCCCAACGGGGCGGGCAAGACGACGTTCTTCAACGTGCTCACCGGCCTGTACCGGGCGACCAGCGGTCGGGTGGTCCTGGGCGAGACGGACATCACCAACCTCGTCCCGCACCGGATCGCCGCCCTCGGCATGGCCCGTACGTTCCAGAACATCCGGCTCTTCGGTCTGATGACGGCCGAGGAGAACGTCAAGGTCGCCATGCACTCCAAGCTGCACTCGGGGCCCTTCCACACCATCGTGCGCACCCCCCGCCAGCGCCGCGAGGAGCGCAAAGCCCAGGAGATGGCACGGGAGTTGCTGGAGTTCGTCGGCATCGGCAAGGTCGCCAACGAGTACGCGCGCAACCTCTCCTACGGCGACCAGCGGCGGTTGGAGGTCGCACGGGCACTCGCGCTCGAGCCGAGCATCCTGCTCCTCGACGAACCGACCGCCGGCATGAACCCCCAGGAGTCCGGCCGGTTCACCCAGTTCGTCCACCGGGTGCGTGACGAGAAGGACCTCTCGGTCCTGCTCATCGAGCACGACATGAGCGTCGTCATGCAGGTCTCCGACCGGATCACCGTGCTCGACAGAGGAGAGAAGATCGCCGAAGGCAGCCCGGACGACATCAGGTCCGACACCCGGGTCATCGAGGCGTATCTCGGCAAGTCCGGAAGGGACAAGACCACATGAGCGGCGCAGGCGGCGTGATCGAGACGCGCGAACCGATGCTCGAACTCGACGAGATCCACGTCTACTACGGCAACATCGCCGCGGTGAAGGGCCTGTCGCTGACCGTCTACCCCGGCGAGATCGTCACCCTGATCGGCTCGAACGGCGCGGGCAAGTCCACCACCCTGCGGGCGATCTCCGGCCTGCTGCCGGTGCGTCGCGGCACCATGACCTTCCTGGGCCGGCAGCTCAACGGCGTGCCCGATCACGAAGTCGTGAGACGCGGCATCGCCCACTCGCCGGAGGGCCGGCGGATCTTCCCCCGGATGACCGTCGACGAGAATCTCGACATGGGCGCGTTCCTGCGCAAGGACAAGGAAGCGATCTCCGAGGACCGGGAGATGATCCTCGAACTCTTCCCCCGGCTCCGGGAACGCCTCGACCAGAAGGCGGGCACCATGTCCGGTGGTGAGCAGCAGATGCTCGCCGTGGGGCGGGCGATGATGGCCAGGCCGCAACTGCTCCTGCTCGACGAGCCCTCCATGGGTCTCGCCCCGGTGCTCGTCGACGTCATCTTCGAAACGATCGCCCGGATCCGCGAGCAGGGCACCACGGTGCTGCTCGTGGAACAGAACGCGCTGGCCGCACTCGATGTCGCGGACCGCGCCTACGTCCTGGAATCAGGCTCTCTGAAACTCCACGGTCCCGCGGACGAACTGGCCGAGGACCAGGAGATCGTCAAGGCTTACCTCGGCGGCTGATTCCGACCGTACGAAGGCGTGCGATCGGGTCACTGAATCACCCCGGGTGCACGGGTGCGTCCGTATGACGTGACGCGCTTTGCGCGCCCGGGGTGCCGCTGCCTCGGGGACGCCAGGCGCAACCGCGGGCACAAGGCATGAAGTCGGAGGGGACGCGGCAGTGACGAGTGTGGTGGTTGCCGGGGCCGGGATGATCGGACTCGCCGCGGCGTACCGCCTGGCCGGGGACGGGCATGCGGTCACGGTCGTCGAGGCGGCGAGCCGTGCGGGATCGGGGGCCTCCTCGCACAATGCGGGGTGGATCACACCGGCCTTGTCGACGCCGGTGCCGGGGCCCGGCATGGTGCCGCAGGCCCTGCGCTGGATGCTGCGCAACGACAGCCCGCTCTACATCCGGCCGAGTCCCGACCCCGCGCATCTGCGTTTCCTCCTGCGCATGCTCCGGTACTGCAACCACCGCGACTTCCAGCACGGGGCCGAGGCGCTGGCCACGCTCAACTCCCGGACCACGGAACTGCTGGACGCCTACGAAAGCGACGGCGTCGCATTCGAGCATCACCGTGCGGGGCTGCTGCAGGCCTTCCGGACACGAGAGGCGATGCGGCACCACGCCGCGGACGCCACGTTCCCCGGGCTCTCCGGCGACGAGGTCAGAGACCTCGAACCCGCCCTGGGCGAGCAGGTCCAGGGCGGGATCCTGTACCCGGAGGAACGGCACGTCGACCCCGCGTCGCTGGCCGCCGGCCTGGAAACCGCCTGCCGCGGACGCGGCGTCCGCTTCCGGTACGACAGCCCGGTGACCGCGGTCAGGGGCCGCGGCTCCGCCGTGTCGGCGTTGGTGGCCGGGGAAGAGGACATCGAGGGCGAGGTGTTCCTGCTCGCGGCCGGGGTGCGGACGGCCGGGCTGTCCCGGCTGGCGGGCTGCCCACTGCCGATCCGGGCGGGCAAGGGGTACGGGTTCGACGACACGAGCGGGTCCGTGCCGCTGCGGCACGCCGTCTATCTCAGCGAGGCCAGGGTGGCGCTCACCCCGCTCGCCGGCCGGGTGCGGTTCGCCGGAACGATGGAACTCGGTAGTGCGGAAGGCACCGTTGACGCACATCGCCTGCGCGGCATCGTGCGCTCCGCCGGCACGTATCTGAAGGGCGGGTATCCGAAGGGTGGTTATCCGCAGGGCGCGTGTCCGGAGGGTGGTTATCCGCAAGGCGGGGCGCCCGCCTCTCCGCCGCGAGCCTGGACCGGGTCGCGGCCGATGACCCCCGACGGCCTGCCGGTCGTCGGTCCGCTCCCCGGACGGGACAACGTCCTCGTGGCGAGCGGTCACGCGATGCTCGGCGTCACCCTGGCACCCGCCACCGCGGAGCTCATCACCGCGATGGTGAACGCGGGCACGGGCGCCGACGCGCTGCCGGACGCCGCCCGGCCGTTCCTGCCGGACCGACTGGTGACCCGGTACCGGCGGCCCGGCGCGCGGACCACGTGAACGCGATACCGCGTATGACGCGATCGCAGCGACTCGGCGTGCTGATGGGAACCGCCTCCGCCGTCCTGGTCGGCGTGTCCTTCGTGGCGAGCAGCCTGATGGCGCACTACCCGTTCCTGGGCGGGCAGTCGGTGCGGTACGCCCTCGGATTCCTGGTGCTGGCCGTGCTCTGTGCCCGGCGGGGATGGGCACCGGTCCGCCGGCTCACCCTCCGGCTGTGGGCGCGGCTCGCTCTGGTGACGGCGGGGGGCCTGGTGGGGTTCAACGTGGCGGTGCTCAACGCCGAGCGCACCGCCGAGCCCGCCGTTCCCAGCGTCGTGGTGGGGTGCACACCGGTCGTGGTGGCGATACTGGCGCCGCTGATGGAATCACGGCGCCCCTCGGGCCGGGTTGCCTGCGGAGCGCTGGTGGTGGCTGCCGGGGCAGCCGTCGTCCAGGGACTGGGGCGGACCGACGCGGCCGGCCTGGTCTGGTCACTGGCGGCGATGAGCGGCGAAGTGGTCATGGCCCTGTTCGTGGTGCCCGTGCTGAGGGCCCTGGGGCCGCTGCTGCTGACGACCTGCGCCTGCGCGATCGCCTCGGTGGAGGCGGCCGTACTGGGGCTCGCCCTGGACGGCCGGGCGTGGGTACGGATGCCCGACGGCGTGGAGGCGGCGGCATTGGCGTGGCAGGTCCTCGCGGTGACGGTCCTGGGAATCGTGCTGTGGTTCGGGGCGATCCACCGCATCGGGGCGGTGGGCATGGCACTGTTGTCCGGGCTGATCCCGGTCTCGGCCGCGCTGACGGCACCGATAGTGGGCACGGGAATCTTCGGTCCCGGACAGTTGCTGGGAAGCCTGCTCGTCGCCGGCGGCGTGGCGCTCGGTGCCTCGTCCGCGGCGGCGGACGCGCCCGGGCAGGTCCCCGTGACGAGGAAGCGAGAGCAGATGCCGGAAGAAGCGCCCGAGGATATGCCCGAAGAAGTGCACGCCGACATGCATGGCGAAGCGCAGAGCGAAGTGCAGGGCGAAGTGCTCGACGAAATGCCGGAAGAAATCCTGTTCCTGTCCCGCAGTCAGGTGGGGGCCCTCTTCGATCCCGACACGGCGATCGACTCCCAGCGCGTGGCCTTCGCCGCCCTGGGCAACGGGACCGCCGAACTGCCGAACAAGATCCACTACTCCAGCCGTTTCGACGGCTCGATCGTATTCTGCTACGCCTCCCGCCTGTCGGCGGACACCGGCGCGGTCAGCAAGTTCGGCAGCGTCAACGAGGGCAACACCGCACGCGGACTGCCCAACATCCACGCCCTGATCACTGTGCTCGACCCTAAGACCGGCCGGCCCGTCGCCGTGATGGACGGGACCACGGTGACGACCCTGCGCACGGCCGCGGGCAGCGCCCTCGCCGTCGACGCTCTCGCTCGCCCGGACGCCACCCGCCTAGCGGTCATCGGCTCCGGCGTACAGGCCCGTGCTCACGTACGCGCCATCGCCCGCGTACGCGCGCTGCGGTCGGTGCGGATCTGGAGCCCCACACCGGAGCACCGCCTGGCCGCCGCAGCCGAACTCGCCGCCGAGCTGGGCATCGAAGGCATCGAAGTGGAGGCCGCCGCCACCGCCGAGGACGCGGTGGCGGACGCACACATCGTCGCCGCGTGCACCCTCAGCGAAGAGCCTGTCGTCCTCGGTGCCTGGCTGCCGAAGGGCTGCACCGTCGTGAGCGTCGGGTCCGTCGAACCCACGCGCTGCGAGACCGATGCGGAGGTACTGCGTCGGGCGAGTGCCGTCGTCGTCGACGACCCCGCCACCGTCGCGCTGCAGTGCGGGCCGGTGGTGACGGCTCTGCGGTCCGGGGACATCGGACGGCAGGATCTCGTTGCCCTGGGCGATGTCGTGGTGGGCCGCGCGGCCGGGCGCATCGATCCCGACGACATCGTGTTCTACGGCAGCGTCGGCCTGGGAGTGCAGGATGCCGCGGCGGCCTGGGCGGTGATCCGCCGGGCACGCCGCGGAGGCCACGCCCCGGCCGACGGCAGCCGTTCCGGGACGGCTCTCCCGCCGCTGGAAAGTACACCCGGGTGAGAGTGAGTATCCGCGCGACGCCTTCCGGGCGGATGCGGAGGCCGAACACCGCCCGACGGCCGACCCGGCAGGCGGCCGACGTGTTCACGTCGTCACGTCGCACGTCGTCAGCGGACGGTGAGACCGCCGCTGACGACAAGGGTTTCGCCAGTCATGTAGGAGCCGTGGCAGAGCGTCCATACCCAGTCGGCGATCTCCTCCGGGCGTGCCGCCCGGCCGAGGGGAATGGTGGCGACGGCCTGCTCGATGCGCCCGCCGGCACGGGTGCCGGGGGTGTCGACCCAGCCCGGCGCGACGGCGTTGACGGTGATGTTGTCGGGGGCGAGCTCCACGCCGAGCGACCGGGTCAGGGTGACGACAGCGGCTTTGGACGCGCTGTAGAGCAGCTGACCTCGGGAGACGGCCAGGGCGTCGATGGAGGCGAAGTTGACGACGGCACCGCCACCGGCGGCGCGCAGCGCCGGCACGGTCTCGGCGATGGTGTTGAGGGTGCCGAGGACGTTCACATCGAAGATGCGGCGGTAGGTGGCCTCGTCGAAGTCGGCCAGACTGGTGGGCGGATAGATCCCGGCCGCGTTGACGACCGCGCGCAAGCCCGTGGCCCCGCCGAGGGCAGTGGACAGGGCACCGCGGTCGGTGATGTCCACGGGGACGGGCCGGAAGGCAGAGCCGAGGTCTCCCGTTGCCTTGCCGAGGGCGTCGGCGTCACGGTCGACGCCGAGGACGGCCCAGCCCTCGGCGAGGAAGCGTTCCGCGACGGCCAGGCCCATTCCGCTGGCCGCGCCCGTGACCAGGGCAGTACGGGGTACACGCTCAGTGGGCGAGGAAGCCGCCATCGATGACCATCTCCGTTCCGGTCGTGAAGGTGGAGTCGTCGGAGGCGAGATGGGCGACCGCACCGGAGATCTCCCGGACGTGGGCCCGACGGCCCATCGGGGTCTGCGGCACCACGCCGCCCTCCTTCTCGTTCTCGTTCATGGGAGTGCTGACCCCGCCGGGACAGATCGCGTTGACCCGGATGCCGTCGGCGGCGAGTTCGAGCGCGGCGGTCCTGGTGAGCGCGACCAGCGCCGCCTTGCTGGCGCAGTACGCGACGTAACCGACGGCCCCGACGATCCCGAAGACCGACGAGACGTTGACGATGGACCCGCCTCCGCTCTCGCGCATCAGCGGTACGACGGCCTGGATGCCCAGCAGCGGGCCGGTGGTGTTGACCGCGAGGGTGGCGTTCCAGTCCTCGATACGCTCTTCGAGCAGCGGGTTCACATGGATGATCCCCGCGTTGTTCACCAGCACGTCCAGGCGGCCGAAGGCGTCCCGGACGACGGTGACGGCCCGCGCCCAGTCCGGCGGCGAACTCACATCGAGGTGGAGGTACTCCACGTCGAGGCCGCGCTGACACAGCCAGGCCGCTTCGGCCTTGCCCACGTCGTCCAGGACGTCGCATGCGAGGACGCGCGCTCCCTCGGCGGCGAGACGTTGGGCATGCGAGGCCCCCTGGCCACGGGCCGCGCCCGTGACGATGGCGGTTCTGCCGCAAAGGCGTGCACTTGTTCTCAACGGGCACGTCCTGTGGCGCTGCGCGTGAGCGGGGCGAGCGCCTTGTGGGTGTCGTCCATCTGCTTCAGCCACACCTTTCGTACGATGTCGATCCGCGCGTCCGGGGTCTGCCGGCCGCTGAAGAAACCGGACAGCGCGACATCATCGCTCTGCTGCAGCTCCAGGAAACGGGCGACGAGCTTCGCCTGGGCCGAGTAGACCGGCAGTTGGGGACCGCGGGGCGCGACGAGGCCGATGAAGAAGAGCCGCTCAAGGCCGACGGGGACGGTGAGCCCGGCGACCCGCAGCGGGTTGCGGTCCTGCCAGGTCAGCAGGCCGGGGTCGAGGAACGGGAACGAGGTCTTGAACCCGGTGGCCCAGACGACGGTGTCGATCTCCGTGGCCGAGGCGTCGGTGAAGTGCACGGTACGGCCGTCGAACCGCTCGATGCCCGGCCGGACGGTGATCCGGCCGTGCTGGATCCAGTACAGCAGCAGGTTGTTGACGACCGGGCGCTGCTTGTTGAGGTTGCGGGTGGCGGGCTCGGGCAGGCCCCGGTAGGCGGTGGGCGGTCCGACAGCGATGTTGATGAGAGCCCGGGTGAGGCGTTCCTGCGCGAAGGAGGGAAGCCTGGCCAGCCAGTGCAGCTCCGCGCGTGGCTTGCCGAACAGCGCCTTGGGCTGGAACACCTGGCCGTGCCGTACGGAGATGTTCGCGTCCAGCCGGGCATGGGCGGCGTCCACCACGAGGTCGCACCCGGAGTTGCCGGCGCCCACCACCAGGACGCGGCGGCCCTCGAGGTCGCCGGTGTTGCGGTAGTTCGCGGAATGGATCTGCTTGCCGGTGAACTCCCCGTCGTAGTCCGGTATGTAGGGGTCGGTCAGGTGACCGTTGGCGACGAGGACCGCGTCGTACTCCCGGATGTCGCCGTCGGACGTCTCGACCGTCCAGCCGTCCCGGCCGGCGGGGCCGACGGGCTTCACCTGCGTCACCTCGGTGCCGAAGCTGATCCGCTCGTGCAGCCCGTGGTGCTCGGCGAAGCTCTCCAGGTAGGCCCGCATCTGGTCTCGGCTGGGATAGACGGGGTAGTCGGCCGGCATGGGGAACCCGTCGAAGCCGGACACGTCGCGCGAGGTGATCAGGTGCAGCGAGTCGTAGTCGGTGTGCCAGTGCCCGCCGACCCGGTCGGTGCGTTCGAAGCAGTCGACGGCGAAGCCGCGGTCGGTGAGGACCTGGAGCGCCGCCAGGCCGGCGGCGCCGGCTCCGATGACGCAGTAGCGCGGTGAAGTCATGGTGAGGCTCCCTCGCTGTCGCCACCTCGATCCATGACGCGAGTATGGGGAACCTTCACCTATCGGTACACCCTCGATTTCCCTTGGCTTCCCAAGGCTGAACCTATGGCTGTCCCCGATCCGTCGCGCTGCTGCCCACCGGCCGGAGCGTCGGCCGCGGCTCCTCGGCGTCGTGCGGGAGCGCTGAATCCGGGCGGAGCGGTCGCCGTTCCTGTGGCTCTTCGAGCGCGAGGTCCTGGCCCCCTGGCCAACCTGCGTGGATGCAGTCAGGCCGCGGAATACGGCAGCAGCCCCGCTGCCGTTCTCTCCCAGGCGGCCTTGAGCTCGGCGAGCAGTTCCGGCCGGTCGGGCGCGAGGTCGGCCTGTTCCCGGGAATCCTGGGAGAGGTTGAACAGGTGGTCCGTGCCGCCCGCGTCCCGGTAGTACTTCCAGTCGCCGCGCCGTAGCGCGCGGTTGGCGCGGACCCGCCAGAACAAGTCGCGCTCACCGAGTTCCTCCCCGCGCAACAGGTATCCGGCCAGGCTGGTTCCGTCCAGCGGGTAGGCCGGGTCCGGCCGGGCGCCGCCGACTTCGAGTAGCGAGGCCGTCCAGTCCGGGGAGAAGTTCGGCTCGTGGCTGACCTGATGCGGGTCGATCCGGGCGGGCCAGCGCAGAATGGTCGGCACCCGGATACCGCCCTCCAGGAGGCCGAACTTCTGCCCACTGAGCGGCCAGTTGTACGAGAACCGCTCACCGCCGTTGTCGCTGGCGAAGAGCACCAGGGTGTTCTCCTCCTGGCCCGAACGCCGCAGCGCCGCCAGCACCTTCCCGACGGCGGCGTCCAGGCTCTGCACCATCTCGGTGTACTTCGCGACCGAGCCGCCGTCGTAGTGGTTCAGCGCCTTGCTGATCTCCGCCTGGCTGTCGGCGGCCCTGATCTTGGCCGCGATCTCGGCTCCGGTCTCCGCGTCGCCTTCGGCGAGCCACGGCCAGTGCGGGGTCGTGAAGTTGAGGTTGAGCAGCCAGGGCTTGGCGTGGTCGCGGCCGACGTACTCCACGGCCCGCTCGGTGAGGACCGTGGTGTAGTAACGCAGGTCCTTGTACGTGGCGTCGCCCTCGTACACGTCGTAGTCGCCGAGCTGCCCCAGTTTGGAGAAGTACTCCAGCACTCCGCCGTGGTTGCCGAAGAACTCGTCCCAGCCGGATTTCGTCGGGCTGTAGTCGGGCAGCCAGCCGCAGTGCCACTTGCCGATCAGCGCGGTGGCGTAACCGGCCGCCCTGAGCAGCGAGGCGAGGGTCGGGTGGTTCGGATCGAGGCCCTGCGTACGGTTGGCAACGGGTTCGGCCAGTCCGCCCTTCGTACGTCCGGGGAAGCGGCCGGTGTAGAGGCTGAACCGGGTGGGGGAGCAGGTCGCCGAGCCGGAGTAGGCGTTGGTGAAGCGCACACCCTGACGGGCGAGGCGGTCGAGGTTCGGGGTCTCGATGTGCGGTGCGCCGTACGACGACAGATCGGCCCACCCCAGGTCGTCGCCGAGGATGACCAGCAGGTTGGGGCGTGGCCCGCCCGAACCGCCGGGACGGGAACGGTACGGCCGCTCCTCGGTGGATCTGTCATTCCGACCGGCCTCGTCGCTCGCGGCGGCCGGCGCGGCGGCGGCCATGCCGGCCGCGCTCAACGTGCCGCCACCGACCAGACCGTGGAACAAGCGGCGGGATATCCCGGAATCGTTCATGGTGATCAACGCTGTACGTCGCCGCCGCCTCGGGCAACGTGTTCCGGCCTGTCCGGACGGGATTTCATGCTCTTTACATGTCGCCGAAACAGAAGCGGCCTGGGCCGGCGGATGCCGGTGCTGTTCGCCCGCGGCGTCGCGCAGCCGGTCGACCGCCTCCAGCACATTGACGATGTGCGGCAGCAGTTCGCGTCCCTCGGCGCTCATCGTGGCGCCGGAGCGCTTGCGTTCCAGGGACCTTTCTATTCGCACCACCGCAGATTGGTGCGGCCACCAAACCCCGTTCAAGGGTTTCCCTGTCACGCCTTCGTGAAAAACACTGGCCCGCGATATGAGACCGGTCGGGTTTTCCTTGACCGCCTGGACCGGTGACTGCCACGATCGGTGCCATGAAGATGCGACTGGACCTCACGCGGCGACGCCATGTCGACCTCGCGCGCGTGTCCAGCGCCTCCTGTTGCCCCGCGGCCTGAACGGCCCCGAGTCCCAGGCACCCGCACGCACGACCGTCTCCCGTCGTGCTGTCGTGCCCGCACCGCACCGCACCGCACCGCCGTTCGGCGGCAGCCGTGCGCCGCGGCTTCCCGTCTGAACGCCTGAATTCGGCGAGCGACGCATTCCCTACCCCTCGCGTCCCGTGAATTCGGCGTATCCGAAAGACCTCAACAGGAGTTCGCCATGCCCGCAGGTCATCTGAAATTCGCCTACTGGGTCCCCAACGTGAGTGGAGGCCTCGTCACCAGCAGGATCGAGCAGCGCACCGACTGGGGCTACGACTACAACCGGGAACTTGCCGTCCTCGCCGAGAACAACGGCTTCGACTACGCGCTCAGCCAGGTCCGCTACATGGCGAGTTACGGCGCCGAGTACCAGCACGAGTCCACTGGCTTCAGCCTCGCCCTGCTCCTCGCCACCCAGCGGCTGAAGGTCATCGCAGCCGTCCACCCCGGCCTCTGGCACCCGGGCGTCCTCGCCAAATTCGGCGCGACCGCCGACCACCTCTCGAACGGCCGCTTCGCGGTGAACGTCGTCAGCGGCTGGTTCAAGGGCGAGTTCACCGCCCTCGGAGAGCCCTGGCTGGAGCACGATGAGCGCTATCGGCGCTCCGAGGAGTTCATCAGCGCCCTGCGGAAGATCTGGACCGAGGACCACGCCGAACTCGCCGGTGACTTCTACCGGGTACGTGACTTCTCCCTCAAGCCCAAGCCCCTCAACACCACGGAGCGCCCGCACCCGGAAATCTTCCAGGGCGGCAACTCCACCGCCGCACGTGCCATGGCCGGCCGGGTGTCCGACTGGTACTTCTCCAACGGCAAGGCCTTCGACGGCGTCACCGAGCAGATCGCCGACGTCCACAAGGCCGCCACGGAAGCGGGCCGTACACCCCCGAAGTTCGGCCTCAACGCCTTCCTCATCGCCCGGGACACCGAGGCCGAGGCCCGTGACACCCTTCGCGAGATCGTCGCGCAGGCCGACACCGAGGCCGTCGAGGGCTTTGGCGCCGCCGTCAAACAGGCGGGCCAGTCCGCCGCCGACGGCAAGGGCATGTGGCAGGACTCCAGCTTCGAGGACCTCGTCCAGTACAACGACGGGTTCCGTACGGGCCTGATCGGCACCCCGGAGCAGATCGCCGAGCGGATCGTCGCCTACAAGCGCCTCGGCGTCGATCTTTTCCTCCTCGGCTTCCTGCACTACCACGAGGAGGTCGAGTACTTCGGCCGCCGGGTGCTGCCTCTCGTCCGCGAGCTGGAGGCCGAACTCCCGCAAGCCGAGATCGGGTCCGTCGCCGCGCACGCCTGACCGCCTCCACTGCTTCCGCACCGCACTGCGAAAGAGGTCATCAAGCATGAGTACCTCCACGCCCACCGACTGGCAGACCCGCCCCGCCCCGCACACCGCTGGGCGGCGCGAGGTCGGCCGCTGGTTCCTGGAGGGTGAACTGCCCGAACCCACCTGGTACTCCTGACAGCTCGCCCCGGGGCGCCCGCACGCGCGGGCGCTCCGGGCTCTTCAGAAATGAGGCCCCATGGCCACCGTCCTGTCCGTCTCCGGCAGCCCCTCCGCCTCCTCCCGCACCGCCCGGCTCCTACGCCACCTGGACGCCCGCCTGGCCGCCGAAGGGCACCAGGTGATCCCCTTCGACATCCGCTCCGTCCCCGCGGAGGCCCTGCTCGGCACCGACTTCCGGCACCCCGCCATCGCCCGGGCCACCGAACTGTTCGAGCGCTCCGACGGCATCGTCATCGGCACGCCCGTCTACAAGGCCGCCTACTCCGGCGTCCTCAAGGCGCTCCTCGACCTGCTCCCGCAGTACGCCCTCACCGGCAAGACCGTGCTGCCGCTCGCCACCGGCGGCACCACCGCGCACGTCCTCGCCATCGACTACGCGCTGCGCCCCGTGCTCAGCTCGATGGGTGCAGCGCACATCGTCCAGGGCTGGTTCACCCTCGACAAGGACATCACCGCGGGCGAGGACGGTACCCTCACGGTCGCGCCGGCCGCCGCCGAGGCACTGACCCAGGTGGTCGACCAATTCTCCGACGCCCTGGGCCGTACCCCGCTCCTGGCCGCGGCGAGCTGACCCCGTGACCGCCAAGATCATCGCTGACGACGTCGAGGCCCTGTCCGTGGCGGCCGCGCTGGCCGACGAGTTCCGCGTCGGAGCCGCGGAACGCGACGCCGAACGCCGACTGCCCCGTGAGGAGCTGGACCGGCTGTCGGCCGCCGGTCTGCTCGCCGTCACTGTGCCCGCCGAGCACGGGGGAGCGGACGTACATCAGGAGAGCCTCGCGGAGATCTTCCGGCTTCTGGCCTCGGCCGACGCCAGCCTCGCCCAGATCCCGCAGAGCCACTTCGTGTACGTCAATGTGATACGCCGTCAGGGAACGCCCGCGCAACGGGAGTTCCTCTTCGGCGAGGTGCTCGCCGGGCGCCGCTTCGGCAACGCCCAGTCGGAGGCGGGCACCCGGCATATCCAGGACATCCGCACCCGGCTGGAACCCGGACCCGATGGCTCGTACGTCCTGACCGGTGTCAAGCACTACTCCACCGGCGCCCTCTTCGCCGACTGGATTCCCGTACTGGCCCGTACCGAGGACGAAACCCTGCACGTCGCGTACGTTCCCCGGGACGCGCCCGGCGTGACGGTCCTCGACGACTGGGACGGGATGGGGCAGCGCACGACGGCCAGCGGGACGGTGCGGCTGGACGGCGTCCGCGTGTCCGCCAACCGGGTCCTCCCGCACCACCTCACGTTTCAGGGCCCGCAACTCCACGGAGCCGTCGCCCAGTTGCTGCACACCGCGATCGACGTGGGCATCGCCGACGGCGCGCTCGCGGAGGCGGCGGAGTTCGTCCGGACGAAGAGTCGTCCCTGGTTCGAGAGCGGGGTCGAGACCGCGGCCGAAGACCCGCTGCTGATCCAGCGATTCGGTGAACTCGCCGTGCAAGTACGGGCGTCGGGGGCGCTACTGCGCGAGGCCGCCCGCACGGTGGACGCGGCGCGCGCCGATCTCACCGACGACTCGGCGGCCGAGGCTTCCATCGCGGTGGCCTCCGCGAAGGCCCACGCGGCGGCCACGGCCGTGGAGGTCGCGGGCGCGCTCTTCGAGGTCTCCGGCACCCGCTCGGCCCTGAACTCCCTGAACCTGCACCGCCATTGGCGCGACGCCCGCACCCACACCCTGCACGACCCCGCCCGCTGGAAGGTCCAGCACATCGGCCGCTACGTGCTGAGCGGCACCAAGCCACCCCGCCATGGGCTGCTCTAGCAGCCCATCGACCCGTCGAAACCGCCCCGGCGGCCAGTCAGAACGGAAACCCCACGTGTCCCTCACCTTCCACTGGTTCCTCCCCACCAACGGCGACAGCCGCCACGTCGTCGGCGGCGGCCACGGCACCCCCGCCACCGAGTCCGGCCGGGACCGGCCGCCGACCGTCGGATACCTCACCCAGATCGCCCGCGCTGCTGAGGACCTCGGCTTTGTCGGCGCGCTCACCCCCACCGGGGCCTGGTGCGAGGACGCCTGGCTGACCACGGCGATGGTCAGCCAGAACACGGAGCGGCTGAAGTTCCTGGTCGCGTTCCGGCCCGGCTTCGTTTCGCCCACGCTCGCCGCGCAGATGGCGTCCACCTTCCAGCGGCAGACCGGCGGACGGTTGCTGCTCAACGTCGTCACCGGCGGGGAGAGCCATGAGCAGCGCGCGTACGGGGACTTCCTCGACAAGGAGGCGCGTTACCACCGTACCGGCGAATTCCTGGAGATCGTCCGGGAGTTGTGGGAGGGCAAGACCGTCGAACTGGCGGGAGAGCACCTCCAGGTCGAGGACGCCAGGCTGGCGCGGGTGCCCGATCCGGTGCCCGAGGTGTACTTCGGGGGATCCTCGGCCATTGCCGGCGAGGTCGCCGCACGGCACGTCGACGTCTACCTCACCTGGGGTGAACCGCCCGCCCAGGTCGCCGAGAAGATCGCCTGGATCCGCTCGCTCGCCGCGCGGCAGGGGCGAACCTTGCGGTTCGGCATCCGCCTGCACGTCATCACCAGGGACACCTCGGAGCAGGCGTGGGCCGAGGCGAACCGGCTGCTCGACGGCTTCGGCCCGGAGACCGTCAGGTCCGTCCAGGCCGGGCTCGCCCGCAGTGAGTCCGAGGGCCAGCAGCGCATGCTCGCCCTGCACGGCGGCGGCCGGGACGGCCTGGAGATCCACCCCAACCTGTGGGCGGGCATCGGTCTGGTGCGCGGCGGCGCGGGCACCGCCCTGGTCGGCAGCCACGAGGAGGTCGCCGAGCGCATCAAGGAGTACCACGCACTCGGCATCGACGAGTTCATCCTCTCCGGTTACCCGCACCTGGAGGAGGCGTACTGGTTCGGCGAGGGCGTGCTGCCACGTCTGGCCGCCCAGGGCCTGTGGGTACACCCGTTCTCCCAGCTCCCCGCGCCCACCGCGCAGGTGCCGTTCGCGAGCCAGGCCGTTTCTTGGAACCGCTGACACAATGGGGTGGCCCGTTGCTGGTTACGCTTCTGGCCTGCTGGCGCAGGTCAGGAGTCTGTCACCAGTAGCCGATAGCCGACGTCGATGGTGTCGAGTGCGAGCAGGTCGGCGTGACGGTGGTGCCAACGGCCAGTCGCCAGGTCGTCGGTGAGCCTTGTCAGGCCGGGGGCGAGGACGTCTTCCCCGGTCTGGGCGAGCATCGAGATTCCGGAGCGCACCTGTGGGTCGATGTAGGCGTGGGGGCGGCGCCAGTATGCTGCACCGAACCCGTCCGTGCAGTCGTGCGGGACGTGGACGGGCTCCTGATGCGCCCCGCCGAGCAGAGTTGCCAGCCGGTCGGTCGGGATGGCGCGGGTGTCGTCGAAGGCGGCGGCCTGTGGGAGGTACTCGCGCACGAGCCAGAACCGCTCGCGGAAGATCTGCTGGTCCCAGGTCAGGACGACGATGCGACGGCGGGCGACCCGGCGGAGTTCGGCGATGCCGGCCGCAAGGTCACTCCAGTGATGGACGGTCAGCAGTGCCATGACGGCGTCGGCAGCGTTGTCGCGCACCGGAAGATGCTCGGCGACCGCGCGCACGGCGGGCGCGGACCGGGGTGGGCGCTGGGCGAGCATGACGTGGCTGGGCTCGACGGCGAGAACCGTCTGCGGTGGCTCGTAGGATCCGGTGCCCGCTCCTACGTTGATCACGTCCGCGGCGTTCCCGAGCGCGGCGTGAATCTGCGCGGCGATCCGCGGATCTGGCTGCCGGGTCCGGCCGTACGTCGCGCCGAGCGTGTCATAGATGGCCATGCCTCTCAGTATGCGAAGAGGCCGCCCTACCGGGGCCCGCTCCGCGTGAGACCACCGGTGACCTGGTGGAGATGGGGATGTGCGCGGTGTCCGCATGGGCCCGCCTGCCCGACGGCAACCACCACGAGTGACGGGTCGGAACGCACCGTAATCACTTATTCTATCGCCCTTTATATCTCCATATGGCGTTATGGTCGAAGGGCGGATTAATCCCTTGTTAGTGAGGTGGAGAGTGGTTCGCTCCGATGGGGGACCGCCTCAGGTGGGGCTGGTGAGAGGCGGCACCGGGCCCACACATGCCCGTGAGCGGTTCCTGCAGGGCGAGTCGGTCGAAGGAGGAGTGCGAAGCCCGATCCAGGACTCCTGGCGGCGGTCCCGGTCACTGGGGCTGTCTCCCGACCAGGCGGAGCTTCCCTACCGGGAGGACTTCGACTCGGACGGCAGGCTCGCCCGCGCGGCAGGTCCCGTGCTCGACCGGCTGCAGTCGAAGTTCGCGGGCATGGAGATGAACATCTCCCTCGCCGACGGGAACGGAACGGTGCTCCAACGCCGTTTCGGCAGGGCGTCCTGGGCCAGAAGTCTTCCGGATATCCAGCGCGCTCCCGGATTCGTGTTCGCGGAACAGGTCGCCGGCACGAACGGCATAGGTCTCGCCCTGGCGGAAAGGCGCCTCATCGAGGTCTACGGTGCCGAGCACTTCGCCGAGCGCTCGCAGTCGAGCGCCTGCTGCGCGCTTCCCGTCCGCGACCCGCTCAGCGGGGGCATCGAAGGCATCCTGTGCTTCGGCTATCCGCGCGCCTTCGCGGACCCCGGTCTGCTTCCCGTCATACGCGGGGCGGCCGCGGCCATCGAAAGGCGGCTGCTGGGGCAGAGTTCCGAGCGAGAGCTGGGCCTGCTGCGGGCGTACACCGAGGCACGCCGCGCGCGGTTCGGTGAGCCGCCCGGAACCGGGGACGGCAGCGGCGCGGAGGAGCTGTCCCAGCTGCTGCACCCCCGTGACCTGGCGATACTCAGGGAGAAGGCCGCCGAGCTGATCTCCGGGGCGCGGCGCGTCGCTGTCGATGTGCATCTGTCCGACGGCCGGCGGGTCACTCTCCTCAGCCGCCCGATGACGAGTGCCTCCGGGACCCAGGGGGTCGTCGTCGAGGCCGTCCTCCCCGGTCACTCACCGCTCCCCGTCGATACGCCGCGCCAGCGGTTCGCCATCCCGCGGCAGGTCGAGGAGCTGCTCAGCCCCGCCGGGCGTGCGACCGAACCCGTCGCCCCGCCGTCAAGGTCGCCTGCCTACGGCGACGACGCCACGACCCCCGGACCGGCCACGACCCCCGGACCGGCCACGACCCCCGGACCGGCCACGACCCCGGGCCCGGCCCCGGCTCTGGTGCTGCTGGGTGAGCCAGGAGTGGGCGAGTACGCCCTCGCCGCGCGGCGCCGCCTGGAACTGCTGTCCGAGGCCAGCGCCAGGATCGGCACCACCTTGGACGTGCGACGTACCGCCGAGGAACTCGCCGAGACGGCCGTCCCGCGACTGGCCGACTTCGTCACGATCGATCTGGCAGAGGCCGTGCTGCGCGGTGAGGAGTCCGCCGACCCCGGCAGGGAACTGCGCCGTACCGTGGTGCACGGCATCCGCGCCGACTGCCCCTTCCATCCGGTCGGCAAGCGGGTCGAGCTCTGGCCGACCACGCCCCAGTCGCGTTCCCTGACCGGCGGGCGGGCAGTCCTGGAACCCGATCTGCAGGTCGCCGTCGGCTGGCTCGCCCAGGACCCCGAGCACACGAACCAGCTGCTCGCCCACGTGCACTCCCTCATCGCGGTCCCTCTGGTCGCCCGCGGCGTGGTCCTCGGCGTCGCCAGCTTCTACCGTTCACGCGATCCCGCTCCCTTCGGGGACGACGACTCTTCGCTGGCCCAGGAACTCGCCACCCGCGCCGCCCTGTGCATGGACAACGCACGGCGCTACACCCGCGAGCACACGATGGTTCTGGCCCTGCAGCGCAGCCTGCTCCCCCACGGTGTGCCCGAGCAGAACGCCGTCGAGGTGGCCCATTGCTACCTGCCGGCCGAGTCGGCCGTGGGCGGGGACTGGTACGACGTCATTCCGCTCTCCGGCACCCGGATCGGCCTCATCGTCGGCGATGTCGTCGGCCACGGACTGCACGCGGCCGCCACCATGGGCCGCCTGCGCACCGCCGCACGCAGCTTCGCCGAACTCGACTTCAGCCCGGATGAAGTCCTCAGCCACCTCGACGATCTGGTGGTGCGCCTCGACCGCGAGGAAGGCCGGGAGGACCCCACGGCCGACAGCATCGGCATCATCGGCGCGACCTGCCTGTACGCCGTCTACGACCCCACCTCGCAACAGTGCACCATGGCCCGCGCCGGCCACCCCCCGCCCGCACTGGTCCATCCCGACGGCACCGTGTCATTCCCCGACCTGCCAGCCGGCCCTCCACTCGGCCTGGGCGGCCTGCCCTTCGAAGCCGCCGAGTTCCACGTTCCCGAACACAGCCAGCTGGTCCTGTACACGGACGGGCTCATCGAGGACCGGCAACGCGACGTCGATGTTGCCCTCGATCACCTGCGTCTGGCCCTGGCGCACCCGGACCGTCCGCCCGAGGACACCTGCAAGGCCGTTCTGGACGGCGTGGCCCCCGCTCACCCCGGTGACGACATCGCCCTGCTGGTCGCCCGCACCCACACCCTGGACCCCAAGCGGATCGCCGGCTGGGACCTGGCCGCCGACCCGGCCCTCGTCGGCCAGGTCCGTGCCTCCGTCACCCGGCAGCTGACCGACTGGGGCCTGGACGAGGTCGCGTTCACCGTGGAACTGCTGGTCAGCGAGCTGGTCACCAACGCCGTCCGCCACGCGACCGGGCCCATCCGGGTGCGGCTGCTCCACGACCGCACCCTGATCTGCGAGGTCTCCGACACCAGCAGCACCGCCCCGCACCTGCGCCGGGCGGCCAGCATGGACGAGGGCGGCCGCGGCCTCTTCCTCGTCGCACAGCTGGCGCAGGCCTGGGGGGCTCGCTACACCCCGGAGGGCAAGGTCATCTGGGCCGAATGCCCCCTCGACGCGGCGGCCTGAGCACGGGTCCGTTCGCGGCCACCACACGTATGGAGGAATGCCCTGCCGATCAACTGACCCGTTGGAGTAGCAGGGGCCGCGAGATGCCGTAAATGCGGTAGCTGGTCCCAGTAGCATCCCGATGCGGTCGGGAACACTCGCCAGGCCACCACCCGCCAGGCCACCACCGGAGAAGTCCGTGCATGACGCTCCCGACAGCCCTGCGAACGTGCGCCCGCCGCTCGGCGCGGAACCCCTTGTCCGAATCCGCGGTCTCAGCAAGCGGTTCGGCGGGACCCGCGCGCTCGCCGGCGTGGACCTCGACATCCACGGCGGCAGTGTCCTCGCCCTTCTCGGGCCCAACGGTGCCGGAAAGTCCACGCTCATCAAGGTGCTCGCCGACGTCCACCACGCCGACGAAGGAGAGGTGACGGTGGCCGGGCACCGGCTCGGGACCGACGCCGCCTCCCGGCGCATGTCCTTCATCCACCAGGACCTCGGTCTCGTGGAGTGGATGACGGTCGCCGAGAACATCGCCCTCAGCACCGGGTATGCGCGCGGCGGACGGCAGCGCACGCTGATCTCCTGGCGGCGGACCCGGGAGCGCTGCGCCGAAGTGCTGCGGACCGTCGCCGGCCATCTGGACCCCGACGCACGGATCGCCGACCTCGCCCCCGCCGAGCGTTCGCTCGTGGCCATCGCGCGTGCCCTCGCGACCCGGGCCGAACTCATCGTCCTCGACGAGCCGACCGCCAGCCTCCCCGCCGCGGACTGCGCCCGCCTCTTCGACGTACTGCACACCCTGCGCGACCGGGGGCACGGCATTCTCTACGTCAGCCACCGCCTGGACGAGGTGTACCAGGTCGCCGACGCCTTCGCGGTCCTGCGCGACGGCCGCCTCGTCAGCCATGGCTCGCTGGCGGGCCACAGCCTCACCCGCCTGGTGCACGACATCGTGGGTTTCGAACTGACCGCGCACCGGCCCGCGGCCCTCCCCGTCGACGGCCCGCCCGCGCTGACCCTCGACGGCGTACGGACCGCCCGGGCCGGACCGGTCAGCCTGGAGCTGCGGCAGGGCGAGATTCTCGGCCTCGTGGGCCTCACGGGCGCCGGGCACATGGACCTGGGCCGCGCGCTCGCCGGGTCCCGGCGGCTCCTCGGCGGCCGCGCACTTCTGGACGGTCGCCCGTACCGCCCTGGGACGGTCGCCGCCGCCGTCGGCCTCGGTGTCGGTCTCGTGACCGGCAACAGGCAGGAGGAGGGCTGCGCGGCCGAACTGACCGTACGGGAGAACCTCCTGGCCAACCCCCGTGCGGGCGGTCTGTCGGCGTTGCGCTGGATCAGCCCCCGCCGCGAGCGTACCGAGGCCGTCGCCCTGATGGACCGGTTCTCGGTGCGTCCCCGTGACAGCGAGGCCCCGATCGCCACCCTGTCCGGCGGCAACCAGCAGAAGGTCATGATCGGACGTTGGCTCCCGGTCGGCATGCGCCTGCTGATCCTGGAGGAACCGACCGCGAGCGTGGATGTCGGCGCCAAGGCGTCGATCCACGGCCTGCTCGACGAAGCGCTCGCCGCCGGCCTCGCGGTCCTGCTCATCTCCACCGACTTCGAGGAGGTCGCGGGCGTGTGCCGGCGCGCCCTGGTATTCGTCCGCGGGACCGTGACCGCCGAGCTGAGCGGCCCGGACCTCACGGTGGCCGCACTCACCCGGGCCGCCTCGGCCCTTCCCGGAACCACGGCCGGCCGATGACCACCTCGCCCTCACCACCGTCCCGGCTCGACCGGCTGCGCGAGCAGAGCGGGCACCTCATCGGCACCTACGGTCTCCTGGCCCTCACCGCGCTGCTCTTCCTGGTCTTCTCCCTGGCGCTGCCGCGCACCTTTCCGACCCAGGACAACATCTCCTCGATCCTCTCCACCCAGTCGATCCCGGCCATCCTCGCGCTGGGCGCGACACTCCCCATCGTGACCGGCAAGTTCGACCTCTCCATCGGCTACGGCCTCGGCCTGGCCCATGTCATGGTGATGCAGCTCGTTGTCAACGACGGCTGGCCCTGGCCGCTCGCCTGTCTCGCGGTGATCCTCGGGGGGACGGTGGTCGGCGTCCTCAACGGTGTCATCGTCGAGTTCGGCAGGATCGACTCCTTCATCGCCACCCTCGGGACCGGCAGCATGCTGTACGCCGTGACCGGCTGGATCACCGGCGGCGCCCGAATCGTCCCCGGCCCGCAGGGCCTGCCGGCCGCCTTCACCGACATCTACGACTCCACCTTCCTCGGCCTTCCGGTGCCCGCCTTCTACGTGCTCGCCCTCGCGGTCGTCCTCTGGCTGCTCCTGGAGCGCCTGCCACTCGGCCGGTACCTGTACGTCATCGGCTCCAACCCCCGTGCCGCCGACCTCGTCGGCATCCCCACCCGCCGATATTCCATCTTTGCCTTCGCAGGGTCGGGGCTGGTCGTGGGCTTCGCCGGTGTGCTGCTCGCCGCCCAGCAGCAGATCGGCAACCCGAGCGTCGGCCTCGACTACCTGCTGCCCGCCTTCGTGGGCGCGCTGCTCGGCTCCACCGCGATCAAACCCGGCCGCCCCAACGCCATGGGCACCCTCGTCGCCGTCACTGTCCTGGCCGTGGGCCTTGCCGGTATCGGTCAGCTCGGCGCCCAGTTCTGGGTGACTCCGTTGTTCAACGGCGCCACTCTGCTCCTCGCCGTCGGCCTGGCCGGCTACTCCGCCCGGCGCCGACTGCGCACCGGTGCGACCCCGGCCCCCGAGTCGCTGTCGCCGACGGCGCCGACGGGGGACAGCAGTCCCGGGAACCCGCCGTGACCCCTCCCTCCCGGCACCACGTTCCCGAAGTCCGGCCCGCCATCCCGTCCCTGCCCTCCGCGAGGAGATCCCGTGCACTCCCACCGCAAGACCTCCCTCACAGCCGCCACACTGCTCGCAGCGGCAGCCGTCCTCGTCGGCTGTGAGCGCGGCTCGTCGACCGGCACCGGGGATTCTTCCGGGGGGCCGGGTGGTTGCCCCGAGACCCTCGCCAGAGCCGAGGCGGCCGTCCGCCAGGCGGAAAGGACCAATGTCCCCTGGAACGGTCCGACCAGCGGTCCCGAGGCGGTGTCCGGCAAGACCATCGTCTACGTCGCCCAGACCATGACCAACCCCGGGGTCGCGGGAGCCGCCAGAGGTGTGACGGAAGCCGCGAAGGTCATCGGCTGGAACCTCCGGGTGATCGACGGAGGGGGCACCCCGGCAGGGATCCAGGCGGCCATGAGCCAGGCCGTGGCTCTCAGACCCTCGGGCATCGTCATCGGCGGCTTCGACCCCAACTCGACCTCGGGCCAGATCGCGCAGGCCGACGCGGCGGGGATCCCCCTCGTCGGATGGCACGCGGTCGCCGCCCCCGGCCCCAGCGAGAGGCCCAAACTCTTCGCCAACGTCACCACCAAGGTGGAGGACGTGGCCAGGATCAGCGCGGACTGGGTCATCGCGCGGTCCAACGGCGACGCAGGCGTCGTGGTCTTCACCGACGCCTCGATCCCCTTCGCCAAGAACAAGTCCGAGCTGATCAGGAAGGAACTCGCGACCTGCTCGGACGTGGACCTGCTGGCGTACGAGAACATCCCGATCCCGGACGCGAGCACCCGCACCCCCCAGGTGGTCTCCTCACTCGTCTCGCGCTTCCAGAACGAGTGGGACTACTCCGTCGCCATCAACGACCTGTACTTCGCCGACGCCGCGCCCGCGTTCCGTACGGCCGGCAAGCAGGGCTCCGGCCCACCCTTCAACATCGGCGCGGGCGACGGCGATCCTTCCGCCTTCCAGCGCATCAACAACGAGCAGTACCAGGCCGCCACCGTCCCCGAGCCACTGTCCGAGCAGGGCTGGCAGATCATCGACGAGTTCAACCGGGCCTTCGCCGGCCGGCCCGCCAGCGGCTATGCCGCCCCCGTCCACATCTCCACCGCCGCCAACAGTCGAGGGGCCACGACCTGGGATCCGGCGGGCTACCGCGAGGCGTACCAGAACATCTGGGGCAGGTAGCCCTGGTAGCCCAGGCGTCGGGGCGCGGCAGGCCCGGGGGCTCGCATGGGGGAGGACGAGCCGCCATCACCTCCGGGCGAGGAGGGCTGTGATCAAAGGGGCCGGGTCGGCGCCCTGGTGGAGGAGGGTGTCCGTGGGGATGGCCCGCAAGCCCTGCTTCTCGACGGCGGGCAGGTGCGGCAGGTCTGCCCGGTCAAGGAGGAAAGTGGAGGCCACGTCCGTGTAGAAGGCCGCGACGCCCGCCGGGTCCAGCGCACGCTGTGCCCCAGGGCGGAGACGGAGACTCGTCGGATCCCGGACGTCGGCGGCGCGCGGATGTGCGCACTGTCCGGCGGTCAAGGAGCCCGACCCGCACGACCGCCACGACCGGAAGGGGCGGCGACGTGACCGAGTCCACGCACTGCGACCTTTCCGCCCGGTTCCGCGACGCCATGGCGGCCTTTCCCTCCGGCGTCACGATCATGACCACCGCGGACCGGTCGGGCCGGCCGTGGGGTTTCACCGCCAGCTCGTTCTGTTCGCTGTCGCTCGACCCGCCACTCGTCCTGGTCTGCCTCGCCAAGACCGCCCGGTGCCACCCGGCTTTCCGGCAGAGCGACGACTGGACGATCCAGATCGTCGCCCCACGCCACCTCGCGCTGGTGACACGGTTTGCCACCAGCGGCGCCGACAAGTTCACCGGAAACGAGTTCGTCCCCGACGAACGGGGAGTTCCTGTCCTGCCGGACGCGCCGGTCACCCTGGCCTGCTCGGCCCACGCACGCTACGACGGGGGCGACCACAGCATCCTGGTCGCCCGCGTCCACGACGTCACCCTCCTGGACGACCAGCCCCTGCTCTATTTCCGACGCTCCTTCCAGCCGCTGGCAGAACTGTCGGCAGGCCCTCACGCGCCCTGAGTGCCGAAAGCCCGAAGCCGGCCTCCTGGTTCTCGCCGTTCGCGCCCCGGCATCGGCTGCGCCACCGCGCACGCCGCGAGCTTCCTGTCCTCCGTCTCGGCCGAGCGCGGCGGCGGGGTCTTCGGAGGAGGCCGAGATCCCGATCACGGGGGCTTCCACATCCACTGAGGACTGCCGGCACGCAGGCAACGGCCGGCACCCGCGGCGGTCGGCCCGGTTCACCCCCTGGATCGTTCGCGCCGCGCCGGACGAGGGCCGCGGTAGACGTAGCGCCGGGCGTCGTCGGGCGGGGGGTCGTCAGACGGTGCCTCCGCCAGTGCGCGTACGAGGGCGTGGTCGGGGGAGAGCGCGCACGCGGGGTCGGTGCGGGCGGCATCGCCGGTGAGCGCGTGCGCCTGACAGCGGCAGCCTCCGAAGTCCGTCTCCCGGCGCGGGCAGCCACCGCACGGTCCGCTCATCCACTCGGTGCCGCGGTAGAGGTTGAAGGCCGGGGAACTGTTCCAGATCCACTCCAGGGATCTGTCGCGCACGTTCGGTACGTCCAAGTCCGGCAGGGCCCCCGCCGCGGGGCACGGCAGGACGCCGCCGTCCGGGGCGACTGTCAGGGAGACCGCTCCCCAGCCTCCCATGCAGGGCTTCGCCACGCCGTCGAAGTAGTCCGGTACCACCCACACCAGTTCGGCGGTGCCCGCCAGTTGCTTCCGTCGGCTCTCCACCGTCTCCCGGGCGCGGGAAAGCTGGTCGCGAGTGGGCAGCAGCGCGGTGCGGTTGCGCAGGGCCCACCCGTAGAACTGGACGTTGGCCAGTTCGATCCGCTCGGCGCCCCAGGCCACGCCGAGGTCCACGATGTCGCCGACGGCGTCGAGGTTGTCGCGGTGCAGGACGACGTTGAGGCCCAGCGGCAGCTCCGCGTCACGTACGACAGCGGCAGCCCGCTCCTTGGCCGCGAAGGACCGGTGCCCTGCGATCCGGTCGGAGGCGGCAGGATCCGCGTGCTGCACCGACAACTGGACGCTGCGCAGCCCCGCGGACGCCAGCGCGGACATTCTCGGTGCGCTCAGCCCGACCCCGCTCGTGACCAGCTGGGTGTAGATGCCTGCCGACTCGGCCGCGGCGACGATGGCCGCCAGATCGGGGCGGAGCAGTGGCTCGCCACCGGAGAGATGAGTGTGGACGACGCCGAGTTCCGCGGCCTGCCGCAGCACGTCTGCCCACTCCTCGGCGGAGAGTTCGCGGGAACGGCGCACGAGTTCGAGCGGGTTGGAGCAGTAGGGACAGTGCAGCGGGCAGCTGTGGGTGAGTTCGGCCAGCAGGGCCCAGGGCGGCGGTGGGCTCGTCATCGCAGCCAGCCCTCCTCGCGTACGCGGTCGAGGAACCGGGGCACGTCGGCCGCGACGGGGGCGCCGGGAAACCGGGCCGCCAGCTCGTCGACGATGTCGCCGACCTGCCGCCGGCCGTCGCACAACCTGAGGACATCAGCCGCCCGGCCGCCGAGGACCACCACCCGTTCCGGCAGGACCAGCAGGTCTGCCCGGCGTACCCGGTCGTGCCGGAGCACGACCGAGCGCGCCAGGGCCGGCCGCCATCCGGTCATGGCCGTTCCTTTCCGTCGGCGTGGTCGATCGCGTCGAGCAGTGACCACAGCACGTCGCACTTGAAGGCGAGTGCTGCCACAGCGCGCTCCTGGTCGGCCTCGGTGCGCGCCCAGTCCAGTACGAGGCCGAGGGCCTCCCCGCTGTCCTGGCGGCCCTGGGTCTCGCGGGAGCGGAAGTACGCGAGCCCGTCGGCGTCGATCCACCGGTAGTGGCGTTCGAACGCGGCGATGCGCGTGCGCATGATGCCCGGGGCGGACAACTCGGTGAGGGACGCCGCGACGGCCTCCAGCGGGGAGCGGAGCCGGCAGAAGTTGACGTATCCGTCCACCGCCAGCCGTACGCCGGGCAGCACTTCCTCACCGGACAGCAGCCGGGCACGGTCGACTCCCGCGGCCTCGCCCAGTCTCAGCCACCGCTCGATACCGCCCTCTCCCTCGGCCCGGCCGTCGTGCTCCTCGATCCGCCGCAGCCACATGCGGCGGAGCTGCGGGCTGTCCAGTTTGGCGAGCACAAGGGCGTCCTTGACGGGGATGTGCCGCTGGTAGTGAAAGCGGTTGAGGATCCAGCGGCGCAGCTCGTCGGGGGTCAGCTCGCCTTGGTGCATACGCACGTTGAAGGAGTGGCGGTCGTGGTAACGCTCCCGGGCCACGGTCCTCAGCCGGTCCTCGAACGCCGTTGTCCTACTCGTGCTGGTGCTGATGCCGGTGCTCACAGATTGATCACCATTCCGTCGCCGGCCACCTCGATGCCCCGGTCGGCCAGCCGCTTGTGCTGCGGCGCGCCGGGGTCGACGAGGGGATTGGTGTTGTTCAGATGGGTGTAGAGACAGCGGGCGCGCAACGGCGCCAGGCGCTCCGCGGTGCCGCCCGGCCCGTCGATCGGGAGATGCCCCATACCGGTCGCGGTGCGAGGGGAGATGCCCGTACGCCGAGGTTCCTCGTCGTCCCAGAACGTACCGTCGACGATCACGCAGTCGGCCTCGGTCACGGCGGACTGCAGGGCGTCCGGCCAGGCTGCCAGCGCCGGGGCGTAGACCGTGGTCGCCCCGGTGGCGCGGTCCGTCAGACGCAGGGCCACGACCCAGGGATCCGCGCCGGGGCCGGGTAAGTCCGCCGCGTACCGCGGGCGTTTGCCGGAGACCGGAATCGCGCTGATCGCGACGGCGGAGTCCGACTCGAGCGGCTCGGGCCGCTCGCGGGGCAGTTCCCGCCAGGTGAGCGGGGTGTACGGGCCGATGACGGCCTCCAGCCGCAGTCGGGTGAGCAGTGCCTCGCGTACGGCGCCGGTGGCAAGCAACTCCAGGCCGCCGGCACCGGCTTCGCGCAGCCGGGCGATGCCGAGGGTGTGGTCGAGTTCCGCGTCGGTCAGGATCACCCCGGCGAGCGGGGTCCGCCGCGATCCGGTGCGGGGGTGCAGTGCCGGGCAGTTCTCGATCTGGTCCCCGATGTCCGGGGTGGCGTTGACGAGATACCAGCGGTCCTCGGACGCCTGTACGGCGAGTGAGGCGTGGCGGCGGCGCCGGCGCGGGTGGGCGCGTGCCCCGGAGCACCCGGGGCACGCGCAGTTCCACTGGGGAATGCCACCGCCCGCCGCGGTGCCCAGCACCTGCAGCAGCACAGCGGCGGGCTAACGGTTGTTCAGGGAGTAGGCGGTGACTTCGAGCGCGGTCTCGACGACCACGTAGTCGGGTGTCTGCCAGCCCGATGTCTCCTCGCTGCCGGGCTGTGCCTGGGATTCCACCGCCTGCTGCACGGATTCGGTCATGAACAGACCTGCCTTTCTGAGTGGGGGACAGGTGTCTCCTGTTCGACTTGTGCTCTGTTGCAGAATCGCGAGCCGAGCCTTCCGGGTCAATGGGGCAGCAAGAAAGTGCTCCGATCTCTCGCGGTGGTGGTACGGACCTTTGGCTCTATCTGTCCTTGACCCTCCGTCGCACACCTCCTACCTTCTCGGTGAGTTGACGTCTCGTCACATACCGTCCAGGACTCCTGATCCCCCACTCGAGGAGCAGTTCCATGGCAAGCCACCCCCGCATCACCGCAAGACGCGTGCCCCCTGCCCTGACGGCGGCGGCAACCGCGGTCGCGCTGGCCGCCGGTCTGCTCGGCGCGGCTGCCGGGACCGGAAACGCCACGGCCCGGAGCGTCGGAGGAACCGACAGCGGCATCGACTCCGTCCCCACGGGCATCCGGACGGTCTCGTCCGGCTGGACCGTTCCCTGGGGCCTCAGCTGGCTGCCCGACGGGTCGGCACTCCTCACCGAACGGGACTCGTTCAAGCTCTTCAAGCTCACCCAGTCCGGCACCAGAACCCAGGTCGGTACGGTACCCAATGTCGTGACCACCAATGGCGAGGGCGGCCTCCTCGGCGTCGCGGTCTCGCCGAACTGGAACAGCGACCACTACGTCTATCTCATGCACTCGGCGGCAAGCGACAACCGCATCGTCCGCATGACGTACGACGGCTCCTCGCTCAGCGGCTACAAGGTTCTCGTCACCGGTATAGCCAAGAACAAGTACCACAACGGCGGACGCATCAAGTTCGGCCCCGACGGCTACCTCTACGCCACCACGGGCGATGGCCAGAACGGCGATCGCGCACAGGACAAGAACTCCCTCAACGGCAAGATCCTGCGGATGACGGCGGACGGCAAGCCCGCACCCGGCAACCCGTTCGGCACGCTCGTCTTCTCCCTCGGCCACCGCAACCCCCAGGGTCTCACCTGGGATGCGCAAGGCAGGCTGTGGGAAGCCGAGTTCGGCAACAGCAAGTACGACGAGCTCAATCTGATCGAGTCCGGAAAGAACTACGGCTGGCCGGTCTGCGAGGGCACCTGTTCCACCTCCGGCATGACCAACCCCAAACGGCAGTGGACCGTCAGTGAGGCCTCCCCGAGCGCGGTCGCGTACGCGGACGGCGCCCTCTACCTGGCGGCACTGCGCGGCGAGCGGCTGTGGCGGATCCCGGTCAGCGGCACCAGCGCGGGTACCCCTGTGGCGTACTACACCAGTCAGTACGGCCGACTGCGGACGGTGGAGAAGGTCCCCGGCAAGAACGCCCTGTGGCTGTCCACCACCAACGCCGACAACAACGGAGGCGAGCCGGACGGCGCGGACAAGGTGTTCCAGGTGGATCTGGGGTAGCAGCCGCGTCCTCTTCGCGGAGCAGGCGCCGGCGCTGCGGCATGCGGCCTTGCCGCAGCGCCGGCACTGTTCAGTTGAGCTTGTTGACGGCCGTGACGGTGGTGTTCTTGAAGTCGTCGACCTGGGCGTTCTGGAAGTTGCCCATCTGTGCCCACTCGACGAGGGTCACGGTCGTGCCGTCCCGGCCGACCGAGTACAGGCCGATGTCGGTGGCTCCCCACGTGGTGGTGGTGTGGATGCCGTAGACGTACGCGCCCTCCTCCACGTTCAGCTTGCCGTAGTACCTCTGGGTCGCGGTGACGTCGGGGTTGCGTTCCATCAGCTTCTGCGCGCAGCCGGCGAGATCCTTGCGCAGCAGGGCCGCGAACTCCTTGGCCCGCTGCTCGTCGCGCTCCACAACCGTCACCTGCAGGGCGCTGGTTTCGTACTCGGTCCGGTATGCGCGGTGGCTGGCGATCGACGGCAGCGGGGCGCCCCCGCAGCCCGGCAGCGGGTCCGGCTGCCCGGCGGTGACGGGGCCGGCGTACCAGGGGGACATGGGGTGCGGCGGCAGCTCGGCCGGTTCCAGGAACCGGGGGGTGTCGGGCGCCGACGCGGCGGCCGCCGGAACAGCGGCCACCGCGACGGCGACTCCGGCCGCCACAGCAGCCACAGCCGCCGCGGCGCGTCGGGTACGTCGGGTACGTCGAGTGCGGACGTTCATGATTCCCCCATGGTGGTCATAGGTCGTTTGGCGTTGGTCGGTCAACGCTTCATACGACCCGCCATCGCCCGCACCCGTTGTGCCCGTCCCTGTCACAGCTGCGTCCCCTGTGTCACCGAACCGCAACAGCGCTCTTGCGGTCGTGGCGTCCGGCTATTCCCCTGACGGTGCGGCCTGCGGGACACCGAGGGCCACCGGGGTGCCGAAGTTCGGTGTGCCGTCGGCGTTCCAGGTGAACTTCTGCGCTCTGGTGCTCCGGTTCATGTCACAGCCACCGCCGGCGGAGTCGTTGGCGTGGTAGACCATCCAGTCCTCGGTCCCGTCGGGCGACTTGAAGAAGCCGTTGTGGCCGGGGCCGTACACACCGTTGGCGTTGGACCTCTGGAAGACCGGGTTCGGTGACTTGACCCAGGAGGAGGAGCTGAGCGGGTCGCCGCCGTTGTAGGTGAGCATCCCCAGCTTGTAGTCGGGTGTGGAGCAGTGGCTGGCGGAGTAGATGATGAACGTCTTGCCGCCCCGCTGGAGGACCTCGGCGCCCTCGTTGACCGCGCCGCCCACCGTCTCCCAGCTGTAGGTGGGGGTGGACAGCACACGGCGGGTGCCGCCGGCGGTCCACGGATTCGACAGCGGCCGGATGAACATGGGCTGCGAGCCGTTGTAGTAGGTGCCGAGAAGGTAGAGCTTGCCGTTCAGCTGGAGGATGCTCGGGTCCAGCTCCCAGGTGTTGTCCTGGGTGGGGTCGAGCAGGTCGGCCTTGAAGCTGTAGGGCCCCATCGGGTCCAGGCCGGCGCTCTCGAGTACGTGGATCCGCTGGGTGCCCAGGTCGTACGGCTCCCGTCCGGCCGTGTAGTAGAAGTACCACCGCTTCCCGTTGGGGCCGTCGAGCAGGTGGAACTCCGGGGCCCACATCGTGCCGGCCCCGTTGGGGCGGGTGAGGTTGAAGATCACCTGGTCGTTGGCCGTGGCGAGCCCCGCCAATGTGCTGGCCTTGCGCATGGTGATCGTCGAGTTCCAGGTCGTGGTGGCGAGGTAGTAGTAACCGTCGTAGTACGTGAGCCAGGGGTCGGGCCCGTGCTGGGAGAGCGGATTGGTGAACGTGCGCGGGCTGGTGCCGCCGCCGGAGAAGCCGGGCAGGCGCCACACCCTGCCGTTCGCGGTACCGCACGGCAGCTGCACCAGGCCGGTGTTCGAGGCCGACGAGCCGCCGCTCGGCGTGACGCACTTGCCGGAGCTGACGGAGACCAGGTTGAAGGTCTTGTCGGTTCCGGCGACCGACACGGGGACGAGCCGCCACTGCTGGTTCGTTCCGTTGTGGCAGGTCCACTGGATGATCGTGGCGTTGTCCGCCGTGGACGCGCCGTAGACGTCGACGCACTGGCCGGACTGTGTAGTGATCGTGTACGTGTCGCTCGTACCCGAGACCGAGGTGAAGCCGAAGCTCTGGTTCGCACCGGTGCTGCTGCACGTGAAGGCGCGCAGCTGCGTCCCGTTGGTCGACGAACTGCCCGGGAGGTCCAGGCAGTTGCCGCCGTTCTGGTTCACCCCTGCCGAGGTGAAGGCGACGGCGGCGGTCGCGGGCGGAGCCACCAGGAAGGCGACCACCATCGTGAGCACTGCGGTGAGCGCGGCCAGGAATCTGAATCGAGTCACTGATGCACATCCTCATCGGTTGCCGGGTGGAGCCACGTCTGTACTGATGTGGTCGACACGGCTGTGATGAGTTGCCGCATGAGGGCTCTTTACAGGTCCAGTCCCATCTTGTCGGCCAGGCCGGTGGCGAGTGCCGCGATGGTGGGGTGCTGCCAGACGAAGTTGTTCGCGAGTTTGATGCCGAGTGCCGCCTGCAGCCGGGTGCGCAGTTCCATGGACAGCAGTGAGTCGAAGCCGAGGCTGCGGAGCGGCGTCTGCGGGTCCAGTCGTGTGCTGCCGGACTGGAGGACGGTGGCCATCTGTTCGGCGAGATAGGCCTCCAGGGCCGTACGGCGGGCGAGAGGGGAGCCAAGGCTTGCCAGGCGGGCTCGGACGTCGGCTCCGGTGGCGGGCTCGCTGCTTGACGACGCGTCGCCCGGCGGTGCGCTGCTCCGAGACTCGTGGCCGTCCACGAGGCGCGCGAAGAAGGGGGCGCTGCGGACGTTGGGCAGGATCCATGTTTCCGGTGGGCCGGGCAGGACACCGGTCGTCACCCGCCGGTGGGTGAGCAGTGCGTCGAGGGCGCGCAGGCCGTCCTCGGTGGGAATGGTTTCGTAACCGCGCCCCCCGAAGTCCGTTGCGACGCCGGTCTGTCCCCATGGCCCCCAGTTGACGGCCGAGGTGGGCAGCCCCTGGTCGGTCCGCCACGCTGCGAAGGCATCCAGCCAGGCGTTGGCGGCGGCGTACACGCCCTGGCCCGGGTTGCCCAGCAGTGAAGCCATGGAGGAGTAGAGCACGAACCAGTCGGCCGAGTGTTCGGTCAGGGCCTCGTGGATCCGCCATGCGGCGGTGACTTTGGGCCGCCAGACGCGTTCGAGCTGTTCGTCGGTGATGTTGGTGAGGACGGCGTCGTCCAGGACCATGGCCGAGTGCACCACTCCCCGCAACGGCAGCCCGCCCGCCGTGGCGGCGGACACGAGCCGTTCGGCTGTCCCGGGCCGGGAGACGTCGCCAAGTTCGACGGTGATCCGGGCACCTGCGGCGCGGAGCCGGGTCAGATGGGCTTCGGTGGCCTCGCCGGGCGGCGTACGCCCGTTGAGGACGATGTGCCCGGCGCCCAGTTCGGCCAGGCGGGCCGCCGTGGCCAGCCCCACGCCGCGCAGTCCGCCGGTGATGATGTAGGCGCCGTCGGCGCGGACCGGCGAAGGCGGCTCGGCGCGCACGGCGGTCGTCTCACCGTGTTCGGGCACGGTCAGGACGAGCTTGCCGATGTGGCCGGCGCCCGCCATGAGACGGAACGCCTCCGTAGCCTGGGCCAGAGGGAACTCCTGGTGCGGCAGCGGCTTCAGCCGCCCCGCGGCGAACAGGTCCATGACCTCGCCCAAGAGGTCCTGGAACACCTTCGGGCGGCTTTGCTGGAGTTCGATGAGATCGACCGTGCTGAAGGTGACGTTGTGCCGGAACGGCGCCAGCCCCAGGGAGGTGTCGGCGAGGATGTCACGGACACCCAGCTCGACGAACCGGCCGAAGGGGCGCAGTGCCTCCAGGCCGGCGCGGATCGACGGCCCCGAGAGCGAGTTGAGCACCACGTCGACGCCCTCGCCTCCGGTCGCCTCCCGGGCCTGTTCGGTGAAGTCCAGTGAGCGGGAGTCCATGACATGTCGGACGCCCATACCGCGCAGGTACCCGCGTTTCTCGTCGTTCCCGGCTGTGGCCAGTACCTCGGCCCCCAGATGCCGGGCAACGGCGATGGCGGCGAGGCCCGTACCCCCGGTGGCGGAGTGGATGAGTACGCGTTCGCCTGCGGCCAGGCGCGCCATGTGGCGCAGGGAGTACCAGGCGGTGAGATATGCCGTCGGGATGCCCGCCAGGGCAACGGCGTCGGCGCCGGGTGGCACTGGGACCACGGCGTCGGCGCGTACCGTCGCGAACGAGCCGAAGGCGCCCCCGGCGAGATCCACGGCCAGGACGGTGTCCCCGGCGCGGACATGCTCGACGCCCGGGCCGACAGCGGTCACCGTCCCCGCGCACTCGAAACCGATACGGTCACCGCTGTCCGGCCGCCGATCCGTACGCCGGTCCGTAGGCCGGTCCGGGGCCGGGAGGAGGCCCATGACGGTCAGGACGTCACGGAAGTTCACTCCCGCTGCGCGTACCCGCAACTCCACCTCTCCGCGTCCCGGTGGGCGCTCTTCGCCCACCACAAGACCCAGGGAACCGAGGTCTCCGGTCCGGCCCGCGCGGAGCCGGAAGCGGTCCGTTCCGTAGCGCACCGTGCGGGCGGTCGCCGTCAGGCGTTCGGCGTCCGTCAGTGGGGCGGGGACGAGTTGGGCCACGTGGTGGTCCGCACCGCGCACGGCCATCTCGTCTCCGGGCACCCCGGCCAGCAGGAGAGCGGCCGTCTGCCGCAGGTCGTCGTCGGAGCGTCCCAGGTCGATGAGCGTGGGGCGCAGCTCCGGATGCTCGTGGGCCATGACGCGGGCCAGGCCGCGGACCGGACTCTGGGCGGGGTCGTCCGTCTCGCCCGGCCGTACGGCGCGGGCTTGCTGGGTGAGGACGTAGAGCCTCGGAGGGCGCTCGCAGTCCGCGACGGCTTGGGCGACGCCAAGGAGCCGTCGGGTGCGCTCCAGGGCGTCCACCGCGGGATCGGCAGCGGGCGTCTCGGCGCCGGCCACCTTCGGCACGTCGGCCGGCGAGCACAGGAACACCACGGCGCCCGGCGGATCGGCCGGCACCCGCTCGGCAAGGTGGGCCCGGAAGGCAGGGACGCGGTGTTCGTCCTCCGGGAGAGCGAGGACCTGGGCGTCGGCCCCTGACGCGCGGAGCGCCTCCGCAAGTACTTCGGCTCGGGCGCCCTGTTCGCCGACTACCAGCCACGTACCGGTCGGCGCGGGGTCCGACGGCCGTGCGGGCGATGCTTCGCCGGTGGGCGCGCTCTGCCAGTCGATGGTGTAGAACCACCGGTCGACGGCCGCGTCCTCATGCGCTTCGCGGTGCAGCAGGCGCAGGCCGTTCAGGGCGATCACGGTGTGTCCGTCACCGGTCAGGAGCCGGATGTCGGCGGTGACGCCATCGGGATGCTTCTGTGTGATCTCCGCGTGGCCGTGGACAACTTCGGCGGGATCACCGTGGATCCGCAGGGACCGCGCTCGGACGGGAAGGACCAGGCCGCTCGCCGCGTCGTCGCAGGTCGGCAGAGCCACCGCCAACTGCGCGCAAAGGTCCAGCAGCACCGGATGGACGCGCAGGGAGTCCGGCGTCGGACCGGCCGCGGCCGGGAGACCGACGCGCGCCCAGACACTGTCGCCGGTGGGTGACAGGCGTACTTCGCTGAGTCCCGCGAACGCGTCTCCGTGGTAGAGGCCGCGTGAGCGCAGGCGCTGGTACAGGGTGGCGGCGGGCAGTGCGAGGGGATGTTCCGCATCCAGGGCGTGCAGGGAGACGGGGGCGGGTTTCTTCCTCGGTGGTCCGCCCGAACTCAGGGTGGCACTGGCATGCAGCACCCACTGCCCCTCACCGTCGGCGTCCTGACCGTCCTCACTGTCCTGATCGCTGTCTGCGCGAGCGAAGACCTGACAGGTGGCGCGGGCCGGGGAGTTCAGGTCCGCCGCCATGGTGATCTCTGATCGGTCGGCGAGGGCAAGCAGTTCATGGAAGGTGATGTCACTGACCTCGACATCGCGCGGTGGCGCGTGGAAGGTCTGGCAGGCGGCGGTCAGGGCGAGGGCGCAGTAGGCGGCTCCGGGAAGAACCACCGCGTTGTTCACCTGGTGGTCGGCCAGCCATGGGTGGGCGCGCGTTCCGGCTTCTCCCCGCCAGGTATGCCGGACGGGACGGCCCGGTACCTTCGTGTGGGCTCCGGGCAGTCCGGGCAGTCCGGGCAGGGAACTCCTCACGCCGTCCGCCCCGGAGTCCACCGACAGGCCGGGAGACGCCGACGGCCTGCCGTCGTCGGGCCGGTCGCTCGGTTCCACCCAGTGCTGTTTGCGGTCGAAGGCGATGGTGGGCACCTCCGCGAGGGTGCCTCCGTCATACAGGGCGGCCCAGTCGACGGGTACGCCGGCACAGTGCAGGGCGGCGAGTTGGGTGCGGAAGGCTGCCTGTTCGTTTTCCTCGCGCCGCAGTGTCGGCAGGACTACGGGAACGTCGGCCACTCCCCTCAGACTGCCGGTGAGGGCCCGGGTGACGATCGGGTGGGGGGACACTTCCACGTACACCGTGTGCCGGTCGGCGGCGGCCGCGCGGACCGCTTCCGTGAACCGCACGGGGCGACGCAGGTTGTGGCACCAGTACTCGGCGTCGAAGTCCGGGACCGTGCGCGGATCGTCCAGCACAGTGGAGTAGAACGGCACGACGGGCGGGCCGGGCGTGAGGTCGGCCAGAGCGGCCGCCAGTTCGTCCAGCAGCGGCTCCACCTGCGGGGAGTGCGACGCGACGTCGACCGCGATCAGACGGGCGGGGATGTCCTGGGCGTCCCAGCGTTCGACCAGGTGCTCGATGGTTGCCGTGTCGCCGGCGACGACGGTGGAACCGGGCGCGGCCAGGACCGCGACGGAGACCGATGCCGAGGCGCCGGCGGATGCCAGCTCCGCCTCGACCTCGGCACGGCCCAGAGCGACGGTGGCCATGGCTCCGGTTCCCGAGATACGGGCCAGCAGGGCGGAGCGCCGGCAGATCACCCGGACGCCGTCCCGCAGGGACAGGGCCCCCGCGACGACCGCGGCGGCGACCTCGCCCATCGAGTGGCCCACGACCCCGGCGGGCTCCACCCCGTAGGCCCGCCAGGTCGCGGCCAAGGCGGTCTGTATGGCGAACAGCACCGGCTGCACTCGTCCGCACCCGGTCACCTCCTCGCCCTCCCGCACGATGTCCCGTACGGAAAAGCCGGCCTCGGCGGCGATCAGCGGCTCGACCTCGGACAGGGCGGCGGCGAAGGCCGGTTCGTGCGCGAGGAAGCTGCGGGCCATCCCCGGCCACTGGGAGCCCTGTCCGGAGAACACCCACACCGGCCGCCTGCACACACCGGCCGCCACAGCCCCCGACACCACATTCGGGACGGCCTGCCCGGCAGCGAACGACCGCAGGGCGCGGACGAGCGACGGGCGCGAGGACGCCACCACGCCGAGGCGCCCGCATCCCGCAGGGCGGCGCAGCGCGAGAGTATGGGCGATGTCGCCGAGCGGCACGCCCGCACCCTCGCCCTCCAGCCAGTCGGCCAGCCGTCGCGCCGCCGTGGGCAGCGCGTCGGCCGAGCCCGCCGGCACCAGCAGGGCATGTGCCTGCGCGCCCCCCGACCCTGACCCCGCCCGGCCCGTGCGCCGGCTGGGCAGAGGGCGCACGGCCGCGGCAGGCGCCTGCTCCAGCACCACGTGCGCGTTCGTGCCGGAGAACCCGAACGAGGAGACGGTGGCCAGCCGGGCCGTCATCCGCGTGGGCCAGTCCGCCGGCCGGTCGGGCACGAAGAAGCGTGTGCCTTCAGCCGCGATGGCCGGGTTCCAGCGGGTGAAGTGCAGGCTCGGTGGGACGACACCTTGCTGGACGGACATGACCGCCTTCAGCAGAGCGGTGACTCCCGCGGCAGGTTCCAGGTGCCCCAGATTGGTCTTCACCGACCCCAGCGCACAGCGGCCCGGGCCCTTCCCGTACACGCGGGCCAGACTCGTGAACTCCACCGGGTCGCCGACCGGCGTGCCCGTGCCGTGTGCCTCGATCATGCCCACATCGCCCGGCTCCACCCCGGCACGGGCAAGGGCCTGACGGAACAGTGCCTCCTGGGCCGCCGCCGATGGCGCGGCCAGGCCGTCCGACCGGCCGTCCTGGTTCACGGCCGAGCCCCGGAGCACGGCCAGCACCCGGTCACCGTCCCGTACGGCGTCACGCAGACGCTTCAGGACGACGACGGCGCAGCCCTCACTGCGGACGAACCCGTCGGCCGCCGCGTCGAATGCGCGGCAGCGCCCCGTGGGGGAGAGCATGCCCATCCGGACGAACGACCGTGTCGTTCTGGAGGCGAGCATCAACGTGACGCCCCCGGCGAGCGCGACATCGCACTCGCCGTTCCGCAGGGCCTGGCCCGCCAGGTGCACGGCGACGAGCGAGGACGAGCACGCGGTGTCCAAGGCGACCGACGGGCCCTGCAGCCCCAGCAGATAGGAGATGCGTCCTGGCGCGACGCAGTGACCGTTCGTCAGGACCGCCCCCTCCAGCTCCTTGGGGTGTCCTGCCAGGCGGTCCATGTAGTCGGTGTAGCTCAGCCCGGTGAACACCGCGGTCGGCGTTCCCACGAGGCGGTCCGGTGGCAACCCCGCATGCTCCAGGGCCTCCCAGGACACCTCCAGCAAGAGCCGGTGCTGGGGGTCGAGCAGGCCCGCCTCCCGTCCGGAGACACCGAAGAACGCCGCATCGAAACCGCTGACATCCCTCAGCCAGCCGCCCTGCCGGGGCAGCGCGGCATCCCGCGTCCGCCCGATGTCCGTACGAGTGGGCGGCGGATCTCCGACCGCGTCGCGGCCGGCGGCC
The DNA here is from genome assembly GCF_005786655.1 of Streptomyces montanus. Lineage (NCBI taxonomy): Bacteria > Bacillati > Actinomycetota > Actinomycetes > Kitasatosporales > Streptomycetaceae > Streptomyces > Streptomyces montanus. Next base: position 86,798 of record NZ_VBZC01000002.1, read on the forward strand.
AGCAGCCGCCACAGGCCGGATGGGGAGTCGACGTCCCCGGGCAGTCGGCAACCCATACCGATGACGGCGATGCGTCCCTCACCACCGGCTGCTGAATCCTGCTCGTTCTGTGCCACGGGCTTCTCCCTCTTCTGGCGTCAGACGGCGTTCGGGCTGCCGACGAGAATCACGTTCTTCACCCCGCCGATCTGGTAGTTGCAGGTCAGCGCGTAGTCGAAGTCGAGGGCCCTGACGTTCGTGCCGGGAACGGGATCGAACGGCAGCCCGTCGGCGGGCTCTTCGCAGTTCGCCGTGGGACACACCTGACCGCGCTCCATCATCAGCAGGCTCAACGCCACTCCGACGCAGCCGGCCGGCGCGCCGTTGTGGCCGAAGCAGGCCTCCTGCGAGGTCATCAGCAAGTCGCTGTCGGGGCCGTAGAGCTGCTTGGCCGCGTTCGCCTCGAAAGCGGTGACCACCACGTCACCGTCGCTGCCGCCGTGGATGTAGGGCACCTGCGACAGGTCCCACCGGTCTCCCAGACACTGCCGGACGGCGTCCACCAAGGCGGCTCCGCTGTCGTCACTGGCCAGCGGATTCAACAGGCCGTCGCGGGTCATGGCGTGCGCGAGCACCTGACCGTAGGCGCGCGCGCCTCGCCGGTCGGCGTGCTCGCGGGACTCCAGGATGAGGGTCGCGGCGCCTTCGCCGTGGTTCACACAGTCCGCCCGGCGGTCGTACGGGCGCATCAGCCGATCGAAGGAGGGCAGGAGCTCCGGCATGCCCTCCACCCGGACCGCCTCGTACGCGCCCTGGGCGGAGCGCAGCAGCCGCTGGACGTTCAAGATGACGTCCACTCCGAAGAGATCCACGCCCGACACGACGACCAGGTCGACCACACCCTCGGCGATCATCTGCCGAGCGGTGCCGACCTGCACCGCGGACGAGGCACATCCGCAGGACACGGTGAAGCACGGGCCGGTCGACCGTAAGACAGCGGATTGCACCAGGGAGACATCGGACGGTGTGAGTCCCTGCTGGCCCCGGACGAACAACTCCATCGCTTCCTGCGAACTGGTCGTCAGCGGATCGGCCTCGAGCACCGCCAGGTAGGGCCCCACATTGGTGTCCACGCCGCCCCGCCCGGCCAGAACGGCTGCCCCGGTCAGGTCACCTGCCCGGAAGTCCAGCCCGGCGTCCGAGCAGGCCTCCACCAGCGAGACCAGCCCGTACCTGTGGGCGTTGGTGTAGTGCCGGGAGAACGCCGGCGGGATGTCCGGCAGTCGCGCGTCGAACATGGCCGGTGACAAGTCGACCGCACCGTAATAGACGTCCCCATGCACAAGGCACGACGCTCCACGCGACGCGACGTCCCAGACGTCGTCCGCGGAGAACACTGGTCGGCTGGTCCCTGGCAGACAGAACCCCATGCCGGTGACCATGACGTCCCGCGCGCTCACGGCATTACTCATCCTGACCTCCAAAGGCGTGTGATGGTGCGTTCGTGGCACACGGGAAAGCGGGTCGTGTCATCGGTTCCTGTGCAGCCCGCTGGTCTCCGTCGGCGGCGCAGCCGCCCCCGGCTATTCCGCTCCAGGCTGATGGCGCGTCCAGCGGTACACCGGCATCGGGCCTTCACCGATGTCGGCGAACTCGCCGGTGAATTCGTAATGCTCGTAGCCGCCGTAGTACGCGATCTTCACCGGAGCGCCCGTTTCACCGGACGGCGCCTGCACTACCTGTGGAGCAACGCTGGGACCACCTTTGAGCAACACGAGACGGGAAGGCATGGGAGTACCGATCCTGACGGGAAAGGTCGGGGAACTTCGGTCGGATGATGCAGCCAAGAGCACTTCCAGCAGTCTTACCGACGTGGGTCCCCCGAAGCGCCGGCAGGAGCGGGGCATGGGAGCACGAGAAGAGCGTGTGATCGCATGTCGTTTCGATGTGTTAATCGGTATGCGAATGCGCTACCCGCAGGTCAGGGGGCACTCCGGCGTGCACCAATGAGTAGTGGACTTGGTCAGATGCAGTTGCCGGCGTGTCCGGTTGAAAGGCCGGGTCGTTGACCGGGGGTGACACCTGGGGAATTAGATGAGGTCCGGTGCCAACTGGACAATTTTGCCGCGGATGTGCTGGAGCCGTTCCCGCGGGCGGATCAGCGCCATTGGGGCGGGGTATATCTGCGCGGATTGCTGCTGGAGGGGCAACGGAAATCGGTGGAGCCGATGGCGGCCCGGCTCGGTGAGGACGGCAACCGCCAGGCCCTGGCTCACTTCATCACCTCCAGCCCTTGGGATTCTGCCCACGTCCGGGCCCGGCTGGCCCGGAAGATGCAGCCGGTCGTCGAGCCGACTGCCGTGATCGTCGGTGACATGGGGTTCCTCAAGCACGGCGACGCGTCGGCATGCGTGTCCCGGCAGTACACCGGCACCACGGGCAAGGTCACCAACTGCCAGGTGGGCGTATCGCTCCACCTGGCCTCCATCGGCTCGTCATCGGTGGTCAACTGGCGGCTGTTCCTGCCCAGATCCTGGGATCCCGCATCGCCCCAGGCCGATCCCGCCAAGGTCGCCCGCCGTGAACGGTGCGGCATCCCCGCCGGCGTCGGCCATGTGGAGAAATGGCAGCTGGCCCTGGACATGGTGGACGAGATCCGTTCCTGGGGCATCGACGTTCCCCTGGTCGTCGCGGACGCCGGCTACGGGCACGCCGCCGCTTTCCGGTTCGGCCTGGAAGAACGCGGGCTCCACTACCTGGTGGGCCTGCCCAAGACGGCCACTGCGCAGTTGGCCGCGGCGCACTCGGCCGCTGCGCACCCGGCCGCCGCGCGAACGCAGACGCCCTTGTGCGGTGGCTGCGGCCGCAATCCCGCGGCAGCCTGTTCCGACCGGCCGCAGACAGTGAAACGGCTGGTCATCGACTCGGGTCGCAAGACGGCCCGCCCGGTGCAGTGGCGCGAGGGATCCCGTCTCGGAACCGGCCGCATCGGGTTCAGGCACATGTACTCGCGCTTCGTCCCTCTGCGAATCCGTCCCGCCGGACCCGAGATCGGCAAAGTCGTGGAGATGCCCGCACAGTGGCTGCTTGCCGAATGGCCCTCCGACGCACCCGGACCGTTCGAGTTCTGGCTCTCCAACCTTCCCGAGAGCACACCACTGACCACGCTCGTGCGACTCGCCAAGCTCCACCGGCGCATCGAACACGACTACCGCGAGATGAAACAGGCCTTGGGCCTGACCGACTTCGAGGGCCGAACGTGGAACGGATGGCACCACCATGTCACGCTCGTCGCCGCCGCCCACGCCTTCCACACCCTCCTGCGCATCAGCTGCTGCCCAGAAGAAAAAACGCCGGCCTGACCCTCGGGCTTTGGCCACGTCAGCCTGAGGTTGAAAAGGCTCAGCGGATACGGCCGTCATGCGCGGGGACGGATCCGGCCGCGGTCGAGCGTCACGATCCGGTCGGCGGCGGCGAGGCCCGACCGCTCGTGGGTGACCAGGAGCGTGGTGCGGCCGCGGGTGGCGTCGAGGATGTCGGCGAGCACGGCGGCGGTGTCCGGGTCGAGTCCCTCGGTGGGTTCGTCCAGGACGAGGACGGGCGGGTCGTCGACTAGCGCGCGGGCCAGGAGCAGGCGCCGGCCGCCCGGCTGCAGTTGCGCTACTTCCAGGCCGTCGCCCGGTACGAGCACATCAGCCGCGCCGCGGAGGAGCTGCGCGTCGCCCAGCCCTCGCTCAGCCGCACCATCGCGCGCCTGGAGGCCGAGCTCGGCTCCCCGCTCTTCGACCGGCAGGGCCGCCGCATCCGGCTCAACCAGTACGGCGCGATGTTCCTGCGCCACGTCGACCGCCCAGGAGATGGCCCGCCGACTGCGCGCCGGCGAGGTCGACTTCTGTGTGGCCTCGCAGCCGCTGACCGGCACTAACCTCGAGTCGGGCCACTGGCAGCGGGCCCTCCTGGACCGGCTGTTCGCGTCCGAGGGGCTCACGCCGCAGCTGTCCTGCGAGGGCGACGAACCGGGTGCCAGTCGGTTCACCACCGGCAGCCCCTTCATGACACATCGCCTGCCCGACCCGCACCGCGAGCGCGCCCACGATCCGTCCTAGGCCGCCGGGAACTCCTCGCCCTCCACCTGGCCACGTCGGCCCGAGGCCTGGAATGCGAGCCTTCGCATGAGCGGCAAAGAGAACCGTCCGTCAGTTCACGGGGGCGGTGCGGATGGCAGCGATGTCGAATTGGAGGCGCACCTTGTCACTCACCATGGCACCGCCTTCGGCCAGCCTGGCGTTGTAGGTCAGGCCCCATTCGGAACGATTGATGGTGGTGGTGCCGTCGAATCCGACCCGCTCATCCCCGAATGGGTCGGTGACGTGTCCTATGTAGGTGAGTTCCAGGGCTACGGGACGGGTGGTGTCTTTGATGGTGAGATCGCCGGTCATACGGTAAACGTCGGGGCCCGCGAGTTGCACGTCGGTGCTGGTGAAACGCATACGGGGATAGGTGCGGGCGTCCAGGAAGTCACGGCCGACCAGGTGGGCGTCGCGTTGTTCCACGCCGGTGTCGACGCTGGCCGTGGACAGCACGATCTCGGCCTGCGAGCGAACGGGGTCGCGGCCGTCGAAGTAGAGCCGACTTTGGTACTCGGCGAAAGCCCCGCGCACTGTTGTCACCATGGCATGCCGGACCGAGAAGCCTATCCGGCTGTGCGCCGGGTCGATCGCCCACTCTCCGGTCAGCGCCGCGAGGGCGGGATCCGGCAGGCCGGCAGCGGGGCGAGCCGGCGGGTCGAGGGGGAGCGGTGGAGCAGCGGGGGGTGCCGTGCGGCGGAAGGACGTGCCGCGGTTGAACAAGTTCATGATTCACGTAGTTACTGCAAGACAGTTATTGCCGCAAGCCTCCTTCAAGAGCCGCAGCGGACAGAATCGGCACCTTCGGGCTTATACGTCGCCATCGCGGGACTGACGACTACAGGACCCACACATGCTCGTCACGCAATCGTCAGTGGGAGTCAATCGGTTCGGGCGGGATGCCTCCTGGATCGGAGGTTTAAATACCCCGCATTTCATGTCGGACATGTCCGTAGCGGTAACAGCAGTCACGATTTCAGTAGCCGGACCGCCTGTGGCGAGTGGGAAGACTCCTTTCCCCGCCGATGTTTTGTCGTACCACTCTTGCGCGAGCTCACGGCTGCTCGAACAGGTGTGGTCGACGGGCGTGCGTCAGCGGCCGGTGTCACGCTGAGGAGACACGATCCGTGAAGGGAATTGCCATGATCACCAGTGACTTCGCACCGGGGTGTCCCTGCTGGCTCGACCTCGGCGCTCCCGATGTCCGGGCCGCCGCTTCCTTTTACAGCGCCGTACTGGGATGGGAGTACGAGTCCATGGGTGAGGGCGGCGGTGAGGAGATGGAAGGGGGGATGTTCCGAAAGGACGGCAAGATCGTCGCCGGGCTGGGCAAGCTCACCGAGAAGGGTGCGCGCTCGGCCTGGATGATCTACTACGGCGTCACGGACGCGGACGCCACGACCCGGACCGTCGAGCGATTGGGCGGCACGGTGCGGGTGGCACCCATGGACCTCGACGAGTGGGGCCGGATGGCGCAGTACAGCGATCCGTCGGGGGGTCAGTTCGCCGTCTGGCAGCCGGGCACGAACAAGGGTGTGGAGCTGGTGGACGAGCCTGGCTCGCTGTCCTGGACCGAGCTGTTCACAAGCGACGCCGCGGCCGCGAAGGAGTTCTACGGCGGCGTCTTCGGTTGGCGGTTCAGCGACATGGAACTGCCGGGCGGCGGGGGTACGTACCACCTCGTCACCCCCGCCGATCTTCCCGAGGAGCGTATGCAGGGTGGCGTCATGGAGATGCGCAAGGAGGACCTCGCCCTGGCGGGTGGGCGGCCGTACTGGCATCCGGTTTTCGCCGTTGTCGACTGCGACGCCGCGGTCGCCAAGGTCACCGAGAACGGTGGCAGTGTGCAGATGGGGCCGGAGGATGTCGAGGGTGTCGGTCGGCTGGCCGTCTGTCTCGACCCGTCGAACGCGGACTTCGTGGTGCTGACCCCGGCCCGGGGCTGAGTTCCGGCAGGCCGGGCAGGGCGACGGACCGCTCACTCGTCGACTGCTGAGGGCCCCTCAGGTCATCTGTTCACCCACTCCTCTGTCTGGAGGGCGAACGTCCGGCAGTACGTGCCGGCAGTACCTCGATCCTCACCGAGGTACTTCACCGCCGAGAACGGCTATGTTCATTCAATGGACGCCCTCTTTCGGCAGCCGCCCCCGGGAGCGGAGCACTGATGCCCCGTTCCGGTCAGCCCGGTCGCAGCGTGAGTTCACGGCTGTTCGAGGTTCTCTTCGCGTTCCGCCCCGGCAGGTCCCGGCTCACTCTCGCCGACCTGACCCGGGAGACCGGCCTGCCCCATGCCACAGTGCGGCGACTGGCGCTGGAACTCGTCGAGGCCGGTGCGCTGGACCGGGCACCGGACGGCGGGTTCACGGTCGGTATCCGGCTGTGGCAACTGGGCACGCTGGCACCGCTGAGCGTTCCGCTGCGCACGGCCGCGCTCCCGTTCATGGACGACCTGCACACCGCCCTGCGTCAGCACGTACAGCTGGCGGTGCTGGAGGGCACCGAGGCCGTGCTCGTCGAGCGGCTGTCGGCGGGCAACGCGGTGGATGTCGTGTCGGGGCTCGGCGGGAGGCTGCCACTGCACTGCTCCGGCGTGGGCAAGGTGCTGCTCGCCCACGCTCGTCCCGAGTTGGTGGAGCAGGTCATCGCACAGGGCCTGTCGGCGTACACCGAGCGCACCGTCACCGAGCCGGCGCGGCTGCGGACACAGCTGGCCGAGTGCCGCGAGAGCGGCCTGGCCGTCGTTCGTGAGGAGACGACATCTGGAGTCGACTCGGTGGCCACCCGGATCCTCAACGCCGACGGCGAGGTCGTCGCGGCCCTGTCCGTCGTCGTGGGCGCCGGATCGGTCGATCTACGGACGGTACGGCCGGCGGTCATCGCCTCCGGCCTGGCCGTGTCCCGCAGGCTGGGCTGGCATCCATCGGCCGGAGTCAGGTGAGCCCGCCCCCCGACAGGAGAAACGAGGCCGGGCCTGCCCATCATGTCGGGCAGGTCCGGCCTCGCCATTGTTGTGAACGGTCCTGTCGGGGACGGCAGTTGCTCAGGCGAGGGGCTTGCCCTCCCGGTGGCGGCGCAGGCCCTCGGGCCCTTCCACGACGGCGGCGGTGAGTTCCTCGACGCTGGTGTCCTCACGACGTACGTCGAGGATCTTGCGCCCGTGGTTCATCACGATGTGCCGGTCGCAGATCTGGTAGGCGTGGTGCAGGTTGTGCGTGACCAGCACCGAGCTGACGCCCTCCTGCTTCAACTGAAGCAGGTAGTTGAGCAGGGCCTCGGTCGCGCGGACGGCCAGCGCGCTCGTCGGCTCGTCCAGGATCAGCAGACTGCGCTTGAAGTGCACCGCGCGGGCGATCGCCACAGCCTGCTGCTGTCCGCCGGAGAGCGAACCCACCAGCTGGCGGGGGCTCTTGATGCCCTCGATGGTGACCACGCTGTCGAGGATCTGCGCGGCGATCTCGTCCATCTTCCTCAGCCTCAGCAGCCCGAGGACATTGGTGAGTTCACGGCCCATGAAGATGTTGCGGGTGATGGTCATGGACGGCACCAGGGCGGAGTCCTGGAAGATCGTCTCCACGCCGCGCTTCTCGGTCTCCTGGCGGTTGAGCGTGGTCAGCCTCTCGCCGCGCCACAGATAGTCGCCCTCTTCGACGGTGACGACTCCGGACATCGTCTTGACCAGGGTCGACTTGCCGGCGCCGTTGTCGCCGAGCAGGCCGACGACCTCGCCCTGGTGGATGGTGAAACTGACGTCGTCGAGGACGGTGTTGGCTCCGTACCGCTTGGTGATGCCGGACAGTTCCAGCAGCACCTCGCCGGTGCGCTCCGCGGTGGCGGTGGGGGACATGGTTGCTCCGTTTCCGGCGGTGGGCTCGGCGGCGCTCACTTCGCCTTCCCCTCGATCATGCGGTTGAAGAAGGCCGCGGCGACGATGATCAGACCCACGAAGAGGTCCAGGTAGAAGCCGGGCGCACCACCGAGAAGCAGGATGTCCTGCACGGTGAGGATGAGGGCCGCGCCGAGGACCATGCCGAGGACGCTGCCGCGGCCGCCGGACAGCGCGACCCCGCCGACGACGGCGGCCGCGATCGCCTTCAGCTCCATACCGCGGCCGGTGCCAGGCTGGATCGAACCGGTGCGGACAGCGGTCAGGACTGCGGCGAGCGCCACGCACAGACCGAGGATGCCGAACGCGATGATCTTGACACGGTCGGGGTTGATGGAGATCGCGCGCGCGGCCGCGGGGTTGCCGCCGACCGAGAAGATGTGGTTGCCGAGCCGGTGCCGGTGCACAAGGAGCCAGAACAGCGCACCAAGGCCGAGCAGCCACAGCACCTGACCGCGGAAGAAGCCGAGGTCGGCGGTGAAGACCTGCTTCATGGTGTCGCTGGGGACCATCAGGGCGGCCGTGGTTCCGTTGTAGAAGAGAGCCGCTCCCTCCCAGAAGAGCATCATGCCGAGCGTCACGATGAAGGAGGGGATCCTGGCCTTGGTGACGAGGATGCCGTTCAGCAGGGCGATCGCCACGCCGGTGACCACAGCCATGCCGGTGGCGGTCCAGGCGCTCGCCCCGTCGGCGTACCACCTCGTGAAAACCAGTGCGCAGAAGGTGAAGTTGGCGCCGAGCGACAGGTCGAACTCACCGGCGATGATCAGGACGCCGGCGCCGATGGCGAGGATCGCCAGCACGGGGATGCTCTGGCTGAGGACGTTGAAGTTCGACTTCTCCAGGTAGGGGAAGCCCACGGGGTCGACGAGGTAGTAGATGGTGCAGCCGAGCTGCACCAGGACGAAGACCAGGCCGATCTCCAGTGCGCCGCGCCCACGGATCTGGCGCAGGCGCTCGGCCAGCCGGTCGCCGGTGGTGGTGGGGGCGGAGTCCGCGAGAGTCCGCTTCCGGGCGGGCGCGCCCCCTGTTGTGGCGTTCTCCTCCACGGCGGCGCCCCCTGCCGCCGGGATGCTCCCCGCGGTCGCCTGACCGCTCCGCTCGCTCATGGTCGTACTGCCTTCCTGGTTGAGATGGCGGGGCGGCCGGCCGAAATGCCTGGCCGCCCCGAGCCGAATCGTCGGCGGATGAGGTGGTGCCGGAGGTGCTGACGGCGTGGGTCAGCGGACCTTGCCGGCGAGCTCCTTGGCGATGCCGACGTTGGACTTGTCAACCAGGCCGCTGCCACCGGAGTTGATGCTGGCCGGGCTGAGACCGAAGTCGAGCTTCAGACCGAGTTCCATGACCGTCTGGAAGCCCTGGATGTAGCCCTGCTGGTCGGCCGCCGCGTCGATGGCACCGGACTCGATGCCGGAGACGATCTGCGGCGCCAGGTCGAAGCCGACGACGGGCACCTTCACACCGGAGTCGTCCATGGCCTTGACGACGTTGCGGTGCGGGGTACCGCCCAGCGGGACGATGGCGGCGGTCTTCTTGTGACCGAGCAGGTACTGCGTGATCTTGTCCAGGGCGGCGGAGTCCTCGATGCCGGTGCCGAGGATGTCCGTCTTGGCGCCCACCTCGTCGAGCGCACGCTTGACGCCGGCGTGGCGCTGGACGGCGTAGACCTGGTCGGGGAACTCGACGGGAGTGAGGACGGTGTCACCCTTGCCGATGTCGGGGTGTTCGGCGAGGAGGCGCTTGCCGAGCAGATAGCCGACCTCTTCGAAGTCCTGTCCGACGAAGCCGAGCGTGCAGGAGCCGACCTTGCCCTCCTGGGTGATGTTGTAGCTCATCACGGGGATGCCGGCCTTCTGGGCCGCACAGACGTTCTCGGTGTACTTGTTGGGGTCGTCGAGTACCACGGCCAATGCCGCGGGCTTGTCGGCGACCGCGCTGCCGATCAGGTCGTTGTACTTGGACTGATCGCCCGAGCTGGTCTGCATGTTCAGCTTGAGGTTGAGCAACTGCGCGGCGTCCTTGGCGCCTTGCGCGATGGTGGTCCAGAACGGGTCTCCGGGGTCCTGGGGGAGCAGGAAGGTGACCTTGCGGTCCTTGGCCTTGCTGCCGAGGCCCGACTTCAGCGACGTTCCCTTGCCCGAAGCCGATGCGGTGTCGTCCGAGCCCTGGGAGCAGCCCACCGCGAGCAGAGCCAGTGCGGGGACGACGGCGAGCGCGCGCCAGCCGGAGACCCGGCGGGCTCTTCGGGGCGAATCAGCGGAGTGCGGCATGTTCCTACCTCTCCTTTGAGGAATGTGTGAGGGCGCCGCGGGCCCGCAGAGAGTGCGGGACTGACTGAGGGGTCTTCGAACGGCGCGGAACGGGATTGAGGTCCTGGTCTCGTAGCGGACCGGTCGGGGACCTCTTTGGCGAAAATTAGCGCCTGTTTGGCTGAAGGTGTCAATACGGTTTCGCGAAGCGAATTCCAACGAATAGGTAACGGGGATTTTGATGTTCCGAGGTGGCCTCACTCGGGCATATCTCAGCGTGGCTTGCAGTAGCCTGATAGGCGTGTTTATGCAGGCCAAAGGGCCCTGCCGGGTGGTGATCGGCACTCGGCAGGGCTTTTTGCGCTATGGATGGCGAAGTTTATGGAGCGCTCTAGTGCGATGGTCCAGAACTGGTGAGTCGGAGGTTGATGGAATTGTTCACGCAGGTTCGCTGCGTGCGTCGGGGCGTCTCAGGCTGCGAGTTCCTTGGTGATGCGGTCGAGCATGAATGCGGAGGATTCGCGGGCGCGTTCCTCCCAGGCGAAGACGCAGGCGGTGGCGACTCCGTCGAAGTTGATTTCCCGCAGGGTGCCGAAGAAGACGTCCCAGTCGACCTCGCCCTGGCCGATGTCCAGGTGCTGATGGATACGGGCGGGGGTGCCGGGCGGGTTGAGGATGTAGCGCAGGCCGGAGGATCCCTTGTGGTTGAAGGAGTCGGCGATGTGCACGTGCTTCAGCTTGTCGCCGGCGTAGCGCATCATCGCCGCGATGTCCGCTCCGACCTCCGAGGCACCCGAGAGGTGGAAGGTGTGCGGGGCGCAATAGAGGTAGTTGACCCAGGGCTTGTTGATGGAGCGGACGAGGTCGACCGCGGGGGTGTTCTCCTCGCAGAAGTCGTCCGGGTGGGCCTCCAGGTTCAGGGCGATGCCCTCCCGCTCGAAGAGAGGCAGCAGCTCCTCCATGGAGCGCCAGAAGGCGGCCTCGCTCTCCGGGGCGCGTTCGGGGCGGCCGTTGAACTCCGAGTTCATCAGAGGGCATTCGAGGTCTGCGGTGATCTCGATCATCCGCTTCCAGTAGCGGACGGCGGCCTGCCGCTCCGTCTCGTCCGGTGAGGACCACTTGTACAGCGGCAGCACCGAGGACAGCCGCACACCGTGCGAGCGCAGGGAGTTCTTGAGCTGCGCGATGCGCTCGTCGTCCGCCCGCGGGTGCAGGAAGAACGGCATGAAGTCGGCGCGCGGGGACAACTCGATGTGCTCGTAGCCGAGTTCGGCGACCGTGCGCACCATGTCGTCGATGGGCAGGCCACGGAACATGTAGGGGTCAAGGGCGATTTTCATGCGGTGCCTCCGTAGAACGTGGGGCGAGGCTTCATGTCGGCGGTGACGACGGTGCCGTCGGACTCCAGGGAGCGGACGGCGGCGTCGCTGATGACGGTGGCGGCGTAGCCGTCCCAGGCGGACGGGCCGGTGGGCTCGGCGCCGGCCGCGACCGAGGCGATCCACTCGCGGAACTCGGTGTCGAAGGCGTCCGCGAACCGGGCCTTCCAGTCCTGGAGGACGGCCGAGCTGTGCTGCCCGGCGGTGCGGACGTAGGCGGCCGCCGGGTCGGGCAGCCGGACCAGGCCGTCCTCGCCGACCGTCTCGCACTGGATGTCGTATCCGTACTGGCAGTTGACGAAGACTTCCAGGTCGATGCGGACCCCGTTCGCGGTCTCGAAGTACATGATCTGCGGGTCCTTCAGGTGCGCGAACCGCTTGCTCGTGGCACGCGGGGTGATCACCTGGGCGGAGACGATCTCGTCGTCGAGGAGCCAGCGCAGTACGTCGATCTCGTGCACGGCGGTGTCCTGGGCGGCCATCGCGGAGTGGTACGCGTCGCCCACCGTGGGGTTGCGGTGGGCGCAGTGCACGATGAGCGGGGTGCCGATGGAACCGGAGGCGAGGACCTGCTTCATCTGGCGGTAGCCGGCGTCGAAGCGGCGCATGAAGCCGACCTGGACCAGACGGCGGCCGTGGGCGCGTTCGGCCTCGACGATGCGCAGGCAGTCCTCGGCGGTGGTGGCGAGGGGCTTCTCGCAGAAGACCGGCTTGCCCGCGGCGATGGCGCCGAGGACGTGCTCGGCGTGGGTGGGGCCCCAGGAGGTGACGAGGACGGCGTCCACGTCGGGGGAGGCGATCAGGTCGGCGCCCGTGGGGTACGCGGTGGCGCCGACACCGGCGGCGACCTCGGCGGTTCGGGCGGCGTCGAGGTCCGTCACCGCGGTGACCCGCGCTCCCGTAACGACGTCGGTCAGCCGACGGATGTGGTCCTGGCCGATCATTCCGGCGCCGATGACACCTACACGTACAGTCATGGTCGATTCCTTCAAAGGCGGGGGAGGGCGGGAGTGTTCAGGCTGCTCCCGCCCGTCCGGAGAGGTCAGGAGAAGCGGGCCTTCAGCTCCGCTTCGAGGCTTTCGAGGGTGCGGCCCTTGGTCTCGGGGACGTAGAGCTTGACGAAGGTGAGCGAGAACAGGCCCGCCACCACGAAGAGGAAGAACGTGTTGGAGATCCCGATCCCGGAGACGAGGGACGGGAAGACGAGCCCGATCACGAAGTTGGTCAGCCACAGCACCACGGCCGCCATCCCCATCCCGAAGCCACGCATCCGCATCGGGAAGATCTCCGACAGCATCAGCCAGGTCACGGGCGAGATCGCACCCTGCTGGAAGGCGAGGAACGTGACGGTCATCGCCAGCACGGCGTACGCCCGGCCGTCCCCGGCGGGCAGCACCAGGGAGAAGACGCCGATCAGCAAGAGAGCCGCGGTGGTACCGATCTGACCCGTCATCAGCATCGGGCGACGGGGTACGCGGCCCAGCAGCCAGATACCGACGAAGGTGGCCAGCACCGAGATCACGCCGTTGGCGATGTTCGCCGTGAGCGCGCTGTCGGCCGCGAAGCCGGCGTCGGTGAGGATCTGGGTGCCGTAGTACATGATCGTGTTGACGCCGGTGATCTGCTGCACGATCGCGATGCCGAAGCCGACGAACATCAGCTTGCGCACCCACGGCACGGCCTTGATGTCCTGCCAGCCGCCGAGCTTCTCCTGCTCGTCCTTGACGGCGAGCGCGGTCACCTCGGCGAGCTCGGCCTCGGCCCGCTGCTGGGACCGCACCTGCCTGAGCACGTCGAGAGCCTCGGTGAAACGGCTCCTGGAGGCCAGCCAGCGCGGACTCTCCGGCATGACCAGCATGCCGAACCAGAGCACGACGGCCGGGACGGTGGCGATCACCAGCATCCAGCGCCAGACCCCGCCGGACTCGCCGCCCACCCGCGCGATGATCGCGTTGGAGGTGAAGGCCAGCAGCTGACCGCTGACGATCATGAGCTCGTTGCGGGTGACCAGCGCGCCACGCCGCTCGGCGGGCGAGACCTCCGCGAGGTACACCGGCACGGTCACCGACGCGCCGCCGACCGCGAGGCCGAGCACGAACCGGGCCACGACCATGACCGCGGTGGTCGGGGCGAGGGTGCAGCCGAGGGCTCCGATGAAGAACAGCACGGCCAGCGTGAGGATCGTGCGCCGCCGTCCGCGCGCGTCCGACAGCCGGCCGCCGGTGATCGCGCCCAGCGCGGCGCCCAGCAGCAGCGAGCTGGTGACCATGCCCTCGGTGACCGGAGTCAGGCCCAGGTCGTCGGTCATGTAAGGCAGCGCGCCGTTGATGACGCCGGTGTCGTAGCCGAAGAGGAGACCGCCGAAGGTGGCGATGACGGTGATGATCCGCAGCCGCCGGGTGACCGTGGGCGGGGCGTCGTCCGGGACGGCGGGGGCGGGGGCGGGGGCCTGGGTCGTGTCCTTGCTGACGTCCATGGCCACCTCCTACTTGTCGGCGTTGGGGCGTCGGGTTCCGGTGAGGCCGCAACCGGCCAGGTGCTCACGGGTGCTGACCGCGATGGGCAGCGGTACCTCGGGAGCGCACGGGTACAGGTCCTGCTCGACGATCACGAACAACTCGGCGTCCAGCTCGGCCAGTTCGGCCACCAAGTCGGTCGGCTTGGGCACACCCGCCGGAGGCGACACGCACACTCCGCGCTTGACGGCCTCGCCGAAAGAGAGGTCCTCCGCGGCGACCTGCGCGAGGATCTCGGGGTCCATCTGCTTGATGTGGACGTAGCCGACGCGCTCGCCGAAGCGGCGGATCAGGTCGAGGTTGTCGCCGCCGCCGTAGGCCACGTGTCCCGTGTCCAGGCAGAGGTTGGTGTAACGGCTGTCGGACTCGTTCAGCAGCCGCTCGATCTCCGGCTGGGTCTGGATGTGACTGTCGGCGTGCGGGTGGACGACGAGACGTACGTCGTACTCGTCGAGGAGCAGCTTGCCGAGCCGGTCGGCGGCGCGGCCGAAGCCCGCCCACTGCTCCGCGGTCAGCTCGGGCGACTCGGTGAACGCGCCGGTCTTCTCGTCCCGGTACATGGGCGGGATGAAGACCAGGTGGTGGGCGCCCGCGGCGGCGGTCAGCGCGGCCACCTGACGGACGTGGTCGAGCATCTCGTCCCACGCGTCCGGACGGTGCAGCGCACCGAACGCGGTGCCGCCGGAGACCTGGAGCCCACGAGACTCCAGCTCTTCCTTGAGGCGCTGTGGGTCGGTGGGGAGGTAGCCGTACGGGCCGAGTTCGAGCCACTTGTAGCCGGCCGCCGCCAGTTCGTCGAGGAAGCGGGTGTACGGGACCTGGTGCTCGTCCTCGGGGAACCAGACGCCCCATGAGTCGGGGGCGGAGCCCAGACACAGGTTGCCCACGACGGTGCGGAGGGGGGATGGCGTCGTTGCCATGGTGTACGTCCTTCGAGAAGGGGATCGGGGAAGTTGCGCCGGATGAGGGTTCTGCGGCGACGCAGGGTCAGTTGGAGGTGGGGAAGTTGAAGCCGGCGTTGACTTGTTGCTTGGGCTGGGGCCAGCGGGTGGTGACGACTTTGGGGCGGGTGTAGAAGCGGATGCCTTCGGGGCCGTGGATGGGGGAGTCGCCGATGAGGGAGTCCTTCCAGCCGCCGAAGGAGTAGTACGACATCGGCACGGGCACGGGGACGTTGATGCCGATCATGCCGACTTTGATCTTGCGCTGGAAGCGCCGGGCGGCTTCGCCGGAGGCGGTGAACAGGGCGGTGCCGTTGCCGTAGGGGTTGGCGTTGATGAGGTCGATGGCCTGGTCGAGGGTGTCGGTGCGGATG
This sequence comes from Streptomyces montanus, assembly GCF_005786655.1. Lineage (NCBI taxonomy): Bacteria > Bacillati > Actinomycetota > Actinomycetes > Kitasatosporales > Streptomycetaceae > Streptomyces > Streptomyces montanus. The sequence goes on from NZ_VBZC01000002.1 coordinate 102,246, forward strand.
ATGGCGAGGACGGGTCCGAAGAGTTCTTCCTTGTAGGCGTCCATGTCGGTGGTGACGTGGTCGAGGAGGGAGGGGCCGGTGAAGAAGCCCTCTTCGTGGCCGTCGACTTTCAGTCCGCGGCCGTCGACGACGATGGTGGCGCCTTGGGTGCCGGCGGTGGTGACGGCGTTTTCGATGCGTTCCTGGGCGGTTTTGGTGACCAGGGGGCCCATGTCGGTGCCGGGGGTGTTGCCGGGGCCGACGGTGATTTCGTGGGCTTTGCGTTCCAGGACTTCGACGAGCGCGTCGGCGGCGTCGCCGACGGCGACGGCGACGGAGACGGCCATGCAGCGTTCGCCGGCGGAGCCGTAGGCGCCGGCGGTGATGTGGTTGGCGGCGAATTCGAGGTCGGCGTCGGGCAGGACGACGGCGTGGTTCTTGGCGCCGCCGAGGGCTTGGACGCGCTTACCGTGCGCGGTGGCCGTCTCGTGCACGTACTTGGCGATCGGAGTGGAGCCGACGAAGGAGACGGCTTCGATGCCGGGGTGGGTGAGGATGGCGTCGACGGCCGGCTTGCCGCCGTGGATGACGTTGAAGACGCCGTCGGGCAGCCCGGCCTTCTTGTACAGCTCAGCGACGAAATTCGCAGCCGACGGGTCGCGTTCGCTGGGTTTGAGGATGAAGGTGTTGCCGGTGGCGATGGCGATGGGGTGCATCCACAGCGGCACCATGGCGGGGAAGTTGAACGGGGTGATGCCGGCGACGACGCCGAGGGGCTGGCGGAAGTTGTGGACGTCGATGCCGCGGGAGACCTGGTCGGAGAAATTGCCCTTGAGGACGTCGCCGAGTCCGCAGGCGAATTCGACGACTTCGCGGCCGCGGGTGATTTCGCCGCGGGCGTCGTCGACGGTCTTGCCGTGTTCGGCGGAGATGATCCGGCCGAGTTCTTCCTCGTGTTCGACGAGGAGCTGGCGGAAGGCGAACATGACCTGGGTGCGCTGGGTGAGGGAGGACTCGGACCAGGTTTCGAAGGCGCGGGCGGCGGCGGTGACGGCCGCGTCCACGTCGGCGGCCGAGCCCAGGGCGACCTGCGCCTGCTCCTGGCCGGTGGCGGGGTTGAACACGGGTGCGGTCTGCGGGCCCGTGCCGGCGGCGGGGGAGCCGTTGATCCAGTGCTGGATGGTCTTCACGGTGCGGGTTTCCTTTGCGGGGACGGGACTTACAGGTAGTGCCGCTGGGCCTGCTTGTGGGCGGCGTAGGTCTCGTAGGCGGTGCGGGTGGTGTCGAGTGCGGAGGTTTCGCTGACGGGGACGTCCCACCAGCCGTGGCCGGGCGGGTTCGGCCCGTACAGGTCGGTCTCCACATGCACGACCGTGGTGCGGGAGGCCGCCTTCGCCTTCTCCATCGCCGTACGGAAGGTGTCGACGGTGGTGGCGTGCAGGACATCGGCGCCGAGGGAGGAGGCGTTCGCGGCGAGGTCGACCGGCAGGACGTCGCCGTCGAGGAGGCCGGAACTGTCGTCGCGGAAGCGGTATTTGGTGCCGAACCGCTGTGAGCCGAGTGCCTCCGACAGTGACCCGATGGAGGCGAAGCCGTGGTTCTGGACGAGGACGATGATGACCTTCAGGCCTTCGGAGACCATGGTGACGATCTCCTGGGCCATCATCAGATAGGAACCGTCGCCGACGAGGACGACGACCTCGCGGGAGGGGTCGGCCATCTTCGTGCCGAGGCCGGCGGCGACCTCGTAGCCCATGCAGGAGTAGGCGTATTCGACGTGGTAGGCCTTCGGGTCCCGCGCCCGCCACAGCTGCTGCAGGTCGCCGGGCATGGAACCGGCCGCATTGATGACCACATCGCGGTCGCCGAGGACGTCGTTGAGGGAGCCGAGAATCTGCGTCTGGGCGGGCAGACGGCCGGTGTTGCGCTCGGGCGCGAAGCACTCCTCCTCGATCTCCCGGGTGCGGGCGATGAGTTGACGGGTCCTCGCGCGGTACTCCGCTGAGACTTCCCAGTCCACCAGCGCCCCGGCCAGCGTCTCGATGCCGAGCCGTGCGTCGGTCACCAGCGGCTCCGCCGAGTGCTTGACCGCGTCGAGGCGGGCGACGTTGAGGTTGACGAACGTGACGTCGGGGTTGGAGAAGACGGTGTGGCTGGCGGTGGTGAAGTCGGAGTACCGCGTGCCGATACCGAGAACGACATCGGCATCCTTGGCCAGCTCGTTCGCCGCGTGGGAGCCGGTGGAGCCGATGCCGCCGACGGCGCAGGGGTGATCCCAGGGGACTGCGCCTTTGCCGGCGTGGGTGTCGGCGACGGGGATGCCGGTGGCCTCGGCGAAGGCCCGCAGCTGGGTCTCGGCACCGGAGTAGACGGCACCTCCGCCCGCCACGATCAGTGGTTTGCGTGCCCCGCGCAGCAGGCGTGCGGCCCGCTCGACGGCGGCCGGTTCCGGCACCGGCCGTCCCACATGCCACACCCGGCGCCGGAAGAAGGAGAGGGGCCAGTCGTAGGCTTCGGCCTGCACGTCCTGCGGCAGGGCGAGGGTGACGGCGCCGGTCTCCACCGGATCGGTCAGCACCCGCATCGCGGCCAGCGCGGCCGGGATCAGCTGCTCGGGCCGGGAGATGCGGTCGAAGTACTTCGATACCGCGCGGAAGGCGTCGTTGACGGTGACGTCCCCGCCGCGGGTGTCCTCCAGCTGCTGCAGGACGGGGTCGGCGGCGCGGGTGGCGAACATGTCGCTGGGCAGCAGCAGGACGGGGATGCGGTTCGTCGTGGCCAGCGCCGCACCCGTGATCATGTTGGTGGAGCCGGGGCCGGTGGAGGCCGTGCAGGCGAAGGCCGCCAGCCGGTCGCGCATCTTCGCGAACGCCACCGACGCGTGCACCATGCCCTGCTCGTTACGGGCCAGGTAGTAGGGCAGATCGGCCTCTTGGGTGACCGCGGCCTGCAGCAGCGCCTGCCCGATCCCGGCCACGTTGCCGTGCCCGAAAATCCCCCACACCCCGGGAATCAGCCGCTGCTCCTGGCCGTCCCGCTCGCTGTACTGGCTGGCCAGGAAACGCACGAGCGCCTGGGCGGTAGTGAGTCGGACGGTCTTCATTGTTCGTTGAGCCCTTCGAAGGGAAGCCGGTCGTCGACGTCCTGGGACTCCCAGGTCCCGCGCACCCACCCGTGGGCGGGGTCGTCGCAGATCAGCCAGGCACGGTCCTGGCCGGGGCCTGCCATGACGTTGAGGTAGTAGAGGTCGTAGCCGGGTGCGGCGATCGACGGTCCGTGCCAGCCGTGCGGGATCAGCACCGTGTCGCCGGAACGGACCTCGGCGAGCACATCGATCGGCCGCTCCTGCGTGCCGTACACCCGCTGATAGCCGAAGCCGCCCTCACCCGCGACCTGGAAGTAGTAGATCTCTTCCAGCTCGCTCTCGACCGGGTTGCCCGCGTCGTCCGTACGTGCCTCGTCGTGCTTGTGGGGCGGGTAGGAGGACCAGTTGCCACCCGGGGTGAGCACCTCACACACCAGCAGCTGCTCGGCGTCGAACGTGCCGGGCAGGCAGTAGTTGTTGACCTGACGGGAACAGGCGCCTGCGCCGCGCAGCTCGACGGGCACGTCCTCCTTGTGCCCGTACCGAGCGGAGAGTGAGCTCCGCTCGGTACGGGCGGAGGGCAGCGCGAATCGTCCCCCGTGCGCGCTGCAGATGACGGCCTCCGATTCGCGCGGCAGGTACGCGAAGTCGGTGGCCGAGGCGAACACGCCTGTCCGGCCGTCGAGTTCGAAGCTCTGCCCGTCGACGGTGACGGTGCAGCCACCGGTCAGTGGCAGCACCAAGTACTCGGATTCCCTGGTGGACAGGGTGTGTGCCTCACCCGGAGCCAGGGTCAGGATCCTGAGGCCGGAGTAGCCCCAGCCTGCCGACTCCGGGGTGACGACGAGGTCGTACGGGCCGTCGGCCGAAGTCCCTTTGGGCAGGTGGTACTTGTTCGTGTCGCTCACAGCAGGCTCACCGCCCGGTCGACTGCGCCGGCGACGTCGCCGTTGGAGGGGTAGAGCAGGGAGCGGCCTACGACCAGGCCCTGTGCGGTGGGTTGTTTGAGGGCTTTGCCCCAGGAGGCGAAGGCCGCGTCGGGGTCGGTGACCTCGCCGCCCAGCAGCAGCGCCGGGAGCGTGGAGGAGGCGAGGACGCGTTCCATGTCGTCGACGACCGGCAGCTTCAACCACATATAGGCGGTGCGGCGGCCCAGCCCCGAGGCGATGGTGATCGACTTGATGACGGCGTCGGGGGAGAGGTCGTTGCGGATCTTCCCGTCCTGCCAGGAGGAGAGGAACGGCTCGACCATCGCGATGAGCCGGCGGTCGTTGAGCGCGTCGACCGCGCGGACGGTGTTCTCCAGGGCGGAGGGGGTGGCAGGGTCGTCGAGGGCGATGCGGGTGAGCATCTTGCCGCCGTCGAAGCCCATCGCGGCGAGTGTCTCGGCGTCGTAGCCGGTGAAGCGGTCGTCGATCTCGAAGATCGAGCCGGCGAGTCCGGCGCGGTTCATGGAGCCGAAGACGCTCTTGCCTTCGAGGACACCGAGCAGCAGCAGGTCCTCCAGGATGTCGGCGGTACCGAGCACACCCGTCACCCCCGGCCGCTCCAGGGCGAGGCAGAGGCGGTCGAGGAGTTCGAAGCGGTCGGCCATGGCGGTGGGGTCGCCGCCGACGCCGTTGGCACCACGCGCGGGATGGTCGGCGGCGATGATCATCGCCTTGCCGTGCTCGCCGAACAGCGAGGTGGCCTTCACACGTCGCGCGGCCGCCGCCGCGATGGCGCCGGGGTCACTGACCCGGGCACCCACGATCCGGCTCACGTTGTCAGACAGCACGTCGTCATGCCTTTCGATCGGTGAAGGCGAGGGATGCCTCGCGGAGCTTCGTGTCGACCTCGGCCTCCGTCGGCATGGCGTCGGAGCAGGCCAGGCGGCCCGCGACGATGGCGCCGGCGGCGTTGGCGAAAGCGACCGTGCGGCGCGTGTCCCAGCCGGACAGCAGACCGTGGCAGAGCGCCCCGCCGAAGGCGTCACCGGCGCCGAGACCGTTGACCACGTCCACCGGAACCGGCGGGATCTCGGCGGACGAGCCGTCGCGAGCGACGGCCAGCACGCCCTTGGGCCCCTGCTTCACCACCGCCAGCTCGACACCGGCGGCGAGCAGCGCCTTCGCGGCGGCGTACGGCTCGCGCTCACCGGTGGCGACCTCGCACTCGTCGAGGTTGCCCACGGCCACGGTGGTGTGGCGCAGGGCCTCGGCGTAGTACGCACGCGCCTCGGACGGGTCGGTCCAGAACATCGGCCGCCAGTCCAGGTCGAAGACCGTCGTCCCCGCCTTGGCCCGGTGGGCGAGGGCGGCGAGGGTGGCCGAGCGGCTCGGCTCCTCGCTCAGCCCCGTCCCGGTGATCCAGAAGATCCCGGCGTCGCGCACCGCGCCCAGATCCAGCTCGTCGGGACGGATGTCCAGGTCAGGGGCCTTCGGCAGCCGGTAGAAGTACAGCGGGAAGTCGTCCGGCGGGAAGATCTCGCAGAAGGTCACCGGGGTCGGCGCGATGTCCGACGTACCGACGAAACGGCTGTCGACGCCGTAGCCGTCGAGGGCCGTGCGGACGAAGTCACCGAACGGGTCCCGGCCCGTCTTCGTGATCACCGCCGCCGAGCGCCCGTACCGGGCGGCGGCCACGGCGACGTTGGTCGGGCTGCCGCCCAGGTACTTGCCGAACGAGGTGACCTCCGCCAGCCCCACGCCAGTCTGGAGCGGATACACATCCACTCCCACACGGCCCATGGTCAGCACTTCGAACGGCATCACGCATGTATCCCTTCGCTCCGGAGACTCCGGGGAGTTGTCACGGGAGGATTGACTGCCGCGCGCTACTAGCGCGCTCTAGTGCGAGTACGATGACCCCTGTCCAAATGTCATGTCAATAGCTTGTTGCTGGGGGATTTCGGGACTGCCCGTCTAAGGTTGGGCGCGTCGAAGGGTGGTTCACAGGTGAATACATCGGGCAGGCAGCGGCCCACGATGGTGGACGTCGCCGCCAAGGCAGGCGTGTCCAGGGCACTCGTCTCGATCATTTTCCGTGACCAGCCGGGGGCGAGCCAGGAGACCCGCGAGCGGGTCCTGCGCGTCGCCGACGAGATCGGCTACCGCCCCGACAACGCGGCCCGGCTGCTCGCCCGCGGCCGCAGCCGCACCCTCGGCGTGATGTTCACCGTCCACCAGACCTTCCACGCCGACCTCGTCGAGGGTATCTACCCCGAGGCCGAACGCCTCGGCTACGAGGTCCTGCTCTCCGCCACCGCCCAGGGGCGCGGTGAGGCCAAGACCGTCGAGGCGCTGCTCAGCCACCGCTGCGAAGCGGTGATCCTGCTCGGAGGGGACGCGGCGGCCGCGGACCTCGACGCCCTCGGACAGCGCACGGTCGCCGTCTCCGTCGGCCGCCGGGTGCCCCACGCCCGCGTCGACAGCGTGCACACTGCGGAGGGCAAGGGCATACGGCAGGCCATGGACCATCTCGTCGAACTGGGGCACCGCCGGATCGTGCACATCGACGGCGGCAAGGGCCCCGGCTCGGCCGAGCGGAGGCGCGCCTACCGGGCCGCGATGCGCCGCCACGGTCTGGAGTCCGAGCTGCGGGTGATTCCTGGCGAGCACACCGAGCAGTCGGGCATCGAGACCGGCCGCCTGCTCCTGGCGGAGAGAGACAGCGGGCTACCCCTGCCGACGGCGGTCCTCGCGGGCAACGACCGGTGCGCGATGGGCCTGCTGATGTCCCTGACCCGGGCCGGCGTCGAGGTTCCGCGCGACCTGTCGGTCGTCGGCTACGACGACAGTCACCTCTCCCACCTGATGCCGATCGGCCTGACCACCGTCCGCCAGGACGCGGTCCTCATGGCGGAGTACGCGGTGCGGTTCGCCGTGGAAAGACTGGAGGACGCGGAGTTGCAGCCGCGTGAGGCGGTGCTGGACCCGAAACTGGTGGTGCGGGGCACGAGCGGGCCGGTCCCAGAAGGGCCTGCCTGACGGCTCGTCGACGTTGTCCTTGCCCTCTACGTGGGGATGTTCCACTTCTGCCGTTGCCGTTGCCGTCGATGTCCAGGCACTTGCCGAACGCGCGCAAAGTGCCGCCTGGCCTGAGACCCACGGGGTGGTGACTTGTCCGACCGGGCCGCCGAGCTCTGATCTTCCAGGTCTTCATGCGGGCGAAGGTGTGCTCGACGCGAGGCCGCAGGGCGAGTGACGGGAGGGCAGTTCCTTGGCCAACCCGTCGCCCACCTGCGAGTTTCAGATCGTTCGGCAGAGGCGGGCTGCATCCAGCATCGCGGCGTGGACGTTCCTGCTTGCCACGGCGTCTCCTATGCGGAACAGCTGGAACGAACCGTCTTCATTACGCACCACCGACTGGGGCTTGCGAGCGAGTAGTTCCGCCAAGTCAACGGCTCCCACATTGGTCGAGGAATCAAGCAGCTCGTCGTAGAGCTCCTGGACCGGATCGGTGCCCATCTCAGCCACGACAGCATCGAAGGTGCGTTGCTCACGGAACTCGAAGCCGTCCACGCCGAGTTCCGCCTCCAAGCCCTGCGGGGTCTTGGTGACCCGATGTAGTCGTCGAAGGACAGTGACCGCGACACCGCTCTCCGCCAGCGAGTTGAAGTAACCGGATGCCGTGAGCGAGCCGACGTCGGGGGAGAGCGTTCGCTCAGGCGTGACGATCTCGACGGTGGCGCCTCCTCGGACGAGGGCCTCCACCGCATCGAGTGCCTGGTGGCCGCCGTGGTCGTCGTAGACCATCACATGCCCCCGCAGCCGTCGCGCCCCAGCGAGTACGTCCCAGGTGTCATGGACCAGGCCGGCCCCGGGAACGCGGGGTGCCGCGGGAGTGCCGCCGGTCGCGACGATCACGACGTCCCATGACTGCGAGAGGAGCGTCGGGCCGTCGATGTAGGTGTGCAACGAGATCGGAACGCCCAGGCGGGCGAGCTCGTTGGTTCTCCAGTCGATGATGCCGCGAAGATCGCGACGGCGAGGAGCCATCGAGGCCAGCAGCAGCTGTCCGCCCACCTTGTCGCCGGCCTCGAAGAGATGCACGTCGTGACCGCGCTCCGCGAGCACCCGGGACGCTTCCAGACCGGCAGGTCCCGCCCCGACCACCGCCACGCGCCGCGTCGTGCTTGCCGGTTCGATGCGCTGGGGCACCTCGAGTTCGCGGCCGGTGGACGGGTTGTGCATGCAGAACGCCGCGCCGGAGCTGTAGATGCCGTCGATGCACATGTTGGCGCCGACGCACGGACGGATCTGGTCCGTGCGACCGTCACGGACCTTGTTGGGCAGTTCGGGGTCGGCCATCAACGCCCTGGTCATGCCGACCAGATCGAGCAGGCCCTCCGCGATGGCATAGCGAGCGGTGGCGACATCGCTGATCCGGGCGGCGTGCATGACCGGGACGGAGAGCTTCTGCTTGATCCGCCCGGCGAACTCCAGGTGAGGAGAGGCCGGGGTGGACATCGGTGGAATGGTGCGGGCCAGGTCGGCGTCGGTGCCGATCGACCCTTTGATCAGACTGATGAAGTCGATGCCGGCTTCGGTGATGTCTTCGGCGACGCGCAGTGCCTCGTGCGTTTCGAGACCGCCCTCGCGCTCTTCGTCGAAGGTCATGCGCGCGCCGATGACGAACTCCGGACCGACCGCTTCGCGGACGGCGCGGATGACCTGCAGCGGGTATCGCATCCGGTTTTCGTAGGAGCCGCCGTACTCGTCGTCACGGTGGTTCCAGAAGGGCGTCCAGAACGAGTCCAGGAAGTGCCCCCAGGCCATGAGTTCGATGCCGTCGAGACCCGCGGACCGGCAGCGCTGCGCGACGTCGACGAAGTCCTGCAGCACCCGGTCGAGGTCCCATTGCTCGGCCGCCTTGGCGAACGCGCGGTGTGCGGGCTCGCGGACATGGCTGGCCGAGATCGCCGGGATCCAGTTGTCGGTGTAATTGCTGGTGCGGTGACCGAGGTGCGTGAGCTGAGTCATCACGGCTGCGCCCTGCTCATGGACCTCGTCGGCGAGCCGACGCAGCCAAGGCTCCGCTTCGTCCTTCCAGAGCTGCAGATTTCCGAACGCGGGTGCGCTGTCACGGCTGACCAGAGCGCTGCCGCCGATCATGGTCAACCCGACGCCTCCACGTGCCTTCTCGACGTGGTAGGCGCGATAGCGATCCTTGGGCAGGCCGTCCTCGCTGTAGGCCGGCTCGTGGGATGTGCTGACGATCCTGTTGCGCAGAGTCAGGTTCTTGAGGACGAACGGACTCATCAGGGGGTCGTTGACGGTCACCCCACACCTCCAAAACCTCGGACCGGCGCTCGGCAGGAAGGACGGGATCAGCGCTCGTGGTTGTGCATGACGTGCTTGGTGCGCGAGTAGTCCTCCAACGCGTAGATCGACAGGTCCCGGCCGTAGCCGGATCCCTTGAATCCACCCCAGGGGACTTCGCCGGCCAGCACGAGATGTGAGTTGACCCAGACGGTTCCGAAGTCCAGACGCGCGGCGATGTCGTGGCTGCGGCGAGCGTTCTCGGTCCACACCGATGCCGACAGACCGAGAGGGACGTCGTTGGCTCGCCGTACCGCTTCCTCCTCGTCGGCGAAGGTCTCGACCGTGACCACGGGGCCGAAGATCTCCTCGCGGGCGACTTCGGCCCCTTCGGGGACGTCGACCAGCACGGTCGGGGCCACGAAGTAGCCGGGCCCGTCGAGGGCCCCGCCTCCTGTCGCCACGCGGACGCCTTCGTTCTTCGCACGCTCCAAGTATCCCGTGACACGGTCGAAGTGTGGCTTCGAGACCATGGGGCCGACCTCGACGTCCTCCCCGGAGGTCGGCTCACCGACGACCAGGGACCGGACCTCGCCGACGAGTTGCTCGACGAACCGCCCGGCGATCGATTCGTGGACGAGTACGCGGCAGGCGGCCCCGCACTCCTGGCCCGAGTTCCAGAAGCCGGCGGTGCGCAGTGACGATGAGGCAGCCGCGAGATCGGCGTCCGGGAAGATCACGACCGGGGCCTTGCCGCCCAGTTCGAGGTGCACACGCTTGAGGGTGTCGGCGGCGGCCCGGGCGACGGCGCGACCGCTGGAGACCGAACCGGTCAAGGCGATCATGTCCACGTCCGGGTGCTCGGCAAGCCGGGCACCGGCGACCGCGCCGTATCCGGTGACGACGTTCACCACTCCGGGCGGCAGGAGACCGGCGACGAGTTCGGCGAACTTCAGGGTGGTCAGCGGAGTCTGCTCGGACGGCTTGATGACCAGAGTGTTGCCGGCGGCGAGAATGGGCGCGATCTTCCAGGCCGCCATGAGCAGGGGATAGTTCCACGGGGTGATCACGCCGATCACCCCGAGCGGTTCGCGCAGAATGACCGAGAGGTGGTTCTCGGCGTAGTCACCGGCGGCCATGGAGGTGGTCGCGCGCAGTGCACCGGCCATGAAGCGGAAGGTGTCGATGGTCATGTCGACGTCGTCCCGTGACACCGCGAGCGGCTTACCGGTGTTCGCCGACTCCAGCCTGCACAGGAGGTCGGTGTTCTCGGCCAGTCGGTCGGCGATGGCGTGCAGCACTTCCGAGCGGTCCTTGGGGACCCGCCGCGCCCACTGGTCCTTGGCCGCGACCGCGGCGGCGACCGCTCGGTCGATGTCCTCGGGGGTGCCCTCGGGAATCCGGGCGATGACGCTCTCTGTACTCGGGTCGACCACGTCGATGACGCGCTCGGTCGGTCCGTCGAGGAATGTCCCGTCGATGAAATGCCGGGCCGGGGGAAGGTCGGCCTCGGTGATCAGAGGCGGTGCGTCTGCTGCGCGTCGAACCGTGGCCGTCGTCAGATCTGCGGCAGTGGTCATGATCGGTGACTCCTTGGGTGTGGTCGTCTGGAACAGCCGGGCGGGGGTGGGCCGATGTCGGGTGGGGTGGGCTGAGGTGGCCTGAGGCCGGCCACGACGGGCGTCGACGTCTCAGTGCGAGGGCGGATGGTTTCCTGGGGCGCCGGTCGGTCGGCCTTCCACGTCCGGCGACCTTGCCGACGGGGCCGGCCAGTCGACACTCCGGCCGACGCCGTGTGCTTCGGCCTGCTGGTAGGTGCTCCAGGCCGCTGCCGCGTCCTGGACGCCGAGGCCGGCGCTGATGTACGTCACGATGTCGTCGTCGCTGCCGCGACCGGTCACGTCGCCGGTCAGAACATGACCGAGTTCGAGGACTTCCAGCTCCGCTGTATCGGCCTGCGCCCGGGCGGCGACGATCGGACCGCAGTTCCGTCGCGCCGTCGGTTCGTGGTCGACGACGACATGGTGGCCGGCGTGGAGGACGTCGGGTCCGATCTCGCAGCGGTGCCGTTCGAAGGATCCGATCGCGACGACCGTGGCACCGGGTCGGAGCTGACGCGCGGTGAACAGTGGTTCGGTGGCCAAGGTCGTACAGACGACGACGTCCGCGTCGGCGATCGCGTCGCTCAGGGACTCCACCGGTTCGACGTCGAATCCCTGCTCGCGCAGGCGGCCGACGGAGGCGTCGCGCGAGGAGGGGCGCGGTGACCACATTCCGGTCCAGGCGTAGGCCCTGTTCCGCTGCAGTGCCGCGACGTGCGCCTGCCCCTGTACGCCGGACCCCAGTACGAGGAGGCGGGCTGCGTCCTTCCTGGCCAGTGCCCCGACCGCGACCGCGCTCGCGGCAGCTGTACGTAGCGTGGTGAGCGCCGTGCCGTCCATGAAGGCCAGGGGGACGCCGGTGTGGGGGTCGAGCACGGCGACCACGGCATGGATGGTCGGCCGGTCAGTTCCCGCATTGCCGGGATTGATGCTCCCGAACTTGCAGACAGGGCCGCTCGTGCGGTCGAGGCGAGAGGCGTAGCAGAAGACGGTGTCGGGATCGTCGGCATGGCCGCCCAGGATCTTCTCGGGCTGCCACGCCTCTCCCCGCGCAAGAGCGATGAACGCTTTCCGCTGTGACGCGATCGCGGTGTCGATGCCGAACACGGACCGTACGTCATGCTCGTCGAGGAATCTCACGACTGCCGGACCCTTCGTCAGCGTGACGCCGACAGCTGTGGAAGCTGCTGGATCAGGGAGGAGATCCTGGCGGTTGTGGCGGCGTCGAGGCCGAGCAGCGGCTCACGGGGCTCTCCGACGGGGAATCCGGCCGCGTCCAGGGCGGCCTTGACCGCCGGGATGAACGGAGCGGACATGATGGCGTCCATCAGCGGATAGATCCGTGCCCATTCGGCTCGCGCGCGTTCGAGGTCGCCGTCGCGCAACGCACGGTGGATCGAGACGAGTTCGGCCGGCATCACGTTGGCGGTCCCGGCCATGACACCGGCGGCGCCCTCGGAGATGGCGGTCAGGAGAAGGCTGTCCCAGCCGATGAAGGTGGAGATGACGTCGCCGTAGTTGTGGATCAGCTGCCCGGCCTGAGCCATGTCGGCGCTGGTGTCCTTGATGTACTGGATGTTCTCGACCTCGCCCGCGAGCTGTCCCACGGTCTCCGGCGAGAGATTGACACCGGTGGCCGCAGGCAGGTTGTAGAGCATGATCGGGATGTCCACGGCGTCGGCGACGGTGCGCAGATAGCGCAGCGTCTCGTCGAGAGTGAGCGGCTCGTAGTACGGGGTGACCACCATCAGAACCGAAGCACCGGCGGTCTGGGCGTGGCGGGACAGTTCGACCGCTTCCCTGGTGCTCACCGCACCGGTCTGGGCGACGACCGGCACACGTCCGGCCGCCTGGTCGATGACGGTCTCGACCACTTGGCGCCGTTCGGCGCCGGTCATCGCCGCGAACTCGCCGGTGGATCCACAGGCGACGACGCCGTCGACTCCGCCGTCGATGCTGCGGTCGACCAGGCGGCGCAGCGTCTTCTCATCGATCCGCCCGTCCGACGCGAACGGTGAGGCGAGTGCGGTGAGGACACCGCTCAGCTGTGACGACATTCTTGAGTCTCCTCAGGTGAAGCTGTGGGTGGGGAGGCGGACTTACGGGGCCACCGGGGTCAACTCGTGCCGCGTGGTCTGCCGGTCCGTGGCCAGCAGGCTCTGGGCCTCCTGCGCCGCCGACAGGCCGGTCTGGATCGCGGTCTCGGTGTAGAGGGTGCCGAGGTAGTCACCGGCCAGGAGCACCCTTCCTGTGCGGCGGGTCAGCGTCTGCTGCAGCTTCCCGCGGCCGGGGAAGCAGTAGGGCGCGCCGGTGGGCCAGCGCTGGATCCCGGCTTCGACGACCTTGTCGGCGAAGCCGGGCAGGACCTGGTCCAGGTCGTCGAGGTAGATCCGACGGATCTTGTCGTCGTCGTGCTCCAGCAGTTCGCGCGCCAGACTGCCCGGCGAGAAGGTCATGAGGCTGCTGCCGGGCCGGCGCTCCGCCTCGTAACCGCGCACGACGTTCGACATGTTCAGCGCGACGTTGAACGACCGCTTCGGCGTCGCGATGGCGTAGGCGTCGTCCCAGACCTGACGCCCGGTCTCGTTGGTGAGGAACGCCGCGCTCACGTAGGGGCCGTACACGATCTTCGACAGGGCCTCGCGGACGTCGGGGTCGAGGTCGACGGCGACCCGGTGACTGACGGTCGCGGGAGTGGCCAGCACGACGCAGCGTGCCTCGACCTCCTTCTCCGCTCCGTCACGCCGGTAACGGACGACGACTGAGTCGTTCTTCTGCACGATCTCGTCGACGGTCGCGTTCAACCGCACCCGGTCCGACAGGGCTGCGGCGATGCTCTCGGTGAGGGTGGACGGGCCGCCGAGGATGCTCTGGGAGAGGCCGGAACCGATGTTCCACACAAGGCTGAAGTACCCCACGCCCGCGCCGGCCGAGAGTTGGTCGATGTCGGCGGCGGAGCGGGTCACCGTGGGCTTGAACAGGGCTTCGGCGTCCTCGGGCAGGTCGCCGATGAAGTCCTTGAAGGAACGGTCGTTCATGAAGTCGTAGATCCGCTGCTGGCGCTGAGCCTCGTCCTCGCCCCGCCGTCGCTGGACGATACGGGCGTAGCGGGCCACCGACAGGGCGACCTTGGCACCCGCCTTGACCATGCCGACCCGCGCCGACATCGGCATCGGAATGCGGAACGGGTAGCTCTCCACCCTGCCCTTGAGCAGCAGTTTGCCGTTCATCGACAGCCCGGCCAGCGAGCCGGGCACCGGTACCGAGTCGACTCCGGTGCTGTTCAGCAGCCACGACGTCGCCGAGTTCCCGCCGGCGTAGACGTGCCCGCCCCAGTTGAGCCAGTACGGTCCGCGCCGCTCCGATCGGATGCGCCCACCGACCCGCCCCTCGGACTCGAGCAGGAGCGCGTCCCAGTGCCGCAGACGCCAGCCGGCGGCCAGTCCCGCGATGCCGCCTCCCACGATCACAACGTCCTTCATCGGTGCCCTCCTGCACAGTTGCGGGTGAAGATTCGGCTGCTCGAAGAGCCTCGCCGCGCGATGTCCCCGTGGATGTGCCGACCGATACGGCAACCAGGGCGCTGTCGGCCGCCCGGGCCCCTGCCGGATGGTGAGGGCCCGGGCGGTTGGTCAGACGTTGGCGGGGCGGCCGGTGGGCTCGGTCCGCGGAGTCAGTGCGGCGGCTTCGTGCAGGGCCATGCCGCGTGTCTCGGGTGCCCACAGGACGGAGACGACGGCGCCGATGAGGCTGATGGCGGCAGCCGCGAGCATGGTGCCGCCGACGCCCCAGCCGGTCAGGGCCAGGGGGACGAGGTAGGTGCCGACGGCGGCGCCGATACGGCTGGCGGAGGAGGCCAGGCCGACAGCGGAGCCGCGTACCTCGGTCGGGAACAGCTCGTTCGGGTAGACCCACTGCAGGATCTGGGTGCCGCCGATGATGACCGCGTACAGGGCGAAGAGGGTCATGATCACGCCTGACGGGGCGTCGGGGAAGATGCCGAGCAGCAGCAGGGCCAGGCCCGACCAGATGAAGCTGTGAATGACCAGAGGGCGTCGGCCCATGCGGTTCACGCAGAGCAGGGCGATCACACAGCCGATGAGGAACATGACGGTGATCATGGCCTCGCCGATGTTGGCGAGGCCGCCCTCGAGCTGGAGCGCGTCCAGGATCTTCGGACCGAAGGCGTAGATGGCGAAGAGCGGGATGATGGAGCAGGTCCAGAAGACAGAGATGTAGAGCATCCGTCCGCCGTATCCGGAGCGCATGATCGCCTTGAGGTCGACGTTCTCGCGCTCCTCCGCCTCGTCCGGCAGGTCGGCGATCGTCGTGTCGGGGCCGTAGACCTGCTTGAGGACGGCTCCGGCCTCTTCGGTGCGGCCTTTGTTCGCCAGCCAGCGCGGGGACTCGGGCGTGCCATGGCGCAGCAGCACGATGATCGTGGCGGGCAGCGCGGCGCTGGCGAGCATCCACCGCCACCCGTCGTCACCGACCGCCAGCAGCAGCTCGCCGACGATGTACGCCACGGCGGCGCCGACGAACCACATGACGACCAGGCCGCCCAGCAACGGCCCGCGGTAGCGGCGAGGCGTGAACTCGGCCAGCAGCGAGGTGGCGATGGGGTAGTCCGCGCCGACCGCCATGCCGATCAGCAGACGCAGGACGAACAGCCACACCGGATCGGTGGCCCAGAACTGCGCGACGGAGCAGACGATGATGGCGATCAGGTCGATGGTGTACAGGAGCTGTCGGCCGAACCTGTCGGTCAGCCAGCCGCCCACGAACGCGCCGAGGAAGATGCCGATGAGCGCGGAGGCTCCGATGAGGCCTTGGGCGGAGTCGGACAGCTTCAGCTGCGGCGTGATCTGCACCATGGCGACGCCGATGATGCTCAGGACGTAGCCGTCGAGGAACGGGCCCCCGGAGGAGTACAGCGCCAATTTCTTGTGGAAACGCGACAGGGGCGCGTCATCCAGTCTGTTTCCTGCGCTTACGGTCATCACGGCCTCCGGGAGCGGATCCCGGACTTGCCCGTCCAAGGGCAGGCCCGGTCCAGGTCGGGGTTGATGTCTTGTCGTCGGTACCGGACGCCCGGTCGCTGCCTTGGTTTCGGCAGGCCGGGCCAGGTACCGCTGTTCCGATGTCGCGAGCGCTGCCCGGCGAGCGTGGTCGGCCCGGGCTCGCAGGACCGCTGCCTGCGTCCTGTCCGCCCGCGTGCCAGGCGGACGGTGTCGTGGTGATCGAGGCGAACTCGCGGCTTCTTGGGGACGCCGACAGCGTGGCTGCCGGATGGCAACGAAGTATGTGAAGGCCGGAGGCCGCCAACAATGCCCCCGCTGCCGCATCGGGCACCGGGGTACATCCGAGTCAAAAATTCGGCTACGGTTGCCGACATGGTCGGCCGTCCCCGCAATACCGTGGTCCTCACCGAGGACGAACGGGTCGCGCTGCTGATGTGGACCCGCAGTCGCACCTGCTCACAGGCCCGGGCCCTGCGTGCGCAGATCGTGCTGGCGTGCGAGGACGAGCCCACCAACACCGCTGTGGCCAGGCGCCTCGGTGTCTCCCGCGACATGGTCGGCAAGTGGCGCGCCCGATTCCTCGCCGAACGGCTGGACGGCCTCGACGAGCAACCCCGTCCCGGGCGGCCTCCCACGGCCGACGACGACACCGTGGCGCACGTCCTCGTCCGCACACTCACCCCGCCACCACATGGTGCCCGTCAGACATGGTCGACCCGTTCCATGGCGGCTGAGACCGGCCTGAGCCAGAGCACGGTGAGCCGGATCTGGCGGACCTACCGCGCCCAGCCGGGGGAGCACGTCACGGCAGGGCCGCGCCGGGCATGGTCCCTGCCGAACCACGCCGAGGAGGTGGTCGGTCTGTTCATAGCCCCACCGGTGTGCGTGCTCGCGGTGACGGCCCGGGCGGGACGGGACGGGGCCGTGCGCACCTCTGCCGCGACCGCCGTCGGCCGGCTGTTCGGCGAGGACCTGGAGGCGCCCCACGTACTGGCCGTGGCCTGCGCCTTCGCGGCCCTGCGGGGCAAGCAGCACACGGAGGACTCGCCCGGGACAGACCACCCCGACTTGCGCGCGTTTCTGGAGCAGGCGAGAGCGGCGGCGGGTGCCGGGGCAATCGTGCACCTGCTGGCAAACGGAGTACCGGCGGAAGGCTGCGGCGTCCTCCAGCGACCGGACACGGCCCTGCCCCCGCGCCTGCGCTGGCACCACGCACCCAGCCCCGTGGCGTGGACCGACGAAACCCAGCGTCTCCTCGCCGCCGAAACCCAACTCCCTCGTGAGGCCACACCCGACCCGCACAGCCTTCGCGATGCGCTGCTGAGCTGGTCCACCACATGGACACCCTCCGCAGCCCCCTTCACCCGGGTCGCAGCTCCGCGCCCGTCCTACGACACCCCGGCCATCTGCGGCCCTGACAACGACTCAAATGCCCGGGACGCGCGCGCACCCGGCCACCCGGCCATTCCCGCCACGCCCCAGATCACATCTCCCGACGCTCCGCCTGGCGCCCCCATCACCACCGACCCCGTCGTAGGCCTGCTGCGCGAATCTGTCCTCGACGGTCCCTACCGGCCCGGTGACCGCGTCCGGGAGGCGCCGCTCGCGGCCCGCCTCGGCCTCTCACGCCGGGTCGTCCGCGCGGGGCTGCGGGCGCTGGCAGAAGAGGGCATGCTCGACCTGCTCCCGAGCGGCGCGACCGCCGTCCCCGCCGTCACGGCGAAGGACGTCCTCGATCTCTACGCCCTGCGCGCCAGCCTCGGTGCGCTGCTCATCCGCCGCGTCGCCATGCTCGGCCAGGAGAACCTCGCCCCGGCCTCAGCGGCCCTGGCGGAGGTCCGCGCCGCTGCCCGGGACAACGATCACGCCCGCATACGTGAAGTCGACTTGCGGTACCAGGACGCCCTCGCCCGTATCGCGGACCTGCCGCAGGCCGCCCTCACCTTCGAACGCCTCACGGCCCGCCTGCGCATGTTCGTCACGGTTCTGGACATGGACTACAGCCAGGCCTGCGACACCATCGCCAACGAGGACACCGCCGTCCACGACGCGTTGCGCGAGGCCGATGGAAACGAGGCGGCCCGCCTGTGGCGGGTCAAGATCGAACGCTGCGTCCGCTACATGATCGCCCAGCTCCCCGAGGACGACGTCGCCCCACACCTGTGGACCACCCTGGCGGGCAGGCCCCGGCTGCGCGCGGGGGATCCACGGGGCGCCGCGCACTGACACGGAGAACTTTCGGCACCGTCGTGCACACCCGTGAGGCTCATCTCCAACTCGCTGGTTCGGAAGCGAGGTGTCGGCCTCACAGCCTCACAGCGCCGTCTCAGATGGCGTCGCGAATGGCACGTTCGAAGCCTTCGACGTGACTTCGGGCGAGCTGTGCCGCCTTGTCGGGGTCACCGGCGACGATCGCCTCGATCAACGGTCGGTGCTCTTCGACGTGGCCGGCCATGTCGGACAGGCGGTCGATGAAGAGGCACCAGATGCGGGTGGCCAGGTTGTCGTGGCGGACGAGGGTGTCCTCCAGGTACGGGTTGTGCGTGGCGGCGTAGATGGCGCGGTGGACCTGAAGGTCCAGGCGCATGAGGTCCGCGGCGTCGCGCCGACGGGAATCCACGCTCTCCAGCTCCCGTAGTACGGCCGTCAGGGTCGCACGGTCCGTGGCCGTGGCGCGCCGCGTGGCCTGGGCGGCGGCCAGGGGCTCCAGCTCCTGGCGCACCTCGGAGATGTGGGCCAGGTCGGTGATGTTGACCTCGGTGGCGAAGGTGCCGCGTCGGGGGTAGGTCGTGATCAGGCGCTCGTACTGGAGCCGCTTGAGCGCCTCGCGCACCGGCGTCCGTCCGACGCCGAGGGACTGTGCCAACTGGTCCTCGTTGATCGGCGCGCCCGGGCGGATCTCGAGCATGACGAGCCGGTCGCGGATGGCGCGGTACGCGCGTTCGGCGAGGGACAGCTCCTCGCCCCTGGGCTCGGTCGCCACCTGCTGCATGAAGCCCCCTTGACCTGTCGAGCAAGCTCCCATACCGTACCGCAGAGTCTGATATATCAGTTGCCCATCAGTTGACTCCCAGGATGGTGCGCAGATGGCCACGAACCCGTCGATCACCACGGTCGCCTCCCCCCTGTCCCTCCCGCTCAGCGAGCTCGACCCGGATGTCGCCACCGCGGTGGACGCCGAGCTTCACCGTCAGCAGTCCACCCTCGAGATGATCGCCTCGGAGAACTTCGCCCCGGCCGCCGTCATGGAGGCCCAGGGCTCGGTACTGACCAACAAATACGCCGAGGGCTACCCGGGCCGCCGCTACTACGGCGGCTGTGAGCACGTCGACGTCATAGAGCAGTTGGCCATCACCCGGGTGAAGGACCTGTTCGGCGCCGAGGCCGCGAATGTGCAACCCCACTCGGGCGCCCAGGCCAACGCGGCAGCGATGTTCGCGCTGCTCGAGCCCGGCGACACGATCCTCGGCCTCGACCTGGCGCACGGCGGGCACCTGACCCACGGCATGCGCATCAACTACTCCGGCAAGCTCTACAACGTGGTGCCGTACCACGTCCGCGAAGCCGACCTGCGCATCGACATGGACGAGGTGGCGGAGCTCGCTCGCACGCACCGGCCGAAGCTGATCGTCGCCGGTTGGTCGGCCTATCCCCGCCGACTCGACTTCGCCGCGTTCCGACGGATCGCCGACGAGGTGGGCGCGTATCTGATGGTGGACATGGCGCACTTCGCCGGGCTGGTGGCCGCGGGCCTTCACCCGAACCCGGTGCCGTACGCCGACGTCGTGACCACGACCACGCACAAGACCCTCGGCGGTCCGCGCGGCGGTGTGATCCTCAGCCGTGCCGGCCTGGCCAAGAAGATCAACTCTGCTGTCTTCCCGGGCCAGCAGGGTGGCCCGTTGGAGCACGTCATCGCGGCGAAAGCGGTGGCCTTCAAGGTCGCGGCCGGCGAGGAGTTCAAGGAGCGCCAGCAGCGCACCCTGGACGGCGCCCGCATCCTCGCCGGACGACTGCTGGCCGACGATGTGGCCGAGGCCGGGATCACGGTGCTGACCGGCGGCACCGAAGTCCACCTGGTCCTAGTCGACCTGCGGAACTCCGCGCTCGACGGGCAGCAGGCCGAGGACCGGCTGCACCGCATCGGCATCACGGTCAACCGCAACGCGGTGCCGTTCGACCCCCGCCCGCCGATGGTCTCCTCGGGGCTGCGGATCGGAACCCCTGCCCTGGCCACCCGAGGCTTCGGCGAGACGGAGTTCCGGGAGGTCGCCGACCTCATCGCCCAAGCACTGAAGGACGAGCAGTTCAGCGAGGAGCGTGCCGGCCTGCTGCGTGACCGGGTCGAGAAGCTCGCCGGCGCGTTCCCCCTCTATCCCCACCTGCCCCACCCGAACGGAGACGCGGCATGACCACCAAGCCGCTGCCGGAGCACCCGGACTGGCTCTGGCGCAACCCCGAGCCGCGCTCCTCGTACGACGTCGTCATCGTCGGTGCGGGAGGCCACGGCCTGGCCACCGCCTACTACCTCGCCAAGAACCACGGCATCACCAACGTCGCCGTCCTCGAGAAGGGCTGGCTGGCCGGCGGCAACATGGCGCGCAACACCACGATCATCCGCTCGAACTACCTGTGGGACGAGAGCGCGGCGATCTACGAGCACGCGCTCAAGCTGTGGGAGCGGCTCCCGGAGGAGCTGGACTACGACTTCCTGTTCAGCCAGCGCGGCGTCCTCAATCTCGCGCACACCCTGCAGGACGTCCGCGAGGGCGTGCGCCGCGTCAACGCCAACCGTTTCAACGGAGTCGACGCTCAGTGGCTCGAACCGGACGAGGTCGCCAAGGTCTGCCCCATCCTCAACGTCTCGTCCCGCACCCGGTATCCGGTCCTCGGTGGCACCTTCCAGCCGCGGGCCGGCATCGCCAAGCACGACCACGTCGCCTGGGCACTGGCCCGCCGTGCCGACGAGATGGGCGTGGACCTGATCCAGGGGTGCGAGGTCACCGGCTTCCTCAAGGACGGCGACCGGGTCGTGGGCGTCGAGACCAGCCGCGGCCGCATCCTCGCCGGCCGGGTCGGCCTCGCGGCCGCCGGACACAGCAGTGAGCTGGCACAGCGGGCCGGCCTCCGGCTGCCGGTGCAGTCCCATCCGCTGCAGGCGCTGGTGTCCGAGCTGCACGAGCCGGTACACCCCACCGTGGTGATGTCGAACCACGTGCATGTCTACGTGTCCCAGGCACACAAGGGCGAACTGGTGATGGGCGCGGGCGTCGACGCCTACAACGGCTATGGGCAGCGTGGCTCCTTCCACGTGATCGAGCATCAGATGGCCGCCGCCGTCGAGCTGTTCCCCATCTTCGCCCGCGCACACGTGCTGCGGACCTGGGGCGGCATCGTCGATGTCACCCCGGACGCCTCCCCGATCATCGGCACCACCCCCGTCGAGAATCTCTACGTCAACTGCGGCTGGGGCACCGGCGGGTTCAAGGCCACCCCGGCCGCCGGCTGGACCTTCGCGCACACCATCGCCACGGGCGAACCACATCCGCTGAACGCCCCCTTCGCCCTCGAACGTTTTGCGACGGGCGCACTGATCGACGAACACGGCGCCGCAGCCGTGGCCCACTGAGCGCCCGCCCAGGGCTCGCTGAGAGAAGGACACCGTGCTGCTGATCACCTGCCCATGGTGCGGTCCCCGCGACGAGACCGAGTACCACTACGGGGGGCAGGCCCATGTCCCCTACCCCGAGACCCCCGCGGACCTCGACGACCGGCAGTGGGCCGAGTACGTCTTCTACCGCGACAACCCCAAGGGCCCCTTCGCCGAGCGGTGGATGCACAGCACCGGCTGCCGCCGCTGGTTCAACGTTCTGCGCGACACCGTCACCTACAAAGTGCTCGCCGTCTACCGACTCGACGAGCCACGCCCCGAGCTCTCCGACCAACGTGACGTCCACCAGCCCGCCGAACCGGCCGGAGGCAACCGATGACCGACCAGCAATTCCGGCTCCGGCGAGGCGGCCGCATCGACCGCGACGCCGTGCTGCGGTTCACCGTCGACGGACGGGAACTGACCGGGCACCCCGGAGACACCGTCGCCTCGGCGATGCTGGCGAACGGACTCGTCGAGGTCGCTCCCTCGATCTACCGCAGCCGCCCGCGCGGCATCGTCGCCGCAGGCGTCGAGGAGTCCAACGCCCTGTTGCAGATCGACGGCGCGTGCTCGGAGGGCATGCTGCCGGCGACGACGGCAGAGCTGTACGACGGCCTGTCCGCCACGACGCTGTCCGGGATGGGGCGGCTCGACCCGACCCCCGACCCCGCCGTCTACGACAAGAAATACGTACACACCGACGTCCTGGTCGTCGGCGCCGGACCGGCCGGGCTGGCGGCCGCCGCCGCTGCCGCAGGCTCCGGCGCCCGCGTGATCCTCGTCGACGACCAGCCCGAGCCCGGCGGTTCGCTGCTCTCCGGGCGCACCGAGATGGTCGGCGCGCAGACCGCCCCCGAGTGGGTCACCGAGGTCCGCGCAGCGCTCGACGCCGCCCCCGAGGCCGTCGTCCTGCAGCGCACCACGGCGTTCGGCTCGTACGACGACAACTATGTGCTGGCCCTGCAGCGGCGCACCGACCACCTCGGAGCCGACGCCCCCGAATCGTCCGAAGGTGTCTCGCGCCAGCGGCTGTGGCACATACGAGCCCGCCAGGTGGTCCTGGCGACCGGCGCTCACGAGCGTCCGCTGGTCTTCGCCGGCAACGACCGACCCGGGGTGATGCTCGCCGCGGCCGTGCGCTCGTACCTCAACCGATACGCCGTGGCTCCGGGCTCGCGGGCCATGGTGAGTACGACCAACGACAGCGCCTATGACACGGTCGCCGATCTCCACGCCGCCGGGATCGACATCGCCGCGGTCGTGGACGCGCGCTCCGAGCTGTCCCACCGGGCGGCCGAGGTCGCCGTGGCGACCGGGGTGCGGGTGCTGACGGGCAGTGCGGTGGTCGACACCGCGGGCGGCGGTCGCCTCACCGGCGTCACCGTCCAGGCCCTCGACGACCGCGGTCGACTCACCGGTGATCCGGCGTCGTTCGACTGCGACCTGCTCGCCGTCTCGGGCGGGTGGAGCCCGGTGGTGCACCTGCACAGCCAGCGCCAGGGCCGGCTGCGCTGGGACGAGGAGCTGGTCGCCTTCGTCCCCGACGGCACCGTTCAGGACCAGCAAGTCGTCGGTGCGGCCCGCGGGACGTACGGCCTCGACGGCTGTCTGGCCGAAGGGGCGCGGGCCGGTGCGCGGGCCGCGACGGAGGCCGGGTTCCCGGTTCTCCCGCCCGCACCGCCGTCCGACGACGCGCGGTCCGGGGCCGGAGCGGGCCCGGTGCGCGCACTGTGGCTGGTGCCCGCCCCCGGCGACGCCTCCGACAGCGGTCGGGACAGCGACCCCCGTACGTGGGACACCCACTTCGTCGACCTGCAGCGCGACGTCACCGTCGCCGACGTCTGGCGGTCCACCGGCGCGGGCATGCGCGGTGTCGAACACGTCAAGCGCTACACCTCGCTCGGCACAGCGAACGACCAGGGCAAGACGTCGGGCGTCAACGCGATCGGCGTGATCGCCGAGGCCCTCGGCGCGGGCGCGTCGCCCGGAGAGATCGGCACCACGGCCTACCGGGCGCCCTACACGCCGGTGGCTTTCGCCGTCCTGGCCGGGCGTGAGCGTGGCGAGCTGTTCGATCCCGAACGCACCACCTCCATCCACCGCTGGCACGTCGCCCACGGCGCGGAGTTCGAGGACGTCGGGCAGTGGAAGCGCCCCTGGTACTACCCCCGGCCCGGTGAGGACATGGACACGGCCGTGGCCCGTGAGTGCCGCGCGGCCCGCGAGGGGGTGGCGTTCATGGACGCCTCCACCCTCGGCAAGATCGAGATCTGGGGCGCGGACGCGGGCGAGTTCCTCAACCGCATCTACACCAACGCCTTCAAGAAGCTCAAGCCCGGCATGGCCCGATACGGCGTGATGTGCAAGCCCGACGGCATGATCTTCGACGACGGCGTGACACTGCGCCTCGACGAGAACCGCTACTTCATGACCACCACGACCGGCGGAGCCGCCGGGGTCCTGGACTGGCTGGAGGAGTGGCTGCAGACCGAGTGGCCCGAACTCGACGTCCACTGCACCTCGGTGACCGAGCAGTGGACGACGATCGCCGTCGTGGGCCCGCAGTCTCGCGAGGTCGTCGCCCATCTCGCGCCCGACGTCGACCTGTCGAACGAGGCCTTCCCGTTCATGGCCTTCCGCGAGACGACCCTGGCCTCCGGCATCCCCGCCCGTATCTGCCGGATCTCCTTCTCCGGCGAACTCGCCTACGAGATCAACGTCTCCGCGTGGTACGGCCTGGCGGTCTGGGAGGAGGTGTACGCGATCGGCCGGCCGTACGACATCACCCCGTACGGCACCGAGACCATGCACGTCCTGCGGGCCGAGAAGGGCTACATCATCGTCGGCCAGGACACCGACGGCACCGTCACCCCGCAGGACGCGGGCATGTCCTGGGTGGTCTCGAAGCAGAAGGACTTCGTCGGAAAGCGGTCCTACTCCCGCGCCGACACCTCCCGTACCGACCGCAAGCAGCTGGTCGGCCTGCTACCGGCCGACCACAGGACCCGGCTGCCCGAGGGCACTCAGCTCGTCGCGCCGGACGTGCCCCTGACTCCCGAGGCCGGGCCGGTGCCGATGCTCGGCCACGTCACCTCCAGTTACCACAGCCCGGCCCTCGGCCGCCCCTTCGCCCTCGCCCTCGTCGCCGACGGGCGGGCAAGGATCGGCGAGACCCTGCTCGCCCCGGTGGGCGAGGACCTGGTGCCCGTCCTGGTGGCCGACTCCGTCCTCTACGACCCCGAAGGGACCAAGCGAGATGGCTGAGCCGACGATCGACGCAGGCGCAGGCGCAGGCGCAGGCGCAGGCGCAGGCCCGGTGGCCCTGCGCACCAGCCCCCTGGCACATCTGGAGGAGCGGATGCGTGCCGCCGCCGTCACCGGCGCCCGCGGTGTCGCGCTGACCGAGTGGCCGTTCATCACGATGGTGAACCTGCGCGTCGACCCCGCTTCCGAAGCCGCCGACCGCATCGAGAAGACCCTGGGGGCCCCGCTCCCGCGGCAGTGCGGCCACACCACCGCGTCCGGCCCTCACACGGTCGTCTGGCTCGGCCCCGACGAGTGGCTCGTGCTGTGCCAGGCCGAAGAGACCGCTGTGGCCGCCGAGTTGCGGGATGCGCTCGCAGGAGACCCGGGCTCGGTCGTGGACGTCTCGGCGAACCGCACCACGCTGGAGTTGAGCGGTCCGGCCGCTCGGCAGGTGCTGGAGAAGGGCTGCCCGCTGGACCTGCATCCTCGGGCCTTCGGTCCCGGCCAGGCGGTGTCGACCACGGTGGGACCTGTCGCGGTGCTGCTCTGGCAGGTCGACGCAGCGCCGACGTACCGGCTCTTCCCGCGGTCCTCGTTCGCCGACTACCTGGCCCGCTGGCTCATCGACGCGATGAGCGAGTGCCGCGGCCCGGAGGTCCCGTGATGGCGTCGAGCGCGTTCGATCTGTACTCGGTCGGCATCGGCCATTCCGCCCCTCACACGGTGGGGCCCGGTGACGGCACGCACAAGGTCAGTCTGGACAAGGCCGTCAAGGCCAAGCGCGACACCGGCCGGGGAAATGAAGGACAAGTACGAGGGGACCGCCCGCGGCGACCTCGCCGTCAACGTCATCGAATGCTGACACCATGACTGATCCCCTGGCTTCCGCCAAGTCCCCCGCCCACTCAACGACCTGCTCTTCCGCGCCCGCAGCGGCGACCTGCCCATCGATGTGGTCGCGGTTGTCTCCAACCACCGCGACCACGAGGCGCTCGTCGTCTGGCACGACATACCGTTCTTCCACGTGCCGGTCAGCGCCGGCACCAAACCCGAGGCCGAAGCCCGACTCCTGGAGGTCATCGACTCGTTCGACGTCGACCTGGTCGTACTGGCGCGCTACATGCAAGTGCTCTCCGACGACCTGTGCACCCGACTCGCAGGCCGGGTGATCAACATCCACCACTCGTTCCTGCCGAGCTTCAAGGGGGCCAAGCCCTACCACCAGGCACACGATCGCGGCGTCAAGCTCGTCGGCGCCACAGCCCACTACGTCACCGCCGACCTCGACGAAGGCCCGATCATCGCTCAGGAGGTCATCGACGTCGACCACAGCCACACCCCCGACGACCTGGCTGCCATCGGCCGCGACGCGGAGTCGGCAGCGCTGGCCCGAGCGGTCCGGTGGCACTGCGAAGGCCGGGTGTTCGTCCAGGGCAGACGCACGGTGGTCCTCCGCTGACGGCCGGAACTCAACGATGCGTTCACCGACAGGTCCTGCCGCTTTGTGGCGCGCCCGTGCGTCGCCGTTCGTGGTCCTTCCCCGTCGCCGGGGGACGGGTTCAGCAATGCTGTCAACCGACGTCGAAGAGATTCGGCAGTCGGAGGAGGTAACGGGTGCGGTCGTGGCGTTTGAGCGGCTCGAACTCGGGGGCCCGGTACAGCGGGGTGACGGTGCAGCGTTCCGCGGCCGAACCGATCCCGTCCAGCAGGGCGTTGACGGCCTGCCGGGCCGAGGTGTTGGCGCCTTCCATGGTGGCCAGATCGATGGGCACGGCCACATAGTCGCCGGACAGGAAGAGGTTGGGGATCTTCGTGGCCGATCGCGGACGGTGGTGGAAGGTCCCCGTCGGATGGATGAGCAGTTGCTCCTCGTTGACCGGGTTCGGAGTGCCGAGGCCGTCGACGGCCGGATCGAGGAACCAGGAGTGCAGTACGGAGTCCTTCAGGACCGTACGGCCGCTGTCATTGAGCGCCGCCTTCAACTGCGCCCACACCTCGCGGGCGACTTCGGCGCGGGTGCACTGCTTGGCGGTCTTGCCGTACAGGATGCCCGGCTGGTCCCACTCGGAGACGTCCACGGACAGACAGTCCGCGACCGTGCCGTCGCCGAAGTCGGCGGGGAAGTCGTGGCCCGGCCAGTGCTGGGCCTGGGCGATCGCGGTCAGCGACCAGGGGGAGTCGATGAGGTCGAGGTGGCCGTGCAGTATCGGCGTACGTTCGGTCAGATAGAACTGAATGCCGGTCATCCAGTCCGTCTCCAGCCGGTCGCACTCGGCCAGTTGGGGATCGGCGGCGCGCACGGCGGAGTTCCAGGTGCGGCGGGCGTGCTCGACAGGCATGGCCGAGATGTAGTGGTCGGCGGTGACGGTCCGGCGGGCACCACCCGGGTCCTCCACGACGGCCCCGGCGATCCGGCCCCTGTCCAGGGTCAGGTCCCGTACGGTCCAGCCGATGTGGAACTCGACCCCGAGTGACTTCAGGTACGTCACCCAGGGGTCGATCCAGGCCTCGTTGGTGGGCGCGTTGAGGATCCGGTCCAGCGGTCCGTCCGCGCCCCGCCCGAGGAGGTTGAAGGCGAAGGCCTCCAGCAGGGTGGCGACGGTACGGGTGCTGGCCTCTTCCGCCTTGGTGGCCACGATGTTGCGGGTGATGCCGATGGCGAGGATCCGCTGGTAGTCGTACGACATCCGTCCGGCCCGTACGAACTCCCACCACGGCATCTGCTCCCAGGCCTCGTCGCGGCGTTCGTCGCAGCTGGTGAGGAAGACCAGGAAGCGGTTGGCGAAGTAGAGGGCCTCGTGGAGGGGGAGGTTGAAGGCGGTGTCCAGGACCGAGGTGAGGGCGCGGCGGATCTCGTCGGGGGTGAGTTCGGCCGGGGTGTTGCCGGGCCAGGGAAGCGGGATCCGGATGTCCTCGCGGCCGCCCGACCGGGCGAACAGCATCTCCTTGGGGGCGACGAGGTTGTCGTGGACACCGTTGGGGTTGCCGGGGAAGGGGATGCGCCGCATGGTGTCGGGCAGGTTGTGGTAGATGCCGGGGATGAAGCGGAAGCCGTGCTCCCCGGGCAGGGGCCCGCGGCCGCCCGTGCCGCTGTCCGGTACGTCCATGCTGCGGGCCTTGCCGCCCAGCGCCTTGCGCTCGTAGACCGTGACCCGGAAGCCGCGTTCGGCGAGTTCGTGGGCGGCCGTGAGCCCGGCGACGCCCCCGCCCAGTACGGCCACGGTCTGTGGGGCGGCGCCGTTCCGGGCCGCGGCCCGCTGGGGGGTCGCGAGGGCGACCCCGCCGCCGGCGGCCGCGGCCGATCCCAGGAACCCTCTGCGTGTGGTGCCGCCCATCGCTACCCCTTACCGTAGGTAACCACCGGCGCACGAGGATATGGGCGACGCACCGATCCCGGAAGACGACCAACGGCGCTTGGGCCACTTTGGCTTGATGCCGCATCACCTCGGCGCACCCGACGGCGTGCGGCCAAGGCGTTCCAGATCCGACTGCGGCCAGCCGCATGCCGAAAGGCGGGGACGTGTTGAGGGAGCGAATTTCGTCCTGGAGCGGAGCAGCGGACTCATAATCCGTCGGCCGTGGGTTCGAGTCCCACCCGCCCCACCATCGCAGGGCTGTGACCTGCGAAAACGTCCCTCTCGGGGCGTTGGAACGCCGACTTTAGCCCAACGGACACAATCCGCTGCTCACTTCAGTGAAGCGTTGCGCCCGCCTGTTCCGCTTGGGTTGCCGCAAACGCTCTGACCTGCGGATCTGTAATTGATCAGGGAAGTCGTCAGCATGGGTGTGGCGGCCCTCGGGGCAGCAGCACAGGTTGTTGGGGCCGGATTGAGGCCGAGGGGATCGGGTTGGGGTGGACAGCTGCGTGGCTGGGCCCTGCCTGGCAGGTTCGACAAACTGCCCGAACTGGAAACGACCCGGAAAAGGGGAGAGGTCAGGGCATGAGGGCGGGGCGAGCTGTGACGGCGTTCGGAGTAGATGCTGACCACAGCGTGATGGGGCGGCGGTGGGTGCCGAACCGTGGGGCCAGAGGGTTGCTTCGCTGGTGGTGCGGTCGGTACTGCGAGGGCGTCGATGATGATCAAGCTGGCCGCAGATCGAGGGCCCCGTAGGCTGTGCCCGGTGACCACTAGGAAGGCGGGTGGGTCGCAGCCACGTGTCACGAAGAGCGCCAGGGCCCAGCAGCGACGGCAGGAGACCCTGCAGATCACGATGGACACCTTTCGCGGCGCCCGCGGCTACAACACGCGTCGCGGAGCTCGCCGGCCTCGCGCCCTACCTCGGCGTCCCCGTGTGCGGGCCTCAGCAACATCATGAAGCTGACCGCCAACGCCCCGAAGGGCTTCCAGCCATCCGCCGCGTTTGTCACCCAACAGGCCGCCTACATCGTCGTCCGAGCCATGATCGCCCGCAGCACCGGCCAAGCCATCGGTCCGATGCGCCACGTCGAGTACGACGCCCGTTTCAGCCCCTGGTATGACATGCCGGCACCCTGTCGCCCCCGGCTGGCGTGCGCCTGCCGGTCGCACGAGCCGTAGAGATACACGATGGCTTCGGCCTCGGCTCCGATCACCGCCGCGAGTTTCGGCACGGCGGTCCGGAAACAGCAGCGTGGTGGGGAAGCCGTCGGTGCCGCAGCACGCGTGACACAGGCGAGCCGGAGGGGCGGGGGCGGGCGCCCCACGCCGCGAGCTGCTCCTGGACGCGGTGGAGGTGCGCGAGGAGGCTCCCTCCGGGATGGACGAGCTCCGCCGCACCGAGATCGCGCAGGAAAGCAACCGCCTGAGCGGATGCGGAGGGTAAGACGGACACGGGCGGGCTCCTTCCGTCGCTCGGTCGGCACCCGTCCGTGCCTTCGCCTGGAGCCCGGACCGCGCGAAGACGCCGGACGGGTTGCCGTTGCCTCGATGTGCGCCCTTGGCCTCGCGCTTTCACACCCCGCCTCGGTCTGGACGGCAGCCGTCGAGCTCGGTGACGAGATCCGCGACTGCGCTTTTCGAGTGCCGGAAACGACATGGCAAGGGCCAGTGGCGGGCGGACACCGCCACTGGCCCTTCCGGTGAATCGCTGTTGGTCAGCGCAGGCGGTCCTTGGCCTTGTAGTAGGCGCCGCCGAACGGCAGGAACCAGGCGGTGCCGTTGTAGAAGGGGACGGGAACCTTGGGGAAGCCAAGGTCACGCAGGGGGTTGGCCTCCGGCTTGCCGTCCATCATCTCGGCGACCGCCCGGCCCATGTAGGTGGCCATCTGGACTCCATGGCCGCAGTACCCCATGGAGTAGTACAGGCCCTTGGCGCCCTGTGCCTCACCCGCGTGCGGGAGGCGGTCCCAGGAGAAGCCGACCATGCCGCCCCAGACGTAGTCGACCCGGACGCCCGCCAGTTGCGGGAAGATCTCCGTCATCTCCCGCTTCAGGACGTCCCCGCTCTTCACGTCGGAGGCAGGGTTGGAGGGCGCGAAGCGGGCCCGGCCACCGAAGGCGAGGCGGTTGTCGGGGGTGAGGCGGATGTAGTGGCCGACGTTCTTGGAGTCGACCACCAGGCGCCCGTTGGGAATGATGTCGCGAGCGCGCGCCTCGCCGAGCGGTTCGGTGACGATGATGAAGCTGCCGACGTTGATCAACCGCTTCCGGAACCAGGGCAGCGCCTTGTCGGTGTAGGCGTCGGTGGCCGCCATGACCTGCTTGGCGCGGATGGTGCCGTGCATGGTCTCGACGAGGAAGCCGCCGCTGGGGGTCCTCGTCAGGCCCGTGGCGGCGTTCCGTTCGTGGATCTCCGCACCGGCGTGTTCCGCGGCCTCGGCCAGGCCATGGACGAACTTGCCCACATGCAGGGCCGCGCCGAGCGGGTCGAGCAGCGCGCCGTGGTAGTAGTCGGAGCCGAGTTCGGCGCGCAGTTCACTCTTGGTCAGCAATACCGTGTCGTGGCCGAAGTTCTCGGCCAGATCGCGCTGCTTGGCCCGCATGGCGTCGAAGTGCTGGGGTTTGAAGGCGACGCCGAGGCGCCCGGCACGGTGGAAGTCGCAGTCGATCTTCTCCCTGACCGCGAGCTCCTCGACGAGGTCCACCGCATCGCGGAACGCATCGTAGATCTCGCGGGCGCGCTCCATCCCGTAGCGCTTGCGGGCCTCGGCCGGGCTGATGGTGATGCCGGGGTTGCAGTGGCTGCCGTTGCGTCCGGAGGCTCCCGAGCCGACCTTGTCCTTCTCGACGAGGACGACCCGGGCGCCCTTGCGGGCGGCGTGGTAAGCGGTGGACAGTCCGGTGAGGCCGCCGCCGATGACCACCACGTCGGCCTCGTCCGGCAGGTCCTTTCCAGACCGGTCGGGCAGGGCGGGAGCGGTGTCGAGCCAGTAGGGGATCTGCTTCATGGCGTGCGTCCTTTGCGTTCTCTATCCTGTGTCGCCGTGTCGCCGTGGGGTCAGCAGCCGAGCAGGGCCGGCAGGCCGGACAGGTCGGGCAGCTCGTCGAAGGGCTGGTAGTCGGCGCTGCCGCGGGCGCCGATGGAGCCGTTGTGGCCGTAGCGGTTGATCCACACGCGGCGAGCGAGGCCGAGGTCGCGGGTGGGGATGAGGTCGTACTCCCAGCCCTGGGCGACGTGGATGACCTGGGCGGGGTCGATGTCCATGGCCTGGAAGGCGTACTCGAAGGTCTGCCGGGACGGCTTGTACGCCTTGGCCTGCTGGGCGGTGATGACATGGTCGAACTCGACGCCCATGTTGGCCAGGTTCTGGGCGATGAGGTCGTCGTCCGTGTTGGAGATGATGGCGATCTCGTACCGCGACTTCAGCGCCCGCAGGGCGGCCGGGACCTCGGGGTGGGGGCAGAAGGTGGGCACGGCCGCGACCAGGGCCTCGCCGTCGGACTGCCGGTACTCCAGGCCGTGCAGACGCATCGCTATCTCCAGGCTGGAGGGCAGCAGCTCGCGGAAGGGGCGGTATGCCTCCAGGACGGCGTGGAACCGC
This sequence comes from Streptomyces montanus, assembly GCF_005786655.1. NCBI lineage: Bacteria > Bacillati > Actinomycetota > Actinomycetes > Kitasatosporales > Streptomycetaceae > Streptomyces > Streptomyces montanus. Next base: position 134,034 of record NZ_VBZC01000002.1, read on the forward strand.
ATGATGCGGAAGTCGTCGAGGAACTCGTCGACGTTCAGACGGTCCAGGTCCAGCCGGTCGGCCAGGACCTTCAGGGTGGTGGGGCCGAGCTGGAAGTCGACCAGGGTGCCGTAGGCATCGAAGGTGACGATCTGACGCATGATATTCAACCTCTTTACGGACATATAGGGCATCCCGTTTACCGGGAGTCACGATCTCGTCGAGTGCGGCCAGGCCGGCCGCATCGGGGTTTTTCAGGAGGCTGCCGAGCGTTGGGGCGGCGACCGATGGCATGGGGGCTGAGGGGGTGCCCGAGGGGCCGCCGCTGGAGGACGAGCCCCCGGACAGGCCGGGGACGGCGAATGCTGATCAGGTAGTCGGCGGCAGCATCATTGCTGCTCCGATGCGATGAGCCTCTCCGGCTCGAGGTGATGCGTCAGTGAAGCACTGTGGAGAATCCGGCAACAAGGGACGTGAGGCCGCGAGATCGACCGCGTATTTTGTGCCTGTGCACAATTTCTGAGAGGCACCGCGAGCGGCTCCGGCGCGAACTGCGGCCGCTTGGCGCTGCTGCCCGGCGGCGTGACCGGGCTGTCGGCCACCAAGGCTGCCATCCTCATGAAGGGCATATGGCCTCTGACCGCCACGCTTTGTCTCCAGCTCTCTCGGTCGCGGCCCCGGCCGGTTGCCACAACCCGTCCAGCAATCGGTGGATCAGGACACCGTCACCCGGAAGCGGGCGCCCGCGTCCGTCTCCAGCCAAGCCAGGGCGAGGACCAGCCGGGCGGCGTCGTTCGGTCGTGACAGCTTCAGCCCGGTCGCCTCTTCCGCGGCCTGCAGGCGATTGCCCACCGTGTTCCGGTGACGGTAGGTGCGTGCGGCCACCTCGGCGACCGAGCCCAGGTCGAGGTACCAGCGCAGGGTCTCGACGATGCTGTCGCGGTCGCGCAGCTCGAGGAGTGGGCGCAGCACGCCGGTGGCCATCGCACCGGTGAGCTCCTCCTGCGCCGACATGATCGCCCCGACCCAGTGGCCCTCCACGTGCCGCACTCCGGGCTGCGCGGAGCTGCGGATCGCGGCACGTGCGAACCGGATGCCCCGCGCCGTCAGCGCCAGCCCGGGGACTTCCGCGACGCCGCAGCGCCACGGGGCGAACGGCCGGAGCATGGCAAGCATGGCCTCTTCATCGCGCTTTCCGTGACCGATGATGCCGAGGAGCTCGTCACCCATCCATCCGAAGTGACGCAGCAGGCCGCCTCGGCGCAGCGCGTCGTCGACCTGGGACAGAGCAGGGTCCCCGGTAGGAACGGATTCGACCACGACCACGGTCAGGGCGACGTGCTCGGAGAAGCCCAGCAACGTCGAGGCCTCGGCGACCGTGGAGGGATCCTGCTCCCCTTCCAGGACGAGGCGACTGAAGGCGCGGTTGCGCACCTCCGTACGACGGCTCGCCAGGTCGCGCTCGGTGCGGCGGTAGGCGTCGACGACCTCGACGCTGTTGGCGTCCGTCGCCTCCCAGACGCGGATCAACCCGTCGAGGAAGTCGGGATCGGCGCTGATGCCACGTGCTCGCCCCTCCGCGAGCACGGCCTCCCACAGGGTCCTGAGGTCCAGCTGGAAGGAGTGCATCAGAGCGGTCAGAGGAAACGCCTGTTCCGCTCGCTCGCGTCCCACGTCCTCGGTGGCGCGCGAGACTGTGCGGGGCACGGAACCGCCGGCCAGCCGGGTCAGGGCGAGTTCGAGGGTTCGTCGCATCCCCTCCCGTTTCTGGACCGGGTCCCAGTCCGCCGACGCGTAGGCGGCCTCCTCGGCTTCCAGCTGTTCGAGAGCACGAGAGGTCAGTTCGTCAAGTCGTTCCTCGAGGAGCCGGCGCGCGATCGCCTGCACGGCGTCGTGGCGGGCCCCACCCTGACGGCCTCCCGGGCCGCTCACGAGGACCGCCTCTCCCGACGACAGCCGTCACCGGACGGATACGGGGCCGCCTCCGGGAAATGCCGCTGACATGCCGGTGGGGCTCCCTGGCAGAAATTGTGCACAGGCACAAAATACGGGGTCGATGTCGCGGCCTCACGTCCCTTGTTGCCGGATTCTCCGCGGTGTTTCATCTGACGCATCACCTCGGGCTGGAGAGGGCTCGGGACATGACGACGCACTTGGAGCAGCTATGGCGCTTCCGTAAGCACCTGATCCCCAGTCCGTCACCTTGAGTAGGCGCTGCTGAGGACGCCGCGTTCCTCGGGTCAGTGTCAGCGGTTCGCCAGGCAGAGCGGGATCGAGATCACCCAGGACTCCCCCAGAGACTACGCCGAGCTCAAGGCGAGGGTCGAGGACCATGAGGACACCGCTGGACCCCGCCCAGGCGCTGCGCGGGGTGCTTCCTCCAACGTCACCTGGGACGTCATAACCGCCGCCGCGTGAGCAGATGACAGGTCTCGATGAGCGCTCCGCCTTTGACGGACGGCCCACCTCGGACCTGATGCCGACCAAGGCCAAGGTCTGCGCAGCCCGTGAAGCGATCGAGACACAGCCGCGGCAGCCCTGCCCGCCTCCTCCCAGGAACCGCATCGATCGGACCGTCCGAGAGCTGACTGACAGCGTCGGGCAAAGGTCCGACACGGGTGGCGGCGGGGGACCGGCCACGACCCGAGCGTCGTGACGCAGGCCCACGGCGAGTGATGAGCGACCTGACGACGAGAGAGAGAACGCACCGATGACCTCAGCGACCACCGCCGGCCAGGACGGAACGACCATCCCCGGTCACACCAGCCAACTGCCGGGCTCCCTCCTCGATCACGTGCTGCGGCAGTCCTTCGGACTCGAGGGATATGTCCAGCACCCACTGGGAGGGGAGGTCGACCAGAACGTCCGGATCACCGGCGATGACGGCATGCGCTACTTCGTACGGGTCACCCGCGCGGAGCCGGACTCAGCCGACGTCCTCTGGCAGAACTCGCTCCTCCAGCATCTGGCCTCCACCGTTCCCGACCTTCCGGTGCCACGACTGGTTGCGACACGCGAGGGGAAGTGCCTTGCCGCCGTCGTCCACGAGGGCCGAACGCACGTGGTCCGCGTGATGAGCTGGCTTGAGGGCCGGGTCCTGGCGGATCTCGACGACCATCCCGCGGCGCTTCTGCGTCAGCTGGGAGAAGCCGCTGGGCGGCTGAGCCTCGGACTCTCCAGCATGGAGCCACCGGTGGGCTTGGAACCGCACGACTGGGACATGCGCCGGGCCGCTGAGATCGTCGAGGCGTCGCTGCACGCTGTCCAGGACGCGGACCGGCGGGAGTCGGTGCGCACGATCATGGGCTGGTACGACGATCTCCTGCCGGCATGGGACCGACTGCCGCGGAGCGTCCTACACCAGGATCTCAACGACGCCAACGTTCTGGCCGACGCCGACGAGGACGGGGTGCTGCGGATCTCGGGCATCGTCGACCTGGGCGACTCGCTCTACAGTGTGCGCGCGGCAGAGGTGGCGATCGCGGCGGGCTACGCCATGGTCCGCAAGGCCGACCCGCTCGCTGCCGCGGCCGAAGTCGTGGCCGGATTCCACTCGGTGCTCCCCCTCACGGCTGAGGAACTGGCGGCTGTCTATCCGTTGGCGGCCGCCCGGCTGTGCATGAACGCCGTGACGTGGACGCGCCGGGTCGCCGAGAGCGACACGCCGTACGGGCGGACCCGCGTGCAACACACCTGGCCGGCGATCGCGCAGGTGGCCGAGGTCTGCCCCGACGTCGCCGAGGCGACGTTCCGGGTCGCGTGCGGACTCCCCCGGACGCCGGAGCAGCGGGGTTTGGAAGAGGTCTTGGCAGAGGCGGTCCGAGACGGTGCCCCGCACACACCGGCCCCGCAGCTGCTCGACCTGCGACCGGCAAGTGATCTCTACGACGAAGTCGACTGGCACGATGCGAGGGCGGTGCGCGCGAGCATCGACGACGTCCTCGACGGACGGCGGCGGCGGGGCTACGTGCCCCACCTCAGCGCATCGCTGCTCCTGGGGGGCCGGCGCCGCCCAGGAGCCGACGAGCCCGCGACGGTTCAGGTCGGCGGCTTGCTGGTCGTGGCCGACGCCGAGGAGGTTGCCAGCCCGCTGTCCGGCGTCGTCGAGGCCCGCGGTGGCCCCGGTATGCCGTTGGTGCTGCGACATGCGGTCGAGGGGCTGGAGTTCTGGACCTGCTGGTGGGGACTCGACGACTCGCCGCCCGTTGCGGCGAGAGTCCCGGCCGGGGCGCCGTTGGGACGCGCCGGCGCGAGCGATGAGACGGACGCGCTCGGGCCCTGCGTCCAGGTGCAGGTCCATCGCACCGCACGGATGGCCACCTGGCCGCCGCCTCGTGCCGTGCCGCCCTCCGCACGGCAGGTGTGGAGCCACCTGTCACCTGACCCCGCCGGGCTCTTCGGGTTCACCGAGTCCCCCGCCGCGGTCCCCACCATCGACGACGTCGTCTCAGTGCGCCGTCGCCACATCGCTCGCTCCCAGCGCAACTACTACCGCAACCCGATGAACCTCGTGCGCGGGCGGGGCGTGTGGTTCCACGACGAGGACGGCCTGGCCTATCTGGACTCGCTGAACAACGTCACCCACGTCGGCCATGCCGAGCCACGGGTGACGGCCGCCGCCACCCGACAGATGCGCAAGCTCAACACCAACAGCCGTTTCGTCTACCCGCAGATCGCCAGTTACGTGCAGAAGCTGGTAGCCACCCTGCCCGACCCGCTCGAGGTCGTCTTCCTCGTGTGCACGGGCAGCGAGGCAAACGACCTGGCGTTGCGGATCGCTCGCCAGGTGACAGGTCGTCAGCACATCGTCAACATCGACGGCGCGTACCACGGAAACACCGGCGTGGTGACCGGGATCAGCCCGAACCGTTACAAGGGCCCCGGCGGCGCCGGTGCACCCGCGACCACCCACGAGGTCGTCATCCCGGACCGCTACCGCAGCACCTACGGGTACGACGACGCGGACGCCGGAGTCAAGTACGCGCGCGACGCCGCGGCTGTCATCGAGCGGATCACAGCCGACGGCCGACCCCCAGCCGCCTTCATCGCCGAGTCCCTTATGGGATCGGGCGGGAACATCGTGTTCCCCGACGGCTACCTCGACGGCGTGTTCACTGCTGCCAGGCGGGCGGGCGCCCTGTGCATCTCCGACGAGGTCCAGGTCGGCGTCGGACGACTCGGGCCCTGGTGGGGTTTCGAGCTCCAAGGGGTGGTCCCGGACATTGTCACGATGGGCAAGCCGCTCGGGAACGGGCATCCCCTCGCGGCGGTGGTCACGACTCGGGAGATCGCCGACGCGTTCGACACGGGCATGAAGTACTTCAACACCTTCGGCGGCAACCCGGTCTCCTGTGCGATCGGCGAGGCCGTGCTCGACATCGTCGAGCAGGATGGGCTGAGGGAGAACGCCGTGAGCGTGGGCGGGTACTTCACCCAGTCGCTGCGCGAGCTCCAGCAGCACCAACCGCTCATCGGTGACGTGCGGGCAGAAGGGCTCTACCTCGGCGTCGAACTGGTCCGCAACCGCACCACCAAAATGCCGGCCACGGAGCAGGCCTTCATGGTCACCGAGCTCATGAAGGAGCGAGGCGTCATCGTCTTCCCCAATGGCGTGCACGACAACGTACTGAAGATCAAACCGCCCATGACCTTCCGTCGTGAGCATGTGGATGTCTACGTCGACGCGCTGGACGAGGTCCTGTCCCTGCCCGAGCTGCGTTCGGCCGTTCAGTCCTGAGACGGGCAACCGTCCACTGAGGCAATGAACGAGAGTGACCCGCGAAACGCGAGAAGTGCCCTGCTGGCCGGCCACTCCGGCCAGGGCTTCAAGCTCTCGCCCGCCATGGGCGGCATCGCCGCCGACCTCGCTCTGGAGGACCCCACCTCCCAGCCGATCGCTTCATCACCACAAACGGCCGCACCGCGGCCTGAGCTAGCCGCCGTCTTCAATGAGGCCCGGTCCGCTGCGGGCCCGTCATGTCTGCGAAGCCCTCGACCGCGAACTGCTGCCCAGGAACATCGAAGGCACCCGCGCCAAGCTGAAACGCTCCGTCAAGCTCGGCACCCTCACCGAGATCGACACCGGCAGCTTCGCCAGGAAAGCAGTAACCGACCAAGGCCCGCGACCAGCCGGGGAAGGATCATGCCCAGCCGACGTCCGGCCCGCGACTATGAGCCCCTCCCCGCCAGCTCAGCGGGAATCTGTCTCCAGCGCCGAGCGGGCGAGGACGCGGTTCAGCCAGGCCAGCAGGTCGTTGACGATCTCCTGTTTGTTGGTCTCGTGGAACAGCTCGTGGCGGGCTTCGGGATAACTGAGATAGGTCACGTCGATGACGCCGGCCTCGCCGTAGCGTTCGACAAGCAGGTTGCTGAGTGAGAGATCGGCGTTCAGCGGGTCGTGATCCCCGACCAGGACGCAGATGGGCAGATCCGCCGGGATGCCCTTGGGCTGGGCAAGTGACGCCGAGGCGATGGTGATGTCAGCCATGCCCTGGGCGTCGAGGCTGAAGCCGCACATGGGGTCGGCGAGGTAGGCGTCGACGGCCAGTTCGTCCCGGCTGAGCCAGTCGAACGGCGTGCGGCTGGGCTGGAACGCCTCGTTGAGCGCGTGCAACGGGTCTCCTCCCTCCGCGGCCTCCTGTGCCTGTGCCGCTAGCATCACGTCGACCGCGGTAGTCCCGGCGAGGGCGACGGCGTCGATCAGGTGGGAGTGGCCCAGGACGTACTGCTGCGAGGCGAAGGAACCGAGGCTGTGTCCGAGCAGCACCAGGGGCAGGCCGGGGTGCTGCTCGCGGATGGCCTCTGAGAGGGTGACCATGTCACTGACGAGTCGGTTCCAGCCGTCGTCCCCGAGATGACCGGGCTCGGCGTGCCTGCTCAGCCCGTGTCCGCGGTGATCGTTGGCATAAACTGCGTAGCCCTCAGCGGTCAGTGCTGCCGCGAGTGGGGCATAACGGTCGGCGTGCTCTCCCATGCCGTGGGCGATCTGGACGACGGCTCGCGGGGGCGACTCCGGCTTCCATTCGTGCACGTGGATCTGGACGCCGTCTTCGCTTTCGAAGGTGAACATCGGGTTCCTTGTCTTGGGTACGCGGGCAGCCCTGAGCGTCCGGCCGAGTTGTACGGGCCGAGTTGTACGGGGTGGGCCGGCCCGAGCGGTTCAGGCTCACGGCGGTCGTGGTGTACGACGGTCGTGGCCGCCCGGCCGGGTCAGACGTGCTGCTCGCCGAGGTAGCCGGCGATGATCCGGGACTGGTCGGCCCGGAGTTCCCGGGCCGCGGCGTGCGCGGTGATCTCGCCGTGGGAGAGGACGTAGCCGCGGTCGGCTATGTCGAGGGCGAGGCCGACGTGCTGTTCGACGAGCAGCACCCCGCAGCCGGTGTCGTCGGCATAGCGCCTGACTATGGGCAGCAACTCCTCGACGATGATGGGTGCCAGACCGAGGCTGAGCTCGTCGAGCAGGAGCAGCTTGGGGCTGCGGGCCAGGGCCCGTCCCATGGCGAGCATCTGCTGCTCGCCGCCGGAGAGCAGTCCTGCCTTGCGGTCCTGGAGGCGGGACAGGGCGGGGAAGTAACGCGCGGCGGCCGCCTGGTCGAGGCGCTCGCCCCGGTGACCGAGGCGCAGGTGTTCCGCCACCGTGAGGCCGGAGAAGATGCCTCGTCCTTCCGGAACGTGGGCGATGCCGAGGCGGGCGCGGGTCGCTGCCGGGATCCTGCCGAGGTCCGTTCCGTTGAAAGTGATGGTGCCGGCAAGGGGGCGCAGCAGCGCGGAGACGGCCTTGAGCGTGGTGGTCTTCCCCGCTCCGTTGGCCCCGAGGAGGGCGACGACCTCTCCCGCGCCCACTTCGAGGTCGATCCCGCGGATGACAGCGGCTCCGTCGTATCCGGCGGTGAGTCCGGCCACCTTCAGGACTGGGGTGCTCATGGTGTCTCCGGTGTGCTGGTGAGGGCCTTGGCGGAGCCGGCGGTCGAAGTGCCGGACGCGGTGGCAGGCTGGACGGCGGATGCCCCGAGGTAGGCGGTCACGACGGCTGGGTCGGTTCGGACCTGTGCCGGTGTCCCGGAGGCGATCACCTTGCCGAACTCCAGGACGACGACGTGGTCGCAGATGCCCATCACGAGGCTCATGTCGTGGTCGATGAGGAGCAGCGCGGTGCCGGCCTCGGCGACCGCGCGCAGTCTGCGTCCGAGTTCGGCGCTCTCCGTCGTGTCCAGGCCGGCCGCGGGTTCGTCGAGACAGATGATGCGGGGGCGGGCTGCCAAGGCCCGTGCCACACCGACGAGTTTGCGTCTGCCCTGGGACAGTTCGTGTGCCGAGGCGTCGGCCAGGTCCTCGAGTCCCAGGGCCGCGAGGGCCTCCGGGACAGCGAGGTTCGGGGACGGGCGGCGGCCGAAGGTCTCGCCGAGCGTGGTCCACCACGTCGAAGGGTCCGCCGTGACCTGGAGGTTCTCCGCGACCGTGAGGTCTTCGAAGAGTTCGCTGCTCTGGAAGGTGCGGGCGAGTCCTCGGCGGGCTCGTACATGGGGCGGCCGTCCGGTCAGGTCCTTGCCGTCCAGTTCCACCTTTCCCCGGGCGGCGACGAGGCCGGTGACCGCGTCCACGAAGGTGGTCTTGCCGGCCCCGTTGGGGCCGATGAGCCCCACGAGTTGGCCCTCGCCGACCTCCAGGGAGACATCGCTGAGCGCGTGGACGCCGCCGTAGCTGACGCCCAACTGCTGGACAGAGAGAACGTTCACGGTGCGACCTCCTTGGCGTCGGCAGTGGTACGGCCGAGGTGGATCTCCGGGGAGCCGACGGCGGATGCGTTGTCGGCCGGTGGTCCGGTCGTGGCCGCCGCGCGTCTCGCCCTCTTCGCCGTTCTCCGGCGGTGGGCGGCGCCCGCGATGCCGTCGGGGTTGGCGATCAGCGTCACGATCAGGGAGACGCCGCCGAAGAGCAGGGCCCAAGTCCCCTTGATCCCGAACCACTTGTCCAGCGCGTGGGGCAGCAGCGCCTCGGTGGACATCAGCCCCGCGATCACGGCTCCGGACACCATGGTGATGCCGCCGATGTAGGCGAAACCGATCAGGCCGAGGGCGGCCAGCGCGGTGAACCGGGCGGCGCTGACCGAGCCGAAGTTGTAGCCGTAGAGGGTGCCGGCGGCGCTGGCGATGAAGGAACTGATCGTGAACGCGGCGATCTTCACGGCCCGCACGTCTACACCGGCTGCCGCGGCGGCGCGCTCGTTGGAGCGGACGGCGAGCATCCGTCGGCCGAGTCCGGTGCGCCTGAGATGGGCGACGTACAGTCCGAGAGCGACGGTGACGGCCAGGACGAGGAAGCCGAACATGGGGCTCGGTTCGTTGCCGTCCAGGCCGCGGAAGTCCGCTTTCGGGCCGAGGTCGATCCCGAACAGGCGCGGCGGGGGTACGGACACTCCGGCCGTTCCGCCGAACGAGGTGTTGTTGAACAGCGCCTGTTCCATGGCCAGGGCCGCGGCCAGGGTGACGACGGCCAGGCTCACGCCCCGCACCCGCAGGGCGGAGACGCCCGCGGCTACTCCGAGCAGTGTGGCCAGCACCATCGCGCCGAGGGCGGAGAACGGGAACGGGATCCCCAACCGGACCGAGAGGTGGGAGAGGACGAAGCCCGCGGTTCCGGAGAGCGCGAGCTGCATCACGGAGATCTGTCCCACGTAACCGGTGATGACGACGTAGGACAGGACGATGACCATGCCGATCAACGAGTTCGTGAGTGCCTGGCGGAAGTCGAACGGGAGCACTATCAGTGCGGCGGCGGCGACCGCGGTGGCCATCAGGGCGGGACGTAGCAGCCGCTCGGGCAGCGGCACCGCGGGCAGTCGCTGTTCGACGAGTTCACCACGGCGCGGCAGACCGGCACCCCGCACATACAGGGCGACGACCATCAGGGCGAAGACGAGGAGCTGCTGGAGGCCGGGCATGGCGTTGCCGTTGTCGGTCGGGAACCAGCTCTGCGTGGACAGGTAGTACACGATCGACTGGAGCACTCCGATGAGGATGCCCGCGGTGCAGGCGATCCACAGCGAGGTGAACCCGGCGAAGAGGGCGGCGGCCAGGGCCGGGACCACCTGCAGGGGGAGCGTCATGGAGTCGACCTGGACGATGGGCGCGGCCAGGACACCGAGGAGCCCGGCGACCAGGGCGGCCAGGAGTGTGTTGGCCATCGAGACGCTGTTGGGTGACAGGCCTGCCAGAAGAGCGGCCTGTTCGTTCTCCGAGGCCGCGCGGGTGGCCAGGCCGAAGCGGCTCCACCGGTACAGGGCCCCGAGGACCATGGCGATCACGACGACCAGTCCGGCCAGGCCGAAGCGGTCGAAGGGTGTGGTGATGCCCAGCATGGTGACGGTGCCGGTCGGAAGGATGCTCGGTGCCTGCTGCGGCTGCACCCCGAAGACCAGGAGCACGGTGGCCTGCAGGGTGAGCAGGATGCCGAGGGAGGCCGCGAGTTTGGCCAGGGGCGAGACGGTGCGCAGCGGCTTGAAGACCGCCACCTCTGTCAGGACTCCGATGGCCAGCGCGACTGCCAGCGCCCCGGCGAGAGCGGGTCCCACGGGCAGGGTGAGCCCGAAGAAACCGGTGGTCAGGGCCCAGAAGGCGTAGGCCGAGGCCATGGCGACCGCGCCGGTGGACAGGTTGATGATGCCCGAGCCCCGGTAGGTGACCACCACGCCGAGCGCGATGCCGGCGATCAGTGCCCCCTGGCCGAGGCCGAGGACGGCGAAGAGCAGGATCTGTTCCAATTCATGACTCCTGTCATGAGTCCGCAAGTCCGCGAGTCCGCGCTGCTGAGGCTGCGTCCTGCGAGGCTGCAACCTCAGCGGCGGCGGGGCGGGCGGGGCTCACTGGGGCGGGCGGATCCAGTCGGTCAGGGGCTTGAACTGGCCCTTGCCTTCGTACTGGTAGAACCTCGCCTGGTCGTTGCAGACGGCGGGGGCGTCCGAGTACTTGCCGCACTTGACCTCTGCGGCGCCCATGATGACCGGCCCGGGGAACTTCTTGAGCCGCTCGGTCACGGACGCGGGGGTGATCTTGTCCGGGCCGATGGCGTTGAGCACCTTCGCGTACGTCAGGATCGTGCTCCAGCCCAGCGGCGCGAAGACCTTGGACTGGTCGTCCTTGCCCAGCCCGGCCTGCGCCGAGGCCTTCAGGAACGCCTTGGAGTCGGCGGCCGAGGAGTCCATCGGCAGCGTCTGGGCGACGCCGTACGTCCAGGTGGGCAGGTCCCCTCCGAGCCCCTGGGCAACATCGGGGGACATGCACAGCGGCGTGGAGACCACCGGCTTGGTGACATTGAGCTGCTTCAGTGCCTTGGCGATTCCGACGCATCCGCCACCGATGGAGATGGGGACCACGACATCCGCGGTGTTCGCCCCGGCCGCGGTGACCGGGCCGATCAGATCGGTCGACTGCGCGTCGAATCCGACGGACTTCACCTTCAGACCGGCGGCTTTCAGGCCTTTCACCGCTGCCCCGGAGGCGATCTTGTCACCGGGCGTGCTCGTGTGGATCACCGCCGCGGTCTTCGCCTTCAGCACGTCACGGGCGTACGTGCCCCAGGTGCCGAAGATGTGCGGCAGGTCGCCGAACGTGCTGAAGGTGTTCTTCGCGGTGGGCATGGTCGGGCCCGTCGCCACTCCGACCAGCACGGGCTTCTTGCCCGCGATCACGGAGTTGAAGGAGGCGTCACCGAGGTAGAGATTGCCGACGCCGATGGCGGAGACCTCCTTGTCGCCCAGCAGTTGCTGGCCGCACTTCTGTCCCTCCTCCTCGGCGGACACCACCGTGCAGACGTTCAGCTTCAGCGGGTGCCCGCCGATGCCGCCCAGCCTGTCGTTGACGTACTTCACCGCGGCACGGGCACCGAGGGTGGCTTCGGGGTTGCCGCCGGGGCCGCCTTCGACGTTCACCCAGCCCAGGGTGACCGGGTCGAGGCCGGCGTCGGCCTTGCCCGCCTTTCCGCCGACGTAGCCGAGGTAGTCGGTCACGACGTCACTCGCCGAGCGGGAGTCCGAAGTCGCGGAGGAGCCACCCCCGGAGGCGCCGGACGACGAGGGTGCGTTGGTGCCCGATCCGCCGCATGCGGCGACGCCCAGCAGGGGCGCCATGGCGGCGGAGACGAGGCCGAGTCTGAGGGGGCGTGAGATTGCGGGCATGCGGGATCCTCCAGGATCGGAAAACGGCAGGGCGATGCCCGGCACGGCATGCGGGGAGAGCGCGGAAGGCAGCGGAGGGGCAGGAGGGCGCACCGGGATGACCGGTGCCTCGGTCCAGCCCGAGGAACTTCGAAAGACCAGGTGATCGGTGCTTTCGAGTTTCGTAACTTTCTTACGGATCGGGAATCTAGGTGTACGCTGGCGCCCTGTCAACGCCCCCGTTCACACCGAATTAACGATCATGCAATGGGAGGGGAAGGACATGACGGAGCACGCCGTGAGACGCAGGCTCCCTCGGCGCTCACCCGAAGAGACCCGGGCCCTCATGCTGGAAGCGGCAACCCAGCTCGTCTGCGCCGGCACCTCCGACACGAGCGAGGCTGCCGTCTCCGCAGCCCTTGCTCATATCCGCGTCAAGCGGGTCACCGAGGAAGCCACCCGCATCATGCGGGAGAGACTGGGCGACGACACCGCACCGGCGATCACGACCGGATCCATCTACCAGATCTGGCCTGCCCAGGCCGACTTCCAGGCAGATCTCCTCTTCCACCTCACCAGCCGACAGGCCGAACTGGTCCCGGGGCTGCCGGAGAGCATCCGCCGTTTCAAGGAGGCGGTCGACACCGGCACGACCTGGCAGGAGGCTCTCAACGACGTCCTGACGGACAACCACGAGAACCACCGAGTGGACCCGATCTACCGCGTGCTGCTCGGTTTCTACTCCAGCGCCGCCAACCCACGCGTCCGCGACGCCCTGGGGCACTACGGCGAGTCGTTCACCGAGGTCGCCTGCGAGGCGTACCAGGCGCTGCTGGACGCCTACGGGCTGCGCATGCGCGCGCCCTACAAGATCGAACACCTCGCCACCACCATCGCCGCCCTGCTCGACGGCTTCCACATGCGCTGGATCGCCGGACATCCCAACCTGGAGGACCCGGAAGGACGGGACCGCTGGTCCCTCGCCACCCGGGCCGCGGTGATGGTGTTCGACCAGTTCACCGAACCGGTGTAGGTGGGTGCGTACGTCCATGCGTCGATGAGCGCGGAGCGTCTGCGCATTGGATAGGAACAGACCGACAAAGACGGAGGCGCGGAGACACAGCACACCCCATCTGACCAGCAAAAACGTCATGAACGGACGCTGATCGGCAAGGGTCGCCAAGATCCTCAAAGGACTCATAATCCGTCGGCCGTGGGTTCGAGTCCCACCCGCCCCACCATGCAGGTCTGTGACCCGCGGAAACGTCTCGGCAGGGGTGCGGATTCAGGACTTTGGGTCGACGGACTGAATCCGCTGCTCGTGAGTTCAGCAGCGGTGCGGTGATCCGTGGTTGAAAGCACGTTGACCTGCGGTTATGGATCGTTCGGTGGCTCTCGCAGGCTGGAGCGGGAGGCTTGATCAGCGAGCAAGAGTGGTTGTTGGGACGCTGATGGGACGCAGGGAATCGGAAGTGGCGACTGCCGGCCCATCGTGTCGATGTCGGCCTGTGGAGACAGCGGAAGCCGTCGGTGGCGGCAGGCGGGGGTTCTCCGGACCTCTGGAGCGCAGGGTTCGCATGGGCCAGGGCCGGTGCGGTCTGCGGGGAGTGGACACCGGACAGGCCCTGGCGGATCGCGGGGGTGCTCCAGATGGAGGCCGCTAATTCTTGAGCCAGACCGCTTGGTCGGGCTCCAGCAGTCCGTCTTCGACGGGACCGCTGACCAGCAGGATCGTGGTGTGGTCGGGCAGCCGGTATGTCTCGGTCGAGAGGTTGACGACGCACACGAGGCCGGGGTCGCGGTGGAAGGCGAGGATGTCGGCGGGGGTGTCGAGCCAGGTCATGGTGCCGTCGCCGAGGGCGCGGTTGTCGCGGCGGAGCTGTAGGGCGGTGCGGTACAGCTCCAGCATCGACGTCTCGTCACCGGTCTGTGCCTCGACGCTGCGGCTACCCCAGTCCGGGGGCTGCGGCAGCCAGGGCGCGGCGGTGGCGCCGGCGGGGCTGAAGCCGAACGGGGCCACGTCGCCGGACCAGGGAATCGGGACTCGGCAGCCGTCGCGGCCCGGGTTGGTGTGGCTGGAGCGTTCCCAGACGGGGTCCTGGCGTACGGCCTCGGGCAGGTCTTCGACCTCCGGGAGGCCGAGTTCGTCGCCCTGGTAGATGTAGGCGCCGCCGGGCAGGGCGAGCATCAGCAGGGCTGCGGCGCGGGCGCGGCGGGTGCCCAGCTCCAGGTCGGCCGGGCCGTCGGGGAGGTAGGGGACGTTGGGTATCCAGCGTTTGACGTTCGGGCGGGCGTAGCGGCTGGTGTGGCGCATGACGTCGTGGTTGGACAGCACCCAGGTGGCCGGTGCGCCCACGGAGGAGAGCATGGCGAGGGAGTCGTCGATGGCTGCGCGTAGCACCTTGGCGTCCCAGCTGGCCATGAGGAAGTCGAAGTTGAAGGCGGTGTGCAGGCCGTCGGGGCGGACGTAGGCGGCGAGTCGGTCGGGGGTGTCGGTCCAGGCTTCGGCGGCGAAGGTGCGGTCGCCCGGGTACTCGTCGGCGATCTTGCGCCAGGTGCGGTAGATGGCGTGGACGTCGTCGCGGTCCCAGTGGGGGTGCGGGATCTGCGCCTGGGCCAGGTCGGGCAGTTCCGGGTCCTTGGCGAGGCCGTGGGCGACGTCGATGCGGAAGCCGTCGACGCCCCGGCTGAACCAGAACCGCAGGATGGACTCGAACTCGGCGTGGACGTCGGGGTGTTGCCAGTTGAGGTCGGGCTGCTGGGGGGGGAACAGGTGCAGGTACCAGTCGCCGTCGGGTACGCGGGTCCAAGCGGGGCCGCCGAAGCAGGACACCCAGTTGTTGGGCGGCTGGGCGCCGTCGGGGCCGCGGCCGGGCCGGAAGATGTACCGGTCCCGCTCCGGGCCGCCGGGGCCGGCGGCCAGCGCCTGCTGGAACCAGGCGTGCTGGTCGGAGGTGTGATTGGGGACGATGTCGGGGATGATGCGGATTCCGTGCCGGTGTGCGTCCTCGATGAGCTGTTCGGCGTCGGCGAGTGTGCCGAACAGCGGGTCGATGGCGCGGAAGTCGGCGACGTCGTAACCGCCGTCCGCCATGGGTGACTTGTACCAGGGGTTGATCCAGAGGGCGTCCACGCCGAGCGCTTTGAGGTAGGGCAGGCGGGAGCGCAGGCCGGCGATGTCGCCTTCGCCGTCGCCGTTTCCGTCGGCGAAGCTGCGGATGTAGACCTGGTAGATGACGGCGCTGCGCCACCAGGGGGTGATGGTGGACATGGCGGGGTCCTTTGACGGAAGGGGCTGCAAGGAGCTCACCGCGTTGCGGGGGCGAGGGAGGAGTCCTCGGCTGCCCGTGCCGCGTCGATCTCCTCGCTGGTGGGGGGTTGTGCGCCTGCACGGGCGCAGGTGAGGGCGCCGGCGGTGACGCAGCGGCGTAGGGCCGTTTCCAGTTCGGCGGGCGTGGCCGGGATGTGGACCGTTCCATCGGGCTGGAGGAGGGTGTCGAGGAGGCAGGCTTGGAAGGCGTCTCCGGCGCCGATGGTGTCGACGACGCGCGTCGGTGGTGCGGGGAGGGTGACCTGGTGGTGCGCGGTGAGGGCGGTTGCGCCCTGGGCGCCGCGGGTGATGACGGCCAGGCGCGGGCCGAGGGCGAGCAGGGCCTGTGCGGCGGCTTCGGGGGTGAGGTCGGGGTAGAGCCAGGCCAGGTCCTCGTCGCTGGCCTTGACGAGGTCGGCGGCGGCGATCAGCCGTTCGGCCCGGGTGCGGTAGGCGTCGCGGTCGGGCAGGACGGCGGGGCGCACGTTGAGGTCGAGGGAGACGGCGCGGCCCGGGTGGCTGCGGTGTGCTTGGCAGGTCTCGACGACGCGGGTGGCGCCGGGTTCGACGACGGCGGCGAGTGAGCCGGTGTGGATCAGGGTGGTCTGGGGCGGGAGGGGGATGTCGACGGGGTCCCAGGCGGCGAGGAAGTCGTAGTGGGCGCTGCCGGTGGTGTCATCGAGGTAGGCGAGGGCGATGGTGGTGCGGGCGGAGGCACTGGGCAGGTGGTGCACGTCGACGCCGATGGAGTCCAGGTGCGCGCGGACCAGTTCGCCGGGCAGGTCGTCGCCCCAGCAGGTCATGAGGGTGGCGGGTTGGCCGAGCCGGCGCAGACCGACGGCGACGTTGGCGGGGCTGCCGCCGGGGTGCGGGACGATGTGGGCGCTGCCTGCCCGCCAGGCGAGGTCGACCAGGGCTTCGCCGATGACGACTGTGGTCATGAGACACGTTCCTTCCGGTCCGGAGCAGCGGCCGCAGCTTCCTTGATCTGAAGCGGCTGCAGGTCCCATGCGTCGACGGTGTAGTCGAGCCGTGCGCCCGTGGTGGCGCGTGCCTCCAGGCGCCAGGGGCGGTCGGACTTGGGGTAGAAGCCCTGTGCGCCGACCGGGTAGAAGCGCACGGTGAGTGCCTGGCCGGTGGCCAGGAAGATCTCGGCGATCGAATGGTCGACGATGATGCGCAGGTCGACCGGTCCGCCGCCGGGGCAGGGGATCTTGTAGGTGCCGCCGTGGGCGCGTGGGTCGAGGGAGGCGCGGTCGCGGTTGACGACCAGCTCGCCGGCGTCGGCGTCGAGGCGGATGTCGAGGTATTCGGAGTTGTCGGGCGAGGTGACCAGGCGCAGGCCGGCCGTGCCGCTGACTTCCAGGCGTGCCGTGAGGTCGAAGCTGCGGCCCACCGTGCCCAGGTCCACCGGTTCGGTGTTCGAGGCGAGTCCCGCAGAGTGGAGGATGCGCTCACCGCGCAGGGCGAGGAGCTCCTCGGCGGGCTGCTGGTGCGGTCGGCCGTCCTCGGTCAGGGTGATCTCGCGGGGCAGGGTGAGCGTGCCGGCCCAGCCGTCGGCGTCGGACCACTCCTGGTCGCGGGCTTCCCAGGACCAGCCCCACAGCAGCCATCTGCCTCCGGGGGCGGACAGCAGGGCGGGGGCGTAGAAGTCGGGTCCGTGGTCGAGGAGTTGGGGCGAGGTGGCGTGGAGAACGTTGTCGTGTTCCTCGCCGGCCAGGGCGAGGACGGAGCGGGGGCCGTCGTGGTCGTCCCAGGCGGCGACGATGAGGGCGCCGCGTCCGCCGCCGGCGGGGAGGTATTGGGGGCACTCCCAGCCCTCGCCGGTGAGCAGGCCCGCTTCGGGCGGGCCGACTGGCTTCGGGGCACCGGCGTGGAAGGGGCCGCGGTAGGTCCAGGTTTCCAGGTCGGGCGAGTCGTACAGGAGGACCGCGGCGCGGCCGTCGGCGAGGGAGGCGCCGACCAGCATCCGCCAGCCCTGCCCGTCACGCCAGACGTACGGGTCGCGGTACATGGTCGTGCCCTCGGGCGGCTCGGGTATGAGCAAATCCCCTCGGGGAGCGAAGCTGCGGCCGTTGTCGAGGGAGGTGGCGGTGGTGACGGGCTGGTCCCAGCGGTCACGTCGGTAGGCGGAGTAGAAGGCGACGATGCGGTCTCCGTCGGAGACGGCGTTGCCGGAGAAGCAGCCGTCGGCGTCCACGCCCCCGGGGGTGGGGGTCAGGGCGATCGGCAGGGGTTCCCAGCTCAGCAGATCGGGGCTGCGGAAGTGGCCCCAGTGCATGTTCGCGTGGCGGGTGCCGTAGGGGTTGTACTGGTAGCAGACGTGGTAGTGGCCGTCGTGGAAGACCAGCCCGTTGGGGTCGTTGATCCAGTTGGCCGGCGGTCGCAGGTGCGCGACGGGACGGTGGGAGTCAGAGGGCGCGGTGGACACACGCGTGCCTTTCAGGGTGTGCAAAACATGGGGGCGGAGGGAGGGCTCAGCGGAAGGAGCCGGCCACGATTCCCTCGACGAAGTACCGCTGAGCGGCAAGGAAGATCAGCACGCTGGGAATGAGGGCGAGGATCACGCCGGCCAGGACGATGGAGACACTGCCGGTGCCGTTGCTTCCCTGCAGGCTCACCAGTCCCAGAGGGAGGGTGAACTTGTCGGTGGACTGCAGGAAGATCAGCGGGCGGAAGAACTCGTTCCAGTAGGCGGAGAAGGTGAGCACCGCCAGCGTCGCCATCGGGGCGCGGGCCATGGGGGCGTAGATGCGGGCGAAGACCTGGAAGTGCGAGGCCCCGTCCACGCGGGCCGCCTCGCCGAGTTCGCGGGGCATCTGCAGGAAGTACTGCCGCATCAGGAAGGTGCCGAAGGCGCCGCCGACCGCGGGCAGGATCAAGGCCATGCGGCTGTCGGTCAGGCCCAGGTACTTGATGATCAGGAAGACCGGGATGATGGTCGTCTGGACCGGCACCATCATGGTGGCCAGGATGATCCAGAACAGGGCCTTGTTGCCGCGGAAGCGGACCATGGCGAAGGCGTAGCCGCTCATCGTCGAGGTGATGAGCTGGCCGGCCACGATGAGCCCGGTGACGATCGTGCTGTTGAGGAAGAACGTAGCGAGGGGGACCTGGTCGAAGACGGCCTTGTAGTTCGACCAGATCGGATCCGTGGGGAACCACTTCGGGGGCTGGTCGAAGCTCGTGGCCGGGGTGCGCAGCGAGGTGGACAGGGCCCACACGAGCGGGGCGACGACCAGCACGGCCGCCACGATCAGCACGGCGAGGGACAGCAGCCGTCCGACGGTGAGACGACGGCGGCGGCGCGGCGCGGGGACGGTGGTCGCGGGCTGCTTGTCGAGGATGGCGGTCACGAGTAGAACACCCACTTTCGGCTCACCGTGAACTGCACGGCCGTGATGACGAGCAGGACGGCGAACAGCACGACGGACATGGCCGAGGCGTAGCCGAACTGAAGGTTCTGGAAGGCCGTCTGGTAGACGAGCAGCACGGTGGTGTACGTCGAGTCGCCCGGTCCGCCCTTGGTCATCACATAGGGCTGGTCGAACAGCTGCATGGTGTTGATCAGGCCCACGGTGGACGCGAACAACACGGTCGGGCTGATCAGCGGGAGCTTGATCCGCCAGAACATCCGGGCCGAGGAGGCGCCGTCGATCTGCGCGGCCTCCAGGACGTCCTGCGGCACGGAGCCGAGGGCTGCGACGAAGAGAATGAAGGTGAAACCGAGTTGCTGCCACACGGCGACGATCACGATGGTGGCCGTCGCACCACCGGTGGAGCTCAGCCACGACACCTCGGGCAGGTGCAGAAGGCCCAGGTAGTAGTTGATGACGCCGAACTGGTCGTTGAACACATACGACATCACGATCGAGATCGAAGCCGCCGAGGCCAGCATCGGCAGGAAGAACGCCGCCCGGAACAGGTTCTGGACGATCTTCGAAGCCCGCTGGGCGACCAGCAGCGCAAGGCCCAGGCCGAGGACCACCTGAAGGAAGACGATCATCACGGCGAAGCCGGCCGTCACCAGCAGGGAATGGGTGACAGCTTCGTCGCTCAGCAGCGCGTCGAAGTTGTCCAGTCCCACGAACTCGGGGCTGGAGATGGCGTCCCACTTGAACAGGGCGAGGACGAAGGAGGCCAGGATCGGGGCGACGGTGAAGACGACGACCACGATCAGGGACAGCGACACCATCCCGTAACCGAACAGGGTCTCGCGGCGGGCGCGCCCTGCCTGGGCGCGGCGCCGCAGGACAGCGGGGTCGTCCGCCGGGGACTGTGGGGGGCGGCCGGGCCGCGCGCCCGACGGGGCGGACGCGCGGCTGCCGCTTCGGACAGGGTGGGCCATCAGCGCGTCATCCCGTCTTCGCGGCGGTTTCGAGGTCGCTCTGCAGACCGTCGAGAGCCGCCTTCGCCTTGCCCGACGACATCGCCTCGGTGGTGCGCTTGTTCAGCGCGATCGCCATCGCCTGGTAGTACGGCGGGGCCGGGATCGGCGCGGTCTCGGGGAACTTGGTGAGGGTGTCGTAGAAGACCTGCCAGTTCTTGGGGCCGGTAGTGGCGTACCGCTCGGCCGTCAGCATCGACTTGCGCGCCGGGGTGGTGACGTTGCCCGGGATCAGCAGGTCGATGCTCTTCGGCTGCACCAGGGTCTTGAGGAACTCCCAGGCGAGGTCCTTGTTCTTGGACGACTTCATGATGCCGTAACCGCCGGAGCCGAACAGGTGGCGCTGCGACTGCCACTTGGGGAAGTACTGCACGTCGAACGCGTCGTCCGCCATGCCCGCGTTGTGCAGGCCACCTGCCCAGAAGCCGCCGCCGATGGCCATGCCGATCTTGTTGCTGGCGAACAGGCCCTGCAGGGTGGTGCCGCCGCCGACGTCGGGCTTGGGCGAGATGCCCTCCTTCTGCAGCTGGATCAGGTACTCCAGCGACTCGACGGTAGGGGCGGAGTTGGCGGTCGGGTCACCCCAGCGCCAGCCGCCCTTGCGGCCTGAGGCGGCCGGGTCGTTCGGGTAGAAGGTGTTCCACAGCCAGTCGCCGCCGTCCCACTTGCCCTCGGTCAGCAGGTTGCCGCCGTTGGCGTACATCCAGGACGTCCACGAGCCCCACAGGCGCACGACCCAGTTGTAGCCGACCGTGTTGCCGCCCTTGGCGGAGATCTTCTTGGCGATGTCGTAGAAGTCCTCCCGGGTCCAGTCGTCGGCCGGACGCTCCACGCCGACGCTCTTGAACAGGGAGGTGTTGTAGAACATGTTGCCGGCATTGAAGTCGGTCGGCAGCTCGTACAGGTGCCCCTGGTACATCATCGCCTCGACCAGCGCCGGGTGGACGTCGGCGAAGTACGGCTTGAGCTCGGCGGCGTCGCGCTTGACGTAGGTGTCCAGCGGTTCGGCCAGGCCCTTGGCCGCGAAAAGCTGCAGGCCCTCGGTGGCGACGCAGCAGACGTCGGGGGCGTTGCCCCCGGAGATCTGGGTGAGCAGCTTGCTGAAGAAGTCGTTCCAGTCGGTGCCTGTGGTGCCGATGAACTTCACCTTCACGCCCTTGTGGGCCGCCTCGAACGTCGATGCCGCCTTCTGCATCTTGTCCGCCTGCGTCTGGTCGGTGAAGATCGCCACCTTCAGCGTCTTCGAACCGGACGAGCTGGAGGAGAAGCCGGACGAGCATGCGGCCGCCAGCGAGCCCACACCCGCCACCGCGGCGGACGCGGCACCGGCTCTCAGCAGGGAGCGGCGGCTGAGCTGAGTCTTGAAGTCCCCAGAGGACATACGTGTACCCTCACTGTGTTCCAGTACAGACAGGGATGACGACCGATTGCAGCGGTCGCCTGTCTTTGTGCGAGTGCTTCGCCGTCCCGGGTTCAGAGCCGGGGCGGCGAAGTGACCGATGCCCGCGCCACCAGCGGGCAATGCAGCATCTCCTGCGTGACCGGGCCCGGTGGCGAGTCCGGCGTTCCGGTGAGCGCGAGCAACTGCGTGACCGCCCGCGCCCCCATCTCGTAGTGCGGGAGCTGGACCGTGCTCAGCGCCGGATACAGCGTTTCCGAGACCAGCTCCTGATTGTCGAAGCCCACCATCGACAGATCGCCGGGGATGGACAGACCCAGTTCGGCGGCGGCGCGGTAGGCGCCGGCGGCCATACGGTCGTTGAAGCAGAACAGCCCGGTCGGGCGCTCCTTGAGCGTCAGCAGGCGCCGTGCGGCGCGGTAACCGGCGTCCGCGTCACCGGCGGGAGTACCGATGCGCTCGGCCTTCTCCGCGGCGACCAGGTCGGGGTCGTACGGGATTCCAGCCTCATCCAGGGCCTTGCGGTAGCCCTCGATGCGGCCGTGCAGAGCGGGGATGTCCGCGACCCCCACCGTCATGCCGATCCTGCGGTGCCCGTACTCGATCAGCTCGCGCACCGCCGTGTGACCGCCCTGGACTTCGTCCGGCACCACGAAAGGAACCGCCGGATCGTCACAGCGCGCGTCCAGCAACACGGTTGGCGTCGAACGCAGACTCTCGGGAAGCTCCACGACCCGGTGGTACATCGCCGCGTACAGCACGCCGTCCACCTGGCGCTGGAGCAGCATCTCGATACTCCGGCGCTCCAACTCCTCGTCACCACCGGTGTTCACCAAGAGCAGCACCATGCCCTGGGCCGCCGCGGCCTCCTGGGCACCGAGGATGATCCGGCCCGAGTTCGGGGTGGTGGCGATCTCGTCGCCGATGAACCCGATGGTCTGCGAACGCTGCGTCCGAAGCCCCCGGGCCAGATTGTTCGGCTTGTACCCGAGTTCCTCGGCAACCTGCCAGACGCGCTGACGGGTCTCCGCGCTGGCCCGCTTCCCCTCCACGCGATTGAGGATGTACGACACCGTCGTGACGGACACACCTGCCGCCGCAGCCACGTCCTTGATCCCGATCCGGCGTGCCATGGCCCCTGCCCAAACTGTTTGATATCGGGTTGGCCAATCGTTTCACCAACCGCGTGCACTGAGAGTGCCTTCGGCCGAAGCCGCTGTCAATGGCTCGTTACGAACTCGTGGCCGCGACATGTCCGGTGGACAGCCTCGGCAGTTGATCGGGGGTGCGGTCCTCGTTCAGAGCCGGTAAGGCGGGAGCTGGCATGCTTGGCCCGTCCGGCTGTCGGTGGCAGGCTTGGGTGGCTCCTGCGGCAGCAAACGGCCATCGATGCACTGCTCCAGGCCTCCGGGGGCGAAGCTTGTGCACGGTGGAAGGTGAATCCGCTGCGGACGGTTCGGAACCCATCCAAGCGTAGCGGTCGTACCGTCCAGATCCGCGAGTCGTGCGGCGAGAGTGGCCTCCGCGAGCCGGGGTGGCAGTGCGGCGCTGAACTTGAGGCCGTTCAGTGCGCGCGCATCCACTGCGGGAAGTCACAGTTGATCAGCTGCCTCCGAGATGACCTTCTGCCACTCCGTGGGTGTCACGTCCTCGCGAAGCTGGATGTACGTGTCTGTTGGCCTCTGGAGGGGGTCGGCGATCGTGGTGAGTGTGGCGGCCAGGGTGGCGTTGGCTCGGTAGCCGGCCCAGGTCCACCAGCGCATGTTGGCGTCGCGCCCGCCCCTTACGACGACTGTCCCGTCGGGGTGGACCAGTTCCGAGTTGCTCTCGCGTGTTTGGGTGAGCGCGGTCCCGGCGCGTCCGGTGAGGGTGACCGGTGGGTGGGCGCCGAGGAGTACTTCCCGTGCCGCGCGAGTCAGTCCGTACGAGGCGGTCCGGCTGGAACCTGTTCCTCCCCAGCGCGCCCTGCCGCCGCCGTCGACCGGTTCGACGAAGCATCGCCGCCGGGACCAGTCGAAGTTCGGGATGTGCCTCGTCCACCTCCTGCTCAAGGGTGTGGAAATGGCGGTCGCGCCGTCGGCGCGACCCGACGAAGTGAAGGCGTGACGAGCTCTTGAGGTCAGCGTCGCGGAATTCGGGGGACCGGTTGGGATCTGGGTCCGCGACGAGGTGAAGCCGGTGTGGCTGCGAAGCGTGGTCGACCCGGCTCGGCCAAGCCCCATCGGTTCGGAACGCGGTCGCCGCCGTCACACCTTCCGGAAGGCGGCCCGGCTCACCCCCGACCGTCGCCGGACGACGGGTCATCCATGCGCCGGGCCGCGAGCGCGGCGGCGATCCGTTGCATGCCGAGGGGGTCGGCGGGTTTGAGCCCGGTAATCCGGGCCACGCGCCTGAAGCGGTAGTTGGCGGTGTTCGGGTGGATGCATTCGCTCAAGCGTGGCATTTAGCGCGCAAGCCGGGCCCAGCCGTGAATCGGCCGAGTGAAAGGCGCCTGACCGGTGAAAGGCTAGGTCAGGCGCCTTTTCGTGCGTCTAGAAGAAGCCCAGCTTCTTCGGCGAGTAGCTCACCAGCAGGTTCTTCGTCTGCTGGCGGTACAGGCGTCACGCGTCGCTGACCTGCGTAAAACGTGGCGACGTACGGCTCGTTGGAGCCGTCGGCCCGGGAATGGTCCGGATCTTGTCCTCGGCGAGACGGGCCTGGTCATCTGTCGACGCCGCACCTCTCGGTTCGTGGACTGCTCCAAGCGGATGTGTTGGCCCGCCCAGTGCTACGGCGAGGTGGGCAGGTGCGGGCTGCGGAGCACGAGCAGGGTGATCTCGCTGGGGGCGAAGACGCGGAACGGCGGGCCCCAGAAGCCGGTGCCGCGGCTGGTGTAGAGGAGGGTGCGGGTGCCGTGGTGGCTAAGGCCGGCGAGGGCGGGCTGGTCGATGCGGACCAGGTGGTGGAAGGGCCAGATCTGGCCGCCGTGGGTGTGGCCGGAGAGTTGGAGGTCGATGCCGTCGGCTGCCGCCCGGTCGACGAACTTGGGCTGGTGTGCCAAGAGCAGGACGGGTAGGTCGGGGTCGGCGCCGTCCAAGGCTCCGGCGAGGTGGGCGCGGTGGCCTGCCAGGCCGGAGGACTCGGCGGTGACGTCATCCACGCCGGCGACCACGAGGGTGTTGCCTCTGCGTTCGAGCAGCAGATGACGGTTGCGCAGCGGCTCCCAGCCCAGCTCGCCCATCAGGTCGACCCAGCCCTGGGCCTCGCTGTAGTACTCGTGGTTGCCGGTGACGTATACACGGGCCCGGGTGGCCCGCACGGTACCGAGTGGGACGGCCTGGGCGCGGCGGCGTTCGGCCGTGCCGTCCGCGATGTCGCCGGTGTGGCAGACCAGGTCGGCTTCCAGAGTGTTCACCGTCTCGCATACCCGCGCCGACCAGCGAGTACGGTCGAGCGGGCCGTAGTGGGTGTCGGTGATGAGGACGACGCGGATGCCGTCCAACCCGGCACCCAGCCGTGGGAGTTGCACGTCGAGTCGGCGCACGCGCGGCACGCGGCGGGCTTCGGCGTACCCCCAGGCGAGTAGTACGGCGGTTATGCCGAGGACGGCATGAGTGACGATTCGGGCCCGGTCCTGACTCTCGTCGACGCCGGCCACGGTCAGGGCGAGCCGCAATGGGACGCCGAGCAGAATGGACCAGGTGAACAGAACCCAGCTGGTGCCCAGCAGGGTGTCACCGACGATCGCCGCCCGGTCCTGCTGGCGCCGGCCGTGCCCGCGCACCATCGCGAGCGGCATACCAACGAGGCCGAGGGCGAACAGGGCCGTGCCGACCAGCGTGACGGGCATCGGCCAGTGCTGGCCGGTGTGCAGGAGCACCCAGCAGGGCACTGTCCACAGCAGGACGGGGGCGATCAGGGGGATGTAGCGCATCAGGCGGTGCAGTCGGCTCTGCCGCGGAGCTTGCGCTTCGCTGTCGGCGGGTCGGGTGTTGCTGGTGTCGGTCACGCTTCCCCTCCCTGACCAGGCTGCCGTCTCGCGCACTGTATCCGGTCGCCCTCGGGTCGGCCGGACCGGCGTTCATGGGCGCGGCCCCTTGCCTCACTGATGCCGGTCAATGCACTCCCGCAACGGGGCGTTGACGTACCCCGAGTTGGGGAGGTCGTGCTTGGTGATGACGCCACGTAGGCGTAGGTGTTGACCTTCGCGCCTGTCTCGGCCAGGCCGACGACGGAGCCGTGCGTCGGTGAAGTAGTAGTACGCCGCCCCGCCGGACGTCATGGAGTTCAGAGTCCCACCGGGGTTCCCGGTTGAATCCCATGTCCACCCCGCCGGTGGTCTGTGCGGACAGGCACGGCCCGGTCGCCGGCTTCCCGGAAGTTACGTGTTCCGGCCAGCACGACCAGGACCGTGATCGTCAGCACCGATGCCGGCTCGTGTCGGATCCCCCTTGGCCTACACGGGTCGATCAGGCCGCTGGAGACCTGTAGCAGAGCGGAGATCACGTCCAGCCATGCGTCACGGTCGGTATGGGTTCCCGGGGCGTGCGACACCGGCACCGGTGGCCTCCTGGCTGGTCCGCGACGACGTGTTGGGTGAGAACTCGCATCGGTGCGGACCGGGGAGGCCACTGTCCTCCCTGGACTTGTCCGGGCCGGCTGGGTCGCCTTCCACGACGTCATCATGCAGGCGTCGGGAAACCGCATCACCCGTGGGGTGGTCCGCGCGCTGGAGAGCCAGGTCGTCAACTCCGCGCGGTACATGGGCCGGCCCGACCGAAGCCTGGCTCGTCCGAAGCAGCGCACCAGGCGACCCGGTGCGCCTGGACCGCGCGCAAGCGCCACCGGCGGCGGCACCGCGTTACGGGATGGCCCTCGGGCTGGTGAGCGTTGCCCGACCCCGCGCTCCGTCGTCGTATGAGCGCTGACGTTGTCGCGTGACCCGGGCGGGCTCGGCCTTCCGCCGAGCCCGCCACGCCGGCTCCATACCGGAGCCGGACTCGTGTCACGCCATCAGCGCTGCAGTGTCAGCAGACCCGGACGGTAGGGCAGGAGGCCGTAGTCGCCGCCGGAGTTGGGGCTGCGCCCCTGGTAGAGCAACTGCAGATTGCAGGGATCGACGGTCATGGTCTGATCGGGGCTGGTGCGGAGCAGTTCGCCGTGGCTGATGTCATTGGTCCACGTGGCGCCACTGTTGGCCTTGCCGGCGAAGGGATTGCTCTCGGTCGCGGCCTGGGGTGTCCATGAGCCGTTCAGACTGGTGGCCGTGAACGAGCGGAAGTAGCGGCCCTGCGAGCCGATCGCCTCGACGATCATGAGGTAGCGGTTCTGGCCCTGCAGCTTGTAGACCTGCGGCGCCTCGAACAGGTTGTTCGTCGAATCGCTCATGATCACTGTCGAGGTCGAGCCGAAGCTGCCCGGGAAGTTCCCGATCGGCATACTGGCCCGGTAGATCTTGCCGTTGTCACCGGCGAAGAACAGGTACATGTTCGTCCCGTCACCGATGAGCGTCTGGTCGATGGGTCCTGTTCCGGAGCCGGCGATGCTTCCGGAGAAGAGCACCTGCGGGGATGACCAGCCATTCGGGTTGGTGGGGTCGCTCGACGTCCGGTAGGAGAAGGCGGTCCCGCCCCACTGGTAGGTGAGCACCCAGATGTTCTTCGGC
Source organism: Streptomyces montanus (assembly GCF_005786655.1). NCBI lineage: Bacteria > Bacillati > Actinomycetota > Actinomycetes > Kitasatosporales > Streptomycetaceae > Streptomyces > Streptomyces montanus. The sequence goes on from NZ_VBZC01000002.1 coordinate 160,904, forward strand.
GCGAAGTAGAAGAGCGTGGGCGCGACAGTGGAAGCCGACATCGCGTTCTGGCTGGCCGAGGCCATCTCCGACCAGTTGCTGAACAGGCCGAAGTTCATCGAGCCCCAGCGCGTCCCCGTGTCGTGCGTCGTCGCATAGACGAGTTGCTTGCCGTTGTAGGGGACGACGGTGAAGTCCTTGAGCGAGACCCACCCCGGCTTGGGCTGCGCCAGCGCGCCCGTCGATGTCCAGCGGTATGTCGACGGAAGATCGCACGGGCCGGGGCTGTCACCGCCGACCTTGACGAGCTGCCACTGCTGGTTGGTGCCGCTCCAGTCGTCGTACTGGACGATGTTCGCGCTGTCGGCGGTGGAGGCGCCTTGTACCTCGAGGGCCTTGTTGCTGTGGCGCGAGATGAGCCTCACGTAGCCGTCCGAGCTGTCGGCCAGCCGCCACTGCTGGTTGGTGGCGTTCTGGTCGGCCCACTGGACGATCGAGCCGCCGTTCGCGGTGGACCAGTTGTAGACGTCCAGCACCTTGCCCGAGTGGCGGGACTTGATGCGGTAGTAGCCGCCCCCGGAATCGACGAACTGCCACTGCTGCTGGCGCTGATCGTTCCTGGTCCACTGGGTGATGCGGGCGCCGTCGTTGGTCGCCATGTTGTAGACGTCCAGGGCCTTGCCGCTGTTGCGGTTGACCAGCACATACGAGGCGTTGGGGTCTACGGTCGCCGCGTCGGCGGGCTGGGCACCGAGGAAGGTAGCCACGAGCAGCAAGGGCGCAAGGACGGCGAGTAAGCGTCTTAGACGGACCGGGGACGGGTGGCGAAACCACATCAGAGGGCACTCCTTTGGGGGCGGGGGTGAGGTGACCCCGATGAACTGCGGAGCGGACTTCCGGGGGCAGGGACAATCTCGAAATATTTCGAAGAATTCCCGGAAGCTTTGACGCCACAAGCTAGGAATGTGGGGCCGTCTGGTCAAGGCCTATGGCCGATCTGTCTACAAACAGCGCCTCCCCTTTGGGCTTGACAAGCTGTCGCGCCGACCGGAAACACTCCGGAGTTCGCCATACAGCTCGCCAGTCCAAGGCGTCCGCGCGGAGGAGAGAAGTCGAGCCAGCGGCGTCCGCACACTTGTCCCGGCCCCGGGCCCCACGGCATCCGCCGACGGCGGCGCCGGGGGTTCGCGGTCCGGCTCGCCGGGATTCCGGAAAGTTTCGGGCGAGGAACGGAAACTTCTTCTGCGGGGAGTATTGACGATCCATCGTCAAAACCTCAATCATCCCTGTCTGAGAAAGCGGCCTTAGTTCGAGATATCGAACCACGTCGGCCCTGAGCAATCTGTGCTGCACGGCAGATCCGCGCACAGCTGCACGACAGATCCGCGCACCGAAGCACCCGCGCCACCCCGTTTCGTTCCGGTGAGGTTCGCACCAACGCATCCTGGCTCTTCGCGCAGTTGGAGAGGTACGCGACGCCGCGTGGCGGTCCCCCGGCTGAGCCGCGATGGAGTACCCCCATGCCTGTGTCGAAACGCCGCCGCCGCCCGCCGTACGTCACCCGACGGCCGACCGGCTGCCGTCCGTGCCGGTTGAGATCGTCCCGGTCCCATGACCGCGGTGTCCGGTGATTCCGTGCTGCCCGGGTTCCGGCCCGCCCCGTCCGTCTGCCGAGTGGGAGCGGACGACGCATTCCCCTGCGCTTCAGTCCTTCCGTGATTTCTACCTTGGAGGCACAGTTATGGGCTCGTATGCCCTTTCCAGACCCGCTGTCCGCCGGAAGATCCGCGGCCTGCTGTTGACTCTGGTCGTCGGCGTCCTCGGTGCGGTCGCCGCACTGGTCGCGCCGCCGACCGCACACGCCGCCGAGAACACGCTCGGCGCCGCGGCGGCGCAGAGCGGCCGCTACTTCGGCACCGCCATCGCCTCGGGCAGGCTGGGCGACTCGGCGTACACGACGATCGCCAGCCGTGAGTTCAACTCGGTGACGGCCGAGAACGAGATGAAGATCGACGCCACCGAACCGCAGCGGGGCCAGTTCAACTTCACCGCCGGTGACCGCGTCTACAACTGGGCGGTGCAGAACGGCAAGCAGGTGCGCGGCCACACCCTGGCCTGGCACTCCCAGCAGCCCGGCTGGATGCAGAGTCTCAGCGGCAGCACGCTGCGCCAGGCGATGATCGGCCACATCAACGGCGTGATGGCCCACTACAAGGGCAAGATCGCCCAGTGGGACGTCGTGAACGAGGCCTTCGCCGACGGCAGTTCCGGAGCCCGGCGCGACTCCAACCTGCAACGCACCGGCAACGACTGGATCGAGGTCGCCTTCCGCACCGCGCGCGCCGCCGACCCGGCCGCCAAGCTCTGCTACAACGACTACAACGTCGAGAACTGGACCTGGGCCAAAACCCAGGCCATGTACGCCATGGTCCGAGACTTCAAGCAGCGCGGCGTGCCGATCGACTGCGTCGGCTTCCAGTCGCACTTCAACAGCGGCAGCCCCTACAACAGCAACTTCCGCACCACCCTGCAGAACTTCGCCGCCCTCGGCGTCGACGTGGCCATCACCGAACTCGACATCCAGGGCGCCCCGGCCACGACCTACGCCAACGTGACCAACGACTGCCTGGCCGTCCCGCGCTGCCTCGGCATCACCGTCTGGGGTGTGCGCGACACCGATTCCTGGCGGTCGGAGCAAACGCCGCTGCTGTTCAACGGCGACGGCAGCAAGAAGCCCGCCTATACCGCCGTCCTCAACGCACTCAACGGCGGCACCTCCACGCCCCCTTCGGGTTCCGGACCGATCAAGGGCGTCGGGTCGGGTCGCTGCCTGGACGTGCCCAGCAGCAGTACCACCGACGGCACTCAGCTCCAACTGTGGGACTGCAACAACGGCACCAACCAGCAGTGGACGTACACCGCCGCCGGTGAGCTCAGGGTCTACGGCAACAAGTGCCTGGACGCCGCCGGCACCGGCAACGGCACCAAAGTCCAGATCTACGGCTGCTGGGGCGGCGACAACCAGAAATGGCGCCTCAACTCCGACGGATCCATCGTCGGCGTCCAGTCCGGCCTCTGTCTCGACGCCGTCGCAGGCGGCACCGCCAACGGCACCCTGATCCAGCTCTACTCCTGCTCGAACGGCAGCAACCAACGCTGGACCCGCACCTGATGGGGCCTGCCACGAACGAAAGGGTGAGTCGATGAAGACCTACGGTGCGGTTTCCCCCGCCCCTCCACGATTACATCGCTGGTGGTCCCGGGTCGCCGCCGTGGTGGCGGCGACCCTCGCGATCGGCATGCTCGCCGCGGTGAATCCGGCGCCCGCCGAGGCGGCGACGGTGGACACCAACGCCTGGTACGTCCTGGTCAATCGCAACAGCGGCAAGGCGCTGGACGTCTCTGGCACGTCCACCGCCGACGGCGCGCGGGTCAGCCAGTGGACGCGCAACGACGGAGCCAACCAGCAGTGGCAGTTCGTGGACTCCGGCGGCGGCTTCTACCGCCTCAAGGCCCGGCATTCGGGCAAGGTTCTCGACGTGGCCGGCGCCTCGACCGCAGACGGTGCCGCGATCCAGCAGTGGGCCGACCAGAACGGGGCCAACCAGCAGTTCCGCCTGGCCGACTCCGACGCGAGCCACGTCCGGCTGATCAACCGCACCAGCAGCAAGGCGGTGGAGGTGCAGGGCGCCTCCACTGCCGACGGCGGCAACGTCGTCCAGTACTCCGACTGGGGCGGCGCCAACCAGCAATGGCAGATGATCAAGCTGTCGTCCGGTGGCGGCGGCGGATGCGGCAGCGCCCCGACTCTGGCGAGCGGCACGCACACGATTCAGAGCGGCGGCAAGAGCCGCAGCTTCATCCTCAGGGTTCCCGCCAACTACGACAACAGCCACCGCTACCGGCTGATCTTCGCGTTCCACTGGCGGGGCGGAACCGCCGGCGACGTCGCCTCGGGCGGCACGAGCGGGAACGCCTGGTCCTACTACGGCCAACAGGAACAGTCCAACAACAGCGCGATCCTCGTCGCCCCCCAGGGCCTCGGCAACGGCTGGGCCAATTCGGGCGGTGAGGACATCACCTTCGTCGACGACATGATCCGGCGAATCGAGGGCGGCCTCTGTGTCAACCCGGCACAGCGTTTCGCCACGGGATTCAGCTGGGGCGGCGGTATGAGCTACGCACTCGCATGCAGCCGGGCGAACGTCTTCAGGGCCGTCGCGGTCATGTCCGGCGCTCAGATCAGCGGGTGCAGCGGCGGCAACCAGCCCATCGCCTACTTCGGAATCCACGGCATCAGCGACTCCGTCCTCAACATCGGGCAAGGACGGTCCCTGCGCGACCGATTCGTCAGCAACAACGGCTGCACCCCCCAGAGCCCGCGCGAGCCCGCGCCGGGCAGCCGAACGCACATCACCACCACCTACTCGGGCTGCCGTGCCGGATACCCGGTCCAATGGGCCGCGTTCGACGGAGGCCACATACCCGGTCCGGTCGACGGCTCTCCCGGCGAAAGCGGCGTCGCCACCTGGACCAAAGCAGAGATCTGGAGGTTCTTCGCACAGTTCCAGTGACACGCCCGCACCGCGGAGTGGAGCCAGGATGATCCTGGCTCCACTCCGTCGACGTCTGCCAAGTTTCTGAGGGCGTGGCGATTGCCTTGGGGGGATATGCGGGATCGAAGATGCGTGATGTACCACCAGCAGACGAAGAACATTACTGGCGGCGCCGAAGCCGTCGAGGCTGGAAAAGACGTCGAATGTGTAGGTAGCGGTCACGCGACCCGTGGGCGGAACTGCGGGCCACATTCCTGCGAGCTCTTCTACGAGGACGGCTACACCAACTACCGCAAGCTCACCGCTGGATACGTCCGCTGCGTACCCTGAACGCAGCGGTGTCCGGTTCTCGCCAGTCCGCGGTAAATGCCTGGACTGAGAACCTCCCCTGACGGGAAACTTCCGACTTCCCAACCTCCGGGAGTGTGATGGGGACAACAGATACGCGAGGGCCGACGCCGGGCAGGAGCGCGGTCGTTCTGGCACTGCGCCGCTACGGCCGGGAACTGCTGCGACTACGACGGCTGGCCCTGCCCGCCCTGTTGCTGCCGGCCGTGGGCAACATCGGCATCCGCTACGTCGCCCCCCTGCTGATCGCCAAACTGGCAGGGCAGGCCGCCGACGACGGTGGTCTCACCCTCAGCTCGGCGCTGCCGTACGTGCTGGGCTTCGGCGTGACACTGCTGCTCGCCGAGGCCGTGTGGCGGGTCGGGCAGCACTGCCTGAACCGCGTGGACGCCCTCGGTATGGAACACCTGTATGTGAGCGGCATGGACGAACTCCTCGCCAAGGACGCGGCATTCTTCCACGACAACTTCGCCGGCTCCCTGACCAAACGGGTGCTGAGCTTCGGCAAGCGCTTCGAGGACTTCGTCGACACGGTGACGTACCGGATCGTGGGCAGTCTCGTCCCCCTGGTGTTCGGTGCCGTGGTGCTGTGGAGCTACGAACCGATGCTCGTCGCCGGCCTTCTTGTGATGATCGCGCTGACCGTGGTAGCCGCGACACCTCTGATTCGTCGCCGGCAGAGGCTCGTCAACGACCGTGAGGCGGCGATCGCCCGGGTCTCCGGCCACGTCGCCGACAGCCTCATGAACATGGAGACCATTCGGGCGTTCGCGGCCGAGGGGCGGGAGGCCGACGAACACCGCAGCCGTGTCGCGGACTCCCGGCGCCTGACGCTGAGTTCGTGGGACTACGGCAATCTGCGCGTCGACACCCTGATCGCCCCCATGTCCGTGCTGACCAACGTGCTGGGCCTGTTGGTCGCCATCGCCTTCGGTGGCCCGGGCCAGGGAGTGGAGGAGGTCGTCGTCGCTTTCACCTACTACTCCAACGCGACCCAGATCATGTTCGAGTTCAACCAGATCTACCGGCGTCTGGAAAGCTCCATGACCGAGGCCGCGCAGTTCACGGAGCTGCTGCTGGATCCGCCCACCGTGCTCGACCCGACGGAACCCGAACCGCTCACACCGCGGGACACAGGCATCCGCTTCGAGGCGGTGACCTTCGCCCACGCGGGTGCGAAGCCGATTTTCCAGGGACTCGACCTGGACGTGCCCGCAGGCGCGCGGATCGGCCTGGTCGGCAGGTCCGGCGGCGGCAAGACCACACTCACCCGGCTCCTGCTGCGGATGTCGGACATCGACGACGGACGCGTCCTGATCGGTGGTCAGGACATCAGCCGGCTGCGTCAGACCGACCTGCGCTCACTGATCGCCTACGTCCCGCAGGAACCCGCCATGTTTCACCGCACCCTGCGGGACAACATCGCCTTCGCCCGGCCCGGCGCCACCGACGAGGAGATCCACACGGCGGCCGCGGCCGCGCACGTCACGGAGTTCGCCGACCAACTCCCCGACGGCTTCGGCACTCTGGTGGGGGAGCGGGGAGTGAAACTCTCGGGCGGCCAGCGCCAGCGCGTCGCCCTCGCCAGGGCGATCCTGCGCGACGCCCCGATCCTGCTGCTCGACGAGGCGACCAGCGCGCTGGACTCGGAGAGCGAGCTCCTCGTTCAGGACGCCCTGTGGCGGTTGATGGACGGACGTACGGCCCTTGTGGTCGCCCACCGTCTGAGCACCGTCGCCGGCATGGACCGTCTTGTCGTCCTCGACCGCGGAAGCGTCGTCGAGCAGGGCACCCACGAGGAGCTGCTCGCGGCGAACGGTGCCTACGCCAAGCTGTGGCAGCACCAGTCGGGCGGCTTCCTCGGCGAGAGCAACGAGTCGGCCCCCGGACGCCCGGTCACAGGAGCCGGTTCCAGCGGGCTGCCCGGACCGGCCTACCCAGCGCCGGACGGGGACCGCAGGACGTCGTCACACGCTCGTACGAGCACCGGGTCCACGTGACCGAGTCGGTTTCCGGACATCCTCGACCGCAGGCCGCGTCACGCTGATACGTCCGTCGCATGCGGCAAACCGCGAAACGCCGAGGGAAACGACCGCTGCTCCCGGACCGGCCGACGCGGTCCGGGAGAACGAGGGGGCTGTCGACGATGATGCGGGTGCTCACCGATCCCAAACGCTCGCCCCGTTTGTCGCTCCCACCCATTTCAGAGGTTGTTCAGGGCGAGAGCGAGGCCGGTCTCGTACTGATCCGGTTGGGTCGCCGTCAGACGCCAGAAGATCCCGACCGCTTGCTCGGTGGGGGCCACGAGAGCGGCCGCCTCCTCGGCCGCGTGCAGGGCGCTCGGGGGCTTCGGCGTCGAAGGCGTGCTGGCCCAGTTGCTTCGCATCGCGGATACGCCTGGGGCCGCCGGCGCGGCGTAGCGCTCCAACTGGTCCGTGGCTAATCCGGGAGCCGTGCAGATTCGCGGCGCATGGTGCCGGAAAGTTCCTGAGTGATCGCGGATAGTGACTGCGAGTCTGGGTTGCCTGGAGGGGCGAAGCTCCCTCCAGGCAACCGACTTGAGGCTCTAGAAGAACCCAAGCTTCTTCGGGCTGTATGAACAAAGAATGTTCTTCGTCTGCTGGTAGTGGTCCAGCATCATCTTGTGGGTCTCGCGGCCTATGCCCGAGCCCTTGTAGCCGCCGAACGCCGCGTGCGCCGGGTAGGCGTGGTAGCAGTTCGTCCAGACGCGGCCTGCCTGGATCGAACGGCCCGCGCGGTAGGCCGTGTTGATGTCCCGCGTCCACACGCCGGCCCCGAGACCGTACAGCGTGTCGTTGGCGATCTTGATGGCGTCGTCGAAATCGTTGAACGACGTCACCGACACGACCGGCCCGAAGATCTCCTCCTGGAAGATCCTCATGCGGTTGTCGCCTTCGAAGATCGTCGGCTGGACGTAGTAGCCGCCCTTCAACTCGCCGCCGTGCTCGATGCGTTCACCGCCGGTGAGGACCTTGGCGCCCTCCTGCCGGCCGATGTCCAAGTAGGAGAGGATCTTCTCCAGCTGGTCGTTGGAGGCCTGCGCGCCGATCATCGTGTCCGTGTCGAGCGGGTTGCCGGTCTTGATCTGCTCGGTGCGGGCGACCGCCGCCTCCATGAACTCGCTGTAGTGGCCGCGCTGGACGAGCGCCCGGGAAGGACAGGTGCACACCTCGCCCTGGTTCAACGCGAACATCGTGAAGCCCTCGAGCGCCTTGTCGCGGAAGTCGTCGTTCGCCGCCCAGACGTCCTCGAAGAAGATGTTGGGCGACTTGCCGCCGAGTTCGAGCGTCACCGGAGTGATGTTCTCCGAGGCGTACTGCATGATCAGCCGCCCGGTCGTGGTCTCGCCGGTGAAGGCGACCTTCGCCACGCGCGAACTGGACGCCAGCGGCTTGCCCGCCTCGACTCCGAAACCGTTGACGACGTTCACGACGCCCGCCGGCAGCAGATCCGCTATCAGGCTCAACCAGTAGTGAATGGACGCCGGGGTCTGCTCCGCGGGCTTGAGGACCACCGCGTTTCCCGCGGCCAGTGCCGGCGCGAGCTTCCACGTGGCCATCAGGATCGGGAAGTTCCACGGGATGATCTGCGCGACGACCCCGAGCGGCTCGTGGAAGTGGTAAGCCACCGTGTCGTCGTCCACCTCGCCGAGCGAGCCCTCCTGAGCGCGGATCGCCCCCGCGAAGTAGCGGAAGTGGTCAATGGCGAGCGGGATGTCGGCGGCGAGCGTCTCGCGGACCGGCTTGCCGTTCTCCCAGCTTTCGGCGACCGCGAGCTTCTCCAGATTCGCCTCCATCCGATCGGCGATCTTGAGGAGAATGTCGGCACGGGCGGTCACCGAGGTGCGGCCCCACGCGGGGGCGGCGGCGTGTGCCGCGTCCAGCGCGCGCTCCACGTCTTCGGCGGTGCCCCGCGCGACCTCGGTGAACGGCTGCCCGTTCACCGGACTCGGGTTCTCGAAGTACTGCCCCCGCGCGGGCGGCACGTACTCCCCGCCGATGAAGTGGTCGTAACGCGCCTCGTAGGAGACGATCGCGCCTTCAGTGCCGGGCGCTGCGTAACGGGTCATGCGGCTCTGCCTCCCAGAGAAGCGCTGCCCGCCGTTGGGCAGCTCTGCGCGCGACGGTAGGCACCGGGACGTTGCATGTACGTTGCGCGCCGGTGCGCCGACGCGCCCGCGCGCCGGCGCTGGTCCGGGTACCGGTACCGGTACCGGTACCGGTTCCAGCCCGGGGCGAGGCGCTGCCCGTGCGGATGCGCGCAAGCGTGGTCGAAACGTCAGCCCGGCGCCCGCCCGGGAAGTGCCGACTGCTCGTTCTCCAGCTCCTCCAGGCGTGCTCGTACGGTTGCCGTCGGCCGCGCCGCAGCGAGCGCCCGCCAGACGTCGAGGTCGTCCTCGCCCCAGGGTGCGTGGGCCCAGTCCGCAAGCAGGTCCGGGTCGCGGCGGGCGACGAGCGCCGCGCGCAGCCCGTCGGCGAGCCTTCTGCGCAATCGCGCCACCGCCGGTGCCTGCGAACCGGGAAGCAGCGGACCCGCGTACGCCCTCACGGCCGCCGTGACCGCACCGGTGCCGAGCCTGCGCTCCACGACCGCGACGTCGGACTCGACCGGAACCGCCAGCCGATACGGCCGTGAGCCGAGCACCCCGGCGCCGAGGAGACGCCGCAACCGGGCCAGTTCCGCGCGCAATGTCACCGGCGTCACCGACTCGTCCTCGTACAGCGCGCACAGCAGCTCGTCTCCGGTCAGCCCCTCCGGGTACCTGGACAGGAGCACCAGGATCTCGCTGTGCCTGCGGCTCAGACGCAGCTTGCGGCCGCCCGCCAGGAGCAGTGCCTCGTCACGGCCCAGCGCGGTCAGTTCGAGCGCGTCGGTGGTGACCGGGGCCGGGGTGAGCAGCGCCAGCTGGGACTCCGCCGCTCGTGCCACCGCCTGCACGAAACCCAGGCTGTGCGGATGCGCGAGCCCGTCGCCGCCGGTGATGTCGACCGCGCCGAGCAGCCGTCCGGTGCGTGGATCGTGCACGGGAGCCGCCGCGCACGTCCACGGCTGCACGCGCCGGAAGAAGTGCTCGGCCGCGAAGACCTGCACCGGTCGATCGAGCGCCACGGCCGTACCCGGAGCATTCGTGCCGACCGCCGACTCCGCCCACCGCGCGCCCGGCACGAAGTTCATCACGTCCGCTTTCTGCCGGGTCCCCGCGTGCCCCTCGACCCACAGGAGCCTGCCCTGCGCGTCGCACACCGCCAGGAGATGCTGGCCATCCGCCGCGAACGTGCCCATGAGTTCGCGGAACAGCGGCATCACCTGGGCCAGCGGGTGCTCCGCACGGTACGAGCCGAGGTCACCGTCGGTGAGCTCCACGCACGCCGTGCCGTCCGGTCCGACGCCGGCCCGTGCGGAGCGTCGCCATGACTCGGCCACCACGGAACGCACCGGCCGCGGCACCGTGCCCGCCTCCGTGAACGTCTCGTGGGCGGCGCGCAGCACCCGCACCCGCTGTGCGGGATCGGCCCCCGGCTCCAGGGCCACCCATGGATCGGTCAACTTGCCCTCCCCGGAATGCGATGCTGCTGTGGACATCGTCACTCCGGTGGCGAGTGCGGACAAGCGTCGTGACCGCGCTCCTGGCAGGGCCCTCCCCATGGCCCCGCCGGACCTGACCGACGGCCCGCCCGTCACGCGGAGCCGACGAGCCTCATGTAGCGCGTCCAGTCCCAGTTCGGCCCCGGATCGGTGTGATCCGATCCCGGCACCTCGTAGTGCGCGATGATGTGCGCACGGTCCTTCGGGATGCCGTATCTCGTGCAGATCGCCGCGGTCAGCTTCGCCGACTCCGCGTACATGGCGTCGGTGAAGTACGCGGGCTGATCCACCCAGCCCTCGTGCTCGATGCCGATGCTGCGTGTGTTGTAGTCCCAGTTGCCCGCGTGCCAGGCGACATCCCGCTCCCGCACCATCTGCGTGACATGCCCGTCGGCCGACCGCACGACATAGTGCGCGGACACCTGCTTCTCCGGGTTCTGGAAGATGCGCAGGGTGTTCGCGTAGGTCGCCTGCGTCATGTGGATGATCAGGAAGTCGACGGGATGGCTCGTCGGACGGTTGGCCGCGGTGTAGTTGGCGGCGTGCGCGGGAGACCACTCGGCGAGCCGGTAGTCGAACGCCTGGGTTTTCGCGTCGGCCTGCGTGCTGGGCAGTAACACGGTGGAGAGCGTGGCGAGGGCCGCGCTCTGCAACAGGCGACGCCTGCTCGGGAGCGACTTGGGCAGGTAACGGGTTCGGTTCAAGGAAGGAACTGCCTTTCGGCGGGAGTCTGATGAGGGATGGGGCGAGCTCCGGGTGACACCGCCGCACGCAGTAGCCGCGTGGCCGGTGGTCGAGTACCTGAGCACGCCGCAGGGCGTGTGGTGGTCGGTGCGCAGAGCAGGGATGGAGAGCAGGGGCGAAGAGCAGACCCGGAGCATGGAGGCGCGGAGACCCGAAAGACGCCGAACCGGGGGGGTGGCTTCGAAGTGTCAGCGCCCCAGCGTCGTCGCCGTTTCGCGCATCCGTTCGTGCAGCCCGCGATGTGTCTCGCGCTTGGGCAGCCACTCTTTACGGAGCTTGGCCACACACGTGTAGTTGGTGTCGCAGACGTTGGCGAGCGGCGACTCGACGGCCTGGGTCGCGAACTGGTATGCGTCCAGCTCGCTGAACCCGTAGTCCCGCACCAGCCACTGCACCAGGTCGAGCTGGGATATTCGGAACGCGTCCTCCAGAGGACGAGCCGAACCGGTCGAGATGATGTGCGTGTCGGACTCGATGCGGGGCCAGGGCGTGGAGATCCCCTTGAGGAGCTCGACGATCACCACGGTGTTCATCGCACACTCGACGGCGACACCACAGGTCTCGCCCTCGCCCTGCCGCGCGTGCCCGTCACCGAGGCTGAGCAGCGCGCCGTCGACATTCACTCCGAGATAGCAGGTGACACCGGCCCGCATCTCCGGCGTGTCCATGTTCCCGCCGTGCGCGTCGGGCACCAGTGCGGAGCGCACCTCCAGGTTGGCGGGCGCCACCCCGACGGTGCCGTGCATCGGATCCATGGGCAGCTCGACCTCGATGTCACTTTCCCGGGCACTGAACAACGCTGTCCGCCTGTCCCGGTCGAGCTGCCAGATCCACACGGTCTCCGGCAACGGCGGCTGCAGCGTGGCCGTGGTGTGCGTGGACGTGAGCGCCCCGAACAGCGGGACCGTCGTCGACGCCGCCCAGTCGCGCGCCGGTTCGATCGACACAAAGTGCACCGCGACCGTGTCGCCCGGCTCCGCGCCCTCCACATGGAACGGGCCTGTCTGCGGATTGAGGAAGGGGAACTCACACACCTCGGAGACCAAGTCCTTCTCGGACCGCACCCGACCCGCGAAGCAGTCCTCGGTATACAGGTCGAGGACGGTGCCCGGCGTGATCCGAGCCACCGGCGGTGCGCCGCCGAACGTCCATGCGTACTCGCCCGGTTCCGGGCGCACGGTCAGGATTCGCGGGTCGCTCACGGCTACACGGCTCCGTTCTGCCCAAGGCTGACGGTCACTGCGGTGGGCGCCATCGCCCTGATGCCCTGAAGCAGGACCTGGCGCAGGCTGACGGCCCCAAGCCGCAGTCCCCGGATTGTCTTCCGCGACATATGAATCCCCCGAATTCCCCGACTCTTGAACACATTGGCCCTTGGCGCGCCGCCGTCGGTCCGATGGCGGCGTCTCGCGTGAATTACGGTACGGCGCCCGCTGGTTGGGGAGGAAGAATGCCGCCCCGCTCCGTGGACAACGCCGGAACTGTGGACAACTCAGTCACCCGTAAGGGGGAGTGAGGGGCCGCGGAACGGCTACCGCCCCCACGTGCTCCGTGGAAGAGGGCCCAGGGCCTACGCTCCGCTTGCCACCGCAGCCGGATCATCGAGCACCGCCCGCACCACGGAGTGTGCCGCGCCCAGCAGCGGTCCCTCGGGGCCGAGCCGGGATACGGTCACCGGGCAGGCGGGGCCTGCCGCGCGTCGGGCCAACTCCCGCTCCAGCGACGGCAGCAGCCAGGGCGCGAGCTCGGACAGCGCCCCGCCCAGCACCACGGCTTCAGGGTCCAGCAGATTGACCGCGCCGGTCAGTGCGATGCCCAGCGCGGTCCCGGCGCCGCGCAGGGCGCGCCGTACGTCCTTGTCGTCCTGCGTGGCACGCTCCGCCAGTAGTCCGACCCGGTCCGAGCCCGGTTCCAGACCAGCCGCACGCAGCACGGCCTCCTCGCCCGCGTACTGCTCGAGACAGCCCCGCCCGCCGCACGCACACGTCGGCCCGTCGGGACGTACCGGAACATGCCCCAACTCGCCCGCGAAGCCGTGCCGGCCGCGCAGCAGGCGACCGTCCACGACCACCGCCCCACCGATGCCGATCTCCGCGGAGACATGGAGGAAGTCGCGCGGCGCGGTTTCGTTGAGCCAGAGCTCGGCGAGCCCGCCGAAGTTCGCCTCGTTGTCCACTGTCAGCGGGAGTTCGCCGGGCAGCAGCGCACCGAGGTCCGTGTCGTGCCAGTCCAGGTTGGGGGCGCGTACCACGGTCCGGGCGTCGCGGGCCACCAGACCGGGCACGGCGACGGCAAGGCCTGCGGGCCACAGGCCTTCCCGGTCCGCTTCGGCAACGACCTGGCGCACCAGCGCGGTCAGTTCTCGCAGCACCGGTTCGGGAGCGCGGCCTCGATTGGCGCCGTTCCGCACAACTCGTGCCCGCACCTTGCCGCGCAGATCCACCGCGCACACGGCGAGGTGGTCGACGCCTACTTCCGCGCCGATGCCGGCGGGGCCGCGTCCGCTGACGGCCAGTGCCGAGCCGGGCCGCCCCACCCGGCCGGGCCGCTCGGGGCCCAGCTCTTCGAGGAGCCCGGAGCGGATCAGCTCGTCCACGAGGGTCGAGACGGCCGCCCGGGTCAGCCCGATGCGCGAGGCGACGGCGGCACGGGACAGCGGCCCCTCGGCGTTGACGGTGTGCATCACACGGGAGAGATTGCGGCGGCGCATGCCCTGCTGGGTGTCGGGCAGTTTGCGGCCGGGGCTGCTGGGGTGGGCCTCGTGCAGCGGTGCGGTCATGCCTCCGTCAGTCCTCGTCGGTCGGTCTCGTCAGGGCCTGTCCTGGTCAGTGCGGGACTTGTTCCCGCGGGGGAGGCCTCGTCAGTGCGGGTCCTCCGGCTCGCGTTCCAGCAGCGGGGCCGCGTCGGAGAGTACCCCGGCGATTCGCGCGAGTGCCGCCTCGTCCCTCTCCACGGCCTCGAGTACCGGTCCGCGCGCGGTGTCCCACCTGCGGGCCACCGCCGCCGGGTCCTCGCCGGTCAGCACCCCCGCGGCCTGTGCGGCGGCGCCGAGCGCGACCAGTTCCTTGGCCTCGGGCACCTGAACGGGGCGTCCCGACAGGCGGCGCACGGTCTGTTGCCAGGCCGTTCCGCGCGCGCCACCGCCGATGAGCAGCAGCGGAGCCGACCGGTCCGCATCCGCGTCGAGCACCAGGTCGAGGGCACCGAGCAACGAGTGGACCGCACCGTCGTAGGCGGCCTGCAGCAACTGCCCGCGCGTCGTGTCGTGACGCAGTCCGTGCAGCAGCCCGGAGGCGTGCGGCAGATTCGGGGTGCGCTCGCCGTCCAGGTAGGGGAGCAGCGTCACGCCGGTGCCCGGTTCGACGGCCTCGCGGTCGATGTCCAGCAGCGTGGCTACGCGGTCCACGGCGAGCGTGCAGTTCAGGGTGCAGGCCAGCGGCAGCCAGTCGCCGCGCGCGTCGGCGAAACCGGCCACGGTCCCGGTCGGGTCGGCGGGCCGGCGCGTCGAGACGGTGTACACCGTGCCGGATGTGCCGAGACTGAGGACAGGAGTGCCCGGACGCAGTCCGAGCCCGAGTGCCGCGGCGGCGTTGTCCCCGGTGCCCGGAGCGACCAGGGTGCCCTTGGAGAAGGGCAGGTCTCCGCTGTGGCGTACGGTCCCGACCACCTCCCCGGGCTGGACGACGCGGGGGAGCAGTGCCGGGTCGAGTCCCACGTGTCCGAGGATCTCCTCGTCGTACGTCTCGGTCCCGGACGCCCACCAGCCCGTGCCGGAGACATCGCCCCGGTCGGTCGTGCCCAGTCCCGTGAGGCGCTCGGTCAGGTAGTCGTGGGGCAGACGTACGGCCGCTGTCGCGCGGACCGCCTCGGGCTCGTGCTCCGCGAGCCAAGCCCACTTGGTGATCGTGAAGGAGGGGCCCGGCACGCTGCCGGTGCGCTCGGCCCACGCCTTCGGGCCTCCCAGTTCCTCCACCAGGCGGCGGGCCTGCGGAGCCGACCGTACGTCGTTCCACAGCAGGGCCGGGCGCACCGGGGCGCCCCGCGCGTCGAGCGTGACGAGACCGTGCTGCTGACCGCCCACGGACACCGCCGCGGCCTCCCGCGCCGCGTCGCCGCACTGATGCAGCGCCTCGCACAGCGCGTCCCACCACTGCCGCGGATCGCTCTCGCGTCCCGCCCCGGAGGAGACGGTGTGCGGTGCCTGCCCGCTCGCCACCACCTCTCCGGTGGCCGCGTCCACGACCAGCGCTTTGGTGGACTGGGTGGATGTGTCCACGCCGACGACGAGCGGACCCTCGGCTGCTGACATCGAGCTCTCCCTCTTTCCGCGGCTCCGCGGGATACGGCCTGTTTCCGGGGCGCCCCGGACCGACACGGTCCGGGTTTCGCATCTCGTCTCTTCCCAGAGATGTCTCCGCATACTAATTTGTTAAGCGCCATGACGAAATGGTCGGAGCCAACCCGGAGCGAACAAGGAGCCGCGGCATGAACTACCAGCCCACCCCCGAGGACAGGTTCACCTTCGGACTGTGGACCGTCGGCTGGCAGGGAAGGGACCCGTTCGGCGATGCCACCCGGCGAGCCCTGGACCCGGTTGAGACGGTGCAGCGCCTGGCGGAACTGGGTGCCTACGGAGTGACCTTCCATGACGACGACCTGATCCCCTTCGGGTCCTCGGACGCCGAGCGCGAGTCGCACATCAAGCGCTTCCGGCAGGCGCTCGACACCACCGGTATGGCCGTGCCGATGGCCACCACGAACCTTTTCACGCACCCCGTCTTCAAGGACGGCGCGTTCACCGCCAACGACCGGGACGTGCGCCGCTACGCACTGCGCAAGACGATCCGCAACATCGACCTCGCGGTCGAGCTGGGCGCGCGGACCTACGTTGCCTGGGGTGGCCGGGAAGGCGCCGAGTCCGGCGGCGCCAAGGACGTGCGCGCCGCGCTCGACCGTATGAAGGAGGCGTTCGATCTCCTCGGCGAGTATGTGACCTCGCAGGGATACGACCTGCGCTTCGCGATCGAACCCAAGCCGAACGAGCCCCGTGGCGACATCCTCCTGCCGACGGTCGGCCACGCCCTGGCGTTCATCGAGCGCCTGGAACGGCCGGAGCTGTACGGCGTCAACCCCGAAGTGGGACACGAGCAGATGGCCGGGTTGAACTTCCCGCACGGCATCGCCCAGGCCCTGTGGGCGGGCAAGCTCTTCCACATCGACCTCAACGGCCAGTCCGGCATCAAGTACGACCAGGATCTGCGCTTCGGCGCGGGTGATCTGCGAGCGGCCTTCTGGCTGGTGGACCTCCTGGAAAGCGCCGGTTACGCGGGGCCGAAGCACTTCGACTTCAAGCCGCCGCGCACCGAGGACCTGGACGGAGTGTGGGCGTCGGCCACGGGCTGTATGCGCAACTACCTCATCCTGCGGGAGCGTTCAGCCGCTTTCCGAGCCGACCCGGAGGTCCAGGAGGCGCTGCGGGCCTCGCGTCTGGACGAACTGGCGCAGCCCACCGCCGCTGATGGTGTCCAGGCGCTGCTCGCCGACCGTGCGGCCTTCGAGGAGTTCGATGTGGAGGCGACCGCCGCGCGCGGGATGGCGTTCGAGCGTCTGGACCAGCTGGCCATGGACCATCTGCTGGGTGCCCGAGGCTGATCCCGCCTCAGTCGGTGAGGCCCTGCGCGGAATTCCCCGGAATCATGCGACCCGCGCCATGAGTCCGTATCAAGTTCCGCGCAGGGGTCGCTTTATGACCGGTTCGAGGCAACTCTTGACGGTATGGCCATGCCGCCTTTACCGCCCCAGCCCCCTCGGCCGCCGGATGACACACCGCCTCCGGGCAACGGCGGCTTCGGCCCGCCTCCCGGGGGTTACGGACCTCCTCCTGGAGGCAGTGGCCCGCCGTGGCAGGGCGGCGGCGGTTGGCAGCCACCGCCGCCGCCCGGCGCACCCGGCGGGCCGGGAGGGCGCCGCAACGCTCTCTTCGTCCTGCTTGCCATCATCGTGGCGGTCGGGGTCGTCGCCGCTGTGGTGCTGGTGGCCACCAGCGACAACGGCTCTTCGGGCGGGAAGTCGCCGGCTGAGAGCAGCGGGACGGCGGAGCGTACGCCCACACCGTCGCTGAGCATCCCCTCGGAGGTGCCCAGCCGACTGCCTTCCTTGCCGTCCCTGCCCTCCGACGTGCCGTCCGATCTGCTGCCGAGCGGCCCGTCGAGCGACTTGGAGTCGCTGTTGCCGTCTCCCGAGGGCGATGAAGTGCCGTACTACATGCTGAAGGCCGGTGACTGCTTCAACACCGACGACAGCAGGCCCGGCCAGGCCACGAAACGGTCGTGCCGTACGGCGCATGACGCGGAAGTCGTGAAGATGGCCGAGCTGGAGGGCACTTACAAGACCGATGCCGCCCTCAAAAAGGCGGCATCGGCGCTCTGCGAGAAGCCGCTGCAGGCCAAGGCGGTCAAGCAACCGGCCGGGACCGTGCGCGGCACCCTGGTGCAGTATCCGGATCCCACCGGCTTCGGCCTCGGCATAGACAGCGTCGCGTGCAGCCTGGCCGCGGACGTCGGCGGGAACCGCAAGCTCACCAAGCCGTTGGCGTGAGCCACGCGCGCGTGTTCTGGGGCACGCGCGCGTGCTCCAGGAAAAATGCGGGCACGGCCGGTAGATACACGCCCGGCGTCAACCACTCATATGGCGGGCGGTGTCGGGGTCATTCGTTGCCTTCCGCCAGGGCGAGTGCCGTGGCCGGGTCCTGGGCCGGCGGACCCGCCGGTGCCCATCGCCCCCGTTCCTTGCGATACGGCCACCAGCGGCCGTCGAGCCCCAGCCGCAATTGTGCCGATGCGCCGACGACGGTCCATCGGTTGCGGTACGCGCGCAGCGACGGCCGCTCGTCCTCCTCCCAGGCGGACTCGAGAGCGGCACGCGCGCGTGCGAGCGTTTCCGCCTCCACCACCCACTCGGTGTCGAGTACGTCGAGCGCGGCCACACCCCCGTACTCCCAGGCACGGACAGCGAGCGAAAGCGCCCCGAGGTCGCGGCCCGATCCTTCGGCGAGCCGAGTGGTCGCCTGATTCCCGGGGGCGCCCGCGGCCAGCCGTACGGCGTCCTGCGAGAGCGTCAACTCCTCCCCCACGGGACGCTGTTCGTGCCCGGGCAAGAGCGCCTCGGCAAGCAGACGGTGTGCCTCGCGGGCGGTCTGCGTCGCCAGGAACGTGAGCGCGCCCGGATCGATCCCGGGCCCGGGCCCTGCCTCCGTGTCCAGCGAAGGCGGCTGTCCCGGTTCTCCGGGCAGGGGAGGAGTCGCGGGCAACGGCGGCAGGATGTCCGCCGCCGCGTACGCCTCGGCGGCGTCCACCCCCTGGTGCGGCTCATCCGATACGGGGACCGTTTCGGGAAGGGGGACGCTGCGCACCTGCAATTCATCGAGCAGTTCGCGCTCGCCACGACCGCGCATCAGCAGCAGTACGAACGGGTCCTGGTCCAGCAGCCGCGCCACCTGGTAGCACAGCGCCGCGGTGTGGCCGCAGTGGTCCCACGCGCCGCAGTCGCACTCGGGCTCCAGATCCCCCAGGCCCGGCAGGAGTTCGACGCCGGCCGCCTCCGCGTCCTCGACCAGATGCGGCGGCATCTCGCGGTCGAGCAGCGCCGCGATGTGCCCGGCCTGTTCGACGGCCATGTCCAGGAACCGGTCCCACTGGTCCTCGGACAGTTGTTGGAGCAGGACATCCGCGCGGTGAGGCGTGCGGTCCCGGTCCTGGACCACCGCGGTGATCCGCCCGGGGCGCACCGAGACGGCTCCCACGGTTCCCCCGCGCGCGAGACTGCGGCCCGTCTTCACCTGTTCCGAGTCCAGTGCCGCGTCCTCCAGCGCCTTCAGCCAGGCCTGCCCCCACCACGTCTGCGCGAAGCCCCGCCCGCGCGCGGGCGGCAGCGCGTCGAAGGTGCGCTCCAGGTTGTCGTTGTGCGGGTCGCTCATCGGTCGCCTCCTCGCAGCTCCACCAGGTCGGCCAGTTCGGTGTCGGTCAGCTCGGTGAGCGCCGACTCCCCGGAGCCGAGCACCGAGTCCGCCAACTCCCGCTTGCGCAGCAGCATGTCCGCGATGCGGTCCTCGATCGTTCCCTCGGCGATCAGCCGGTGAACCTGCACGGGCCGCGTCTGGCCGATGCGGTGCGCGCGGTCGGTGGCCTGAGCCTCGACGGCCGGGTTCCACCAGCGGTCGTAGTGCACGACGTGCTCGGCCCGTGTCAGGTTCAGGCCCGTGCCCGCTGCCTTCAACGACAGTAAGAAGACCGGCACTTCGCCCTCCTGGAAGCGTCGCACCATGGCCTCCCGCTCGGCGACGGGGGTGCCGCCGTGCAGGAACTGGGACGCCATGCCCCGTGCCGCCAGATGGCGCTCGATCAGCCGCGCCATCCGCACATACTGGGTGAAGACCAGAACACCCGCTCCCTCGGAGAGGATGGTGTCGAGCAGTTCGTCGAGCAGCTCCAGCTTTCCGGAGCGACCCGCGATCTTCGGACTGTCCTCCTTGAGGAACTGCGCCGGGTGATTGCAGATCTGCTTCAACCCGGTCAGCAGCTTCACGATCAGGCCGCGCCGAGCCATGTTGTCGGCGCCCGAAATCTCCGCCAGAGTCTCGCGGACCACCGCCTCGTACAGACCCGCCTGCTCCTTGGTGAGCGACACCGCACGGTCGGTCTCCGTCTTCGGCGGCAGCTCGGGTGCGATGCCAGGGTCCGACTTGCGACGGCGCAGCAGGAACGGTCGTACGAGCTGGGCGAGCCGATCCGCCGCGGCCGGATCCTGACCACCCTCGACGGCCTGCGCGTACCGGGTGCGGAACGTGCCGAGCCTGCCCAGCAGTCCCGGGGTGGTCCAGTCGAGAATCGCCCACAACTCGGAGAGGTTGTTCTCCACCGGAGTTCCGGTGAGCGCCACGCGCGCGCGTGCGCCGATCGTCCGTAGCCGGCGTGCCGTGTCCGAGTACGGATTCTTCACATGCTGTGCCTCGTCCGCCACGACCATGCCCCATGACGCTCCGGCCAGCCGCTCTGCGTCGAGCCGCATCGTGCCGTACGTCGTGAGCACGAACTCATCGCCGGCCAGATCCTCCAGGCTTCGCCTGGGGCCGTGAAAACGGCGCACAGGGGTGCCCGGAGCGAACCGCTCGATCTCGCGCTGCCAGTTGCCCATCAGCGATGTCGGGCAGACGACGAGCGTGGGACCCGCTGCCGACTCGTCGGTCTGCCGGTGCAGATGCAGGGCGATCAGCGTGATCGTCTTGCCCAGACCCATGTCGTCGGCGAGACATCCGCCCAACCCCAACGACGTCATCCGGGCCAGCCAGTTGAGGCCCCGCAACTGGTAGTCCCGCAGCGTCGCGGCGAGCGCGGCGGGCTGTCCGACCGGGTCCTGAGCCTCCGGGTCCGAGAGCCGCTCACGCAGCGTCGCCAGCCACCCCGTGGGCTGAACGTCGACACTGTGGCCGTCGAGCTCCGTGGAACCCGTCAGAGCGGCGCTCAGCGCGTCGATGGGCGTGACCTTGCGATCCTGCTGTGCACGGGCGCGGCGCACCTCCTGCGAGTCGACGAGCACCCACTGGTCACGCAGGCGAACCACGGGGCGGCTCGCCTCGGCGAGCCGGTCCAGCTCCTGTCGCGTCAGCCGCTCATCACCCAGGGCGAACGACCAGTTGAATGCCAGCAGCGCGTCGGCCGACAGGAACGACGGTGTGTCCGACGACAGACTGCCCGTGACCTGTTGGTCGTCCGGCGGACCGATCACCGCGCGGGCCGTCAGTTTGCGCGCGAGCTCCTTGGGCCAGTGCACCTCGACACCCGCGGCCGTCAGCGTCCGCGCACCTTCGCCGAGAAGCTCGGTGACCTCCTCGTCGGCGAGTTCGATCGCGTCGGGCACGGCTGCCGACAACAGGGGCGAGAGCGGAGCCCAGGCTCGTGCGGCGCGACGCAGCGCGAGCAGGGCGTCCATTCGCGCGCGCGGCCCGAAGACAGGGCCCGGCGAGTCCGATCCCGCCCACACCTCGGCGGCGTCCGCGACCAGGGCCGGATCGTTCACGCTGTGCAGCTGGAGCACCGCACGGAAGGGCAGGCGTGTCTCGTCCGACACGGCTGAGGCGAGGCCCGGCACCTCGATGCGCAACGAGATCCGTACGCCCGCGTCATGCCCCGCAGCGACGTCGGCGGCCCATGCGCGCTGCTCGGGGATGTGCTGCGGTGGGGCCGCCGCGAAGGCCGGGCCGCCCGCTGCGAGCGTCGCCGCCGCGGAGCGGGGGAGCGCGTCGGCGACCGCGTCGAGGAACGCACGCACCAGCCGCTCCGGGTCGGGCAGACGCAGGGGCTCGGTCTCGTCGGCCGGGACCGCATGCGCCTGGGGCGGCATCGCGGCGGCCAGTTCGCGGATCCGCTCCACCTCGTCCGCCCGGAGCGGTCCGGCACGCCACGCGTCGTGGTCGCCGGCGCTGAGACCGGGCAACAGCAGTCCGCGCGCGGCGAATTGCAGCGCGAGCACGGTTGCCGCACCCCAGAAGGCGGTGGCTCTGTGCGCGTGCGCGGCGGCACGCGCGCGTGTGAGGACCGGCAGCGCCGCTCGCACCGGGAGCAGTACCGCCGGGACGGTCATCAGCTCGACCCCGTCGTCGCCGGGCACGACGACGGTCAGTTCCTCGACGGAGCCGGATGCGACGACAGGAGTGCCGTCGCCGTCGGGATGCCAGAAGGCGACCCTGCCGGTGCGGGCCGGTTCGGCGGGCACGAACACGGCACAGCAGCGGGCCAGTTCGGAGATCTCGGAGAGGGTTACCACGGGACTTCTCTGCACAGCGATAACTTATTCCTCAAATTTGACTACTTGACAGAATCGCCGAGGATACACCGCATCCGCGCTCTCGCAGGCATGGCGAAGCTGTGAGACGGGTCACCTTGCTTGGGGGTGTTGTCAGGTCCCCCCTGGGTGCGGGTGGGTTCCCCAGTATGGACACGGGTGGTGGCGCCATGGTCGCCCAGGGTCACCGATTCGTACGTTTCTTCACATCAACCCGTTCCCTGAGAGACCGGAGACCCCGCCATGCCCCAGACCGCCGCAACTCTCGCGGAAAGCCCTCCCGGGGCTTCCAAGGGCAGTGAGTTCGCGCCGCTCCTGCGCACCGTCAAGGGCCAAGGTCTCCTTGACCGCAGGCACGGCTGGTACGCGGTCGGCATCGTGGGCAACGCCCTGGCCCTGGCCGCTGTCGTCGTCGGTGTCGTCCTGATCGGCCACTCCTGGTGGGTGCTGCTCTTGGCGCCGCTACTCGCCGTCCTGTCCGCACGGACGGCGTTCATAGGCCACGACGCGGGCCACTCCCAGATCACCGGAAACCGGTCCATGAGTCACGCGATCGGACTCATTCACGGCAATCTGCTGCTCGGAATGAGCAATGCCTGGTGGAACGAGAAGCACAGCCGCCACCATGCCAACCCCAACCACATCGACAAGGACCCTGACGTCGCCGCCGACATCCTGGTCTTCACCAGCGAGCAGGCCCGAGGGCGTGCCGGCTTTCGCCGCTGGCTCACCCGCAACCAGGCGTGGCTGTTCTTCCCGCTCACCCTCCTCGAAGGCATCGCCCTGAAGGTCTACGGGTTCCAGGACCTGCGTCGGCAGCCTCCTCGTGAGCGCATGGTGGAGGGCTTCCTTCTGGTGACCCATGTCGCCGCCTACGCGACGTTGCTGCTCACTTCGATGTCCCTCGGGCAGGCCCTCGCCTTCGCCGCACTCCACCAGGCGCTCTTCGGCCTGCACCTGGGCATGGCCTTCGCGCCGAACCACAAGGGCATGGACATGCCCGACCCCGAGGGGGACCGCTGGGGACATCTGCGCCGCCAGGTGCTCACCTCCCGCAACATCCGGGGCGGCATCGTCACCGACTGGTTCCTCGGCGGTCTCAACTACCAGATAGAGCACCATCTGTTCCCGAGCATGCCGCGCCCCCATCTGCGACTGGTCCAGCCCCTGGTGCGCGCACACTGCCGAGAGTTGGGTATCCCTTACGTGGAGACGGGGCTCGTGGACTCCTACCGTCAGGCCCTGCGCCACATGTACGAGGTCGGAGCGCCCCTCAGGGGCGAGTAGGGGTCGCGCCTCAGGGTCCTATCAGGGTCGCGGTCCGGAACCGCCGAGGGCACGGACCCGTTCTCAAGGCAGAGAGCGGCAGTGGCCGCGAAGGAGGCGACACAAGATGTCGAAGAACGCGAAGATCGCCGCAGGAGGTGTGGCGGCCGGGCTCATCCTGCTCATCTGGCTGCCCTGGTGGGCCGCCCTGCTGATCGTTCTGGGAGTTCCCGCGGCAGCGTATCTGACGCTGGACCCCTCACAGCGGCGCAGGCTGCGCCGCGTCACTCGCAAGGAGATCGGCCGCTGAGGCACCCGCCGACCGCGCCAGCTCCCTCCGGAGCACAAGAGTTGACCACATCGCTGCTCGTGGGCCTGCCGTCGGCACGGTCCGCGGGCGGCTGTGTGTGCCCCGGAGTGCTGCGGATTGCGGGAAGGTCGTACGGCCGGGCTCAGCTCGGGCGCACGGCCATCTTGTCGAGTGCGTCCAGCAGGCCGGGCAGCTCCGGTCCGCGGCCCACGGGAAGGATTTCGCCGGGCTTCTCA
Organism: Streptomyces montanus; assembly: GCF_005786655.1. Taxonomy (NCBI): domain Bacteria; kingdom Bacillati; phylum Actinomycetota; class Actinomycetes; order Kitasatosporales; family Streptomycetaceae; genus Streptomyces; species Streptomyces montanus. Next base: position 184,789 of record NZ_VBZC01000002.1, read on the forward strand.
TCGAGAAGGACGAAGGCGATGTCGTCGGTTCTGGCCACCATCGACCAGCCCGGACCGTCGGCCCGAAGGGTCCGCGCGTCACCTGGCGCAAAGGACGAGCGCACGCGGCCGAGGGGCGGCGGCGTGTCCACATACGCCCGAGCCTCCGCCAGCACGCGCTGTATGCCGCTGCGCGGCCCGCTCCCGCTGTCGCCGCCCTCCGCCGGCTCGTCATCGCCCTGTGAGGGCTTCTCGGTCGCCGCATCGCCGTCCGGACGCCTGAACTCCTCGTCTTTGATCTGCTCCCGCCAGGCCGCCCACTGAAGCGCGATCTCGTCGGCGCCGAGCCTTCGCTGGGCCGGGCCCCAAATGGAGGTGTCCGGCGGCGACAGCGGCTGCTGCTCGGCGATTTCGGGCGCGGGGTCGTGCGGGGCGGGCACACCGGGTGCCGCGACGGCGACGGCCAGCGGCCACCCGGGCAGCGCCGCGACCATCGAGCGCTCGTCGGGCGACAGGTCGTACTCCATGCCACAGTCCCAGGACGCGATGGCGACGGCGACCAGCGAGACGTCGTCGATGACGACCGTCCACCGTGCCCCGTCCCCGTCCTGCCCGAGTACCAGGCCGTACCCGTCGGCGAGCGGAGCCATTCCGAGGGCCGCGCAGGCCTCCGGGTAGTCGTCGCCCAGCACACTGGGGAACTGCGCGGGCGTCAAGAGCACCGCCGTCAGCACATACAGCGCGTCATCGTCCTCTGCGGTGACGGTGTCGTCGTCCGGCCCGGCCATCCCAGTCTCCCCTTCGCTACGTCCGTCGGCGCACACTAATGCGATCCCTCGGCGCTTGTCACGGGCCATGAGTGCACGCGGAGCTGCAGTTATCCGGCCGGACAGGGGCGAAACGGCCGTCCTCCACGCCCGCCGGGTGGGCCGTCCGGCATGCTTCCGGTCCTCCGTCCTGAACAAGCAGCCCCGCCGACGTCAGACGGCGGGCAGGCCGAGGAGCGTTCGCGCGACGTCCCCGGGCGACTCGTCACGTTCCCGCGCGAGGGCGATGACAGCCCGGCACGCCAGCTCATTGACCCCGAACGACAGCGCCTCGGGTGATACCCAGGTCGCTGCCTCGTCGATCCGGTCCTGGTCGTCCTCGGCACACGCCGACACGTAGGCCGCGGCCGCCTCGAACAGGTTGTGAGTGCGCTTTTCCGGACGGCTGTCCTTCTCGGACCCGGCCGTTGCCCGGCGTGAGAACAGCCTGCGGAGTCCAGCCACTATGTCGGTCATTTCGGGCCACCTTCCCCCTGTGTGTGTGCCATCGCTGAGCGCTCATCTGTCGCTATTCAACGTAGAGTTGAAGCTCCGGCATCAGAAGGGGGGCGGTGCTGTGAAGAGCCACGGCACCGCGTCCAGCCGTTACCTGCTTCGCCGCGGCGGGGCGCCCTGCGTGTAACCGCGCGGACATCAGTTGGCACTCTCGTCGAGTGAGTCGATCGTGGACCGCAGCCAGGTGAGTTCGGCACGGCTCGTGGCTCGCGCGATGGTGAGGATGCCGCTCCGGAACGGATCGTCCAACTCCTCCGCCCGCAGCGGCCGGTCGCCTTCGTAGAAGAAGCTCGCGGGCTCCTCCAGGAACGCGAGTCGCCGCCGCAACACGGCCGCCTGAGCGGCGGCGTCATCGAGGTGCCGGAGAAAGGCGAGCACCGTGAACCAGCGGTTCTCGTCGGTGATGTCGCGTTGCACGGGGTCCCTGAGCCTGCGGCGCAGTTCCTGTCTGCCGTCCTCGGTGAGCGTCAGGACATGACGCGGAGCGGCTACGGCACCGGGTTCCGTCGCCCGGGCCAGTAGCCCGGCCTTCTCCAGCCGCTTGATCGCCGGATACAGCGTGCTCTCGGCGACGGGCCGTACGTGCCCTGTCAGCGCCGTGATGCGCTTGCGCAGCTCGTAGCCGTGCAGCGGGGCGTCATACAGGAAGCCGAGGATGGCGAGTTCCAGCATGCCTCCATTCTGCCCTGCCATCGTGGTACATCGCATCAGCTATACATCGGATCCGAGGTATCATCCCGGAGAGACGCGAGGTGGTGAGGGAGCGTGGCGATGCAGCAGGCCGAGTTCGACGGCAGGGGAAGCCTCATACGCTGGACGGAGACGACGGGCGACGAGCCCGCGCGCGTGTACGTGCACGGGCTGGGCGCGGCGTCGGCCGTCTACCACGCACACATCGCGGCCCGGCCCGAACTGGCCGGCCGCCGCTCGCTGTTCGTCGATCTGCCCGGGCACGGCATCAGTGACCGGCCCGAACACTTCGGCTACACGCTGGAGGATCATGCCGACGCGCTGGCGGCGGCTCTCGACGAGGCCCGTGTCGCGAGAGCGGAGCTGATCGCGCACAGCATGGGCGGCGCGGTAGCGATCGTGCTCGCCCGACGGCGGCCCGACCTTGTCTCAAGGCTCGTCCTCACGGAAGCCAACCTCGATCCGTACCCGCCGGACACCGCCGGCAAGAGCGGCATCGCCTCCTACGAGGAGGACGCCTACGTCGACGGCGGCCACGCGCGCGTGCTGGACAGGATCGGCCCTCTGTGGGCGGCGACCATGAGGCTCGCCGGGCCACGAGCCCTGCACCGGACGGCGACCGGACTCGCCCGGGGATCGTGCCCCACGATGCGCGACATCCTGGAAGACCTGCCGATCGACCGCGTCTACCTTCAGGGTGCCCTCAGTGGCGAAATCCCGGGAAGACAAGCCCTGGAGTCCGCGGGAGTGCGGGTGGTGACCGTTCCCGGTGCGGGGCACAACATCATGTTCGACAACCCGGACGCATTCGCTGCGGTGGTTGCCGGAGCGGCGTAGGACATGCCCCGAGCCGGGGTATGCGCCTGAGCCGGGTATATGCGCTGATCCGGCGGACGTCCCCAGCTCTGGCGGACGTCCTCAGCTCTGGCGCACGGCCAGTGCGAGGAACCGGGCGTCCTCGTCGACGTAGGAAGTCATACGCCAACCGGAGCCGGCCAGGAGCGGGCCGAGGTTGTCCTCGGCGCGCAGGTCGTCCGGTGTGATCTGCCGTCCCTGGCGCGCCGCGAGGGCGGCCCGGCCGATCGGGTGGAAGAGCGCCAGCATCCCGCCGGGCCGCACGACCCGTGCCAACTCCCGTAGATTTTCTGCGGGGTTCGGCAGGTGAGCGATGAGCCCTGCCGCGAAGACGGCGTCGAGTGACTCCGAACGGAACGGCAGCGCGGCCACATCGGTGAGCAGCAGCTGTCCCGCCCGGTCCCGCCCCGCCCGTACCGCGGCCTCCAGCATGGCAGGGGTCAGATCAGCGCCGACAACCACTCCGGAAGGCCCCACGGCTTCTCTCAGCGGCGGCAGTGCTCGTCCTGTGCCGCAGCCCGCGTCGAGCACGCGATTGCCCTTCCGCAGTCCGAGTTCGGCGACCGCCGCCGCGTACGCCGGACCGTCGTCGGGGAACCGGGCGTCCCATTCGGCCGCGCGGGCCGCGAAGAACTCCTGCACGTGTGTGTGGTCGTCGCTCATGCTTCGCATGATCTCGCACCCACACGGACCGGCATGATCGGCGCCGAGGCGAAACGCGACGCGGCGCACATGTTCGAGCAAGGCGCGATCGTTCCGGTGCAGCTCTGCGTCATATTCCAGCAGCTTTCGAAACGCGCCCCCTTTGCGCGCCCCGGTCGGGACTAGCGTCCCGGAGCCATGGGACACCTGGACCACGCCACCTTCGGCTGGCTGACGCCCGTACTGTCGTACGTGATGGCCTGCATAGGGGCCGCCCTCGGGCTGCGCTGCACGGTCCGCGCTCTCGGCGCGTCGGGACGGTCGCGCCGCAACTGGCTGCTCACCGCGGCTTCCGCGATCGGCACCGGCATCTGGACGATGCACTTCGTGGCGATGCTCGGCTTCGGTGTCAGCGGCACCGACATCCGCTACAACGTGCCACTGACCGTCCTCAGCCTGCTCGTCGCCATGATCGTCGTCGGTGCCGGCGTCTTCGCCGTCGGCTATGGCCGTCACCGTGGCCGGGCGCTCGTGCTCGGTGGCCTCACCACCGGTCTGGGTGTCGCGAGCATGCACTACCTGGGCATGGCCGCGCTGAGGCTGCACGGTGACGTGAACTACGACCCGGTGCTCGTGGGTACCTCCGTCGTGATCGCCGTGGTCGCGGCGACCGCGGCCCTGTGGGCGGCGCTGAACATCAAGTCGCCGATCGCGGTCGCCGTCGCCTCCCTCGTCATGGGAGGGGCGGTGAGCAGCATGCACTACACCGGGATGATCGCTGTAAGTGTGCGTGTCTCCCCCTCCGGGGTGGCCCTGCCCGGGGCCACGGCGATGCAGTTCATCTTCCCCCTCGCCGTCGGCCTCGGGTCCTACCTCTTTCTGACATCGGCGTTCGTCGCGCTCTCCCCGACGGCTGGGGAACGCGAGGCATCCGCATCGGCCCAGCGACCCGTCGAGAGCGTCGCCCCCTGACGGCGGGCCCGGCCTGGCGACCAGGCACGCGCCCCCCGAACCACTCCGAGCGAGGAGGCCATGCGTACACCCCGTAGGACCCCCACAGACGGCTCCCAGCCATCGTCCCCGACTCCGGTTCGGGGGCGCCGCGCGCACGCCGGCCCACCGGCAGACGAAGGCTCCGCCCCGCAAGAGCCCGACGGCACGGCGCTCACCGATACACCCACGCGCGCGGGGTTTTGGAGCCCTCGTCCCCGCACCGTACGGGCGAAGATCGTCTGCCTGTTGATGGTGCCTGTCGTCTCCTTGCTCGCACTTTGGGCGTACGCCACCGTCACCACCGCTCAGGACGTCTCACAATTGCGGCAGCTGCAACGGGTGGACTCCCAGGTGCGTGCCCCGGTGGCCGCCGCCGTGGCCGCCCTCCAGGCCGAGCGCACCGCCGCGGTGCGCCATGCGACCACCCCCGCCGCCGGGCGGGAGAGCGACCTCAGGGAACTGGCGTCGCGTACGGACCGGGCCGTGGCGAAGTTGCGGCTCGGGGACCGCAACACCGTCGCGGACAGCGAAGAGCTCCCCTCCGGGGTGGCGCAGCGCCTTGCTGTCTTCGTCACCCGGGCCGAACAACTGTCTTCCCTGCGATCCGCGGTGCTCGACCGGCGGACCGAGTGGAACGAGACATACGCCCAGTACACCGAGACCATTTCGACAGCCTTCGCAGTCGGCGGCGCGCTCACCGGAATTCAGGACGCGGATCTCGGCTCGGACGCGCGCGTGGTGCTCGAGTTCTCGCGCGCGGGGGAGGCGCTGGCACAGGAGGACGCGGTGCTCTCCGGCGCCCGGCTCGCCGGGACCCTCGAAGGAGAGCGGCTGCGGCTGTTCACCGGTGCCGTCGACACACGCCGGTTGCTCACCGAGTCCGCTGTCGCGGATCTGCGAGGGCCGGAGCGGGCCGCCTGGGACGACCTCGCGGAGGGCAGCGCGTATGCCGGCATACGCGCCGTAGAGGACAAGGTGCTCGTGACCCAGCCCGGCCACAGGGCCATTGATGCCACGCGGGAAGCGGCCTGGAATGGCGCCCACGCGCGCGTGCAGGACGACATGCGGACCATCGAGGCGGGTGCGGGTCATGGTGTCGCGGACCGGGCCGACCCACTCCGTCGCGGCCTGCTCTCACCGGCGGGTGCCGCGGTCCTCCTGGGCCTGGTCGCCGTGGCGGCGTCGCTCGTCATCTCCGTCCGTATCGGACGCGGCCTTGTCGTCGAGCTGGTGAGCCTGCGCAACGGCGCCTTGGAGATCGCCCGCCGCAAACTCCCGCACGCCATGCGCAGGCTGCGGGCGGGAGAGGAGATCGACGTCCGTGCCGAAACCCCGCCCGGACCGCCCGCGGAGGACGAGATCGGACAGGTCGCGGAGGCCCTGAGCACCGTGCACCGCGCAGCCCTGCACGCCGCGGTCGAACGGGCGGAGCTCGCCAGCGGCATCTCCGGAGTGTTCGTCAATCTCGCCCGCCGCAGCCAGGTTCTCGTGCACCGCCAGCTCAACCTGCTGGACAGCATGGAGCGCCGATCCGAGGACCCGAACGAGCTGGGCGACCTGTTCCGGCTCGACCACCTGACCACGCGGATGCGCCGTCATGCGGAAAGCCTGATCATCCTCTCCGGAGCCGCTCCCGGCCGGGCCTGGCGCATGCCGGTGTCGCTCACCAACGTGGTCCGTGCGGCCGTCTCCGAAGTCGAGGACTACGCGCGCGTGGAGGTACGGCAACTCCCGGAGACGTTGGTTGTCGGAGCCGCTGTCGCCGACCTCACACACCTCCTCGCCGAGATCGTCGAGAACGCCGCCCAGTTCTCACCGCCCCACACCAAAGTGCGGATCACCGGCGAGCCGGTCGGCAACGGCTACGCGGTGGAGATCGAGGACCGGGGCCTCGGCATGGGCAAGGAGACCCTCTTCGAGGCCAACCTCCGCATCGAGCGGTCCGAGGCGCTCGACCTGTTCGACAGCGACCGGCTGGGACTCTTCGTGGTGAGCAGGCTCGCCGCCCGGCACGACATCAAGGTGCACCTGCGGACCTCGCCCTATGGCGGCACCACCGCGGTCGTGCTTCTTCCCACACCCCTGCTGCACACCGCTGCGGCGGAACGTTCCGGTGCCGACCGGGCGGAGACCGCACAGCCCTCGGAACGTGAGCACGCGCGTGTGCCCGGCGCTGCCACGGAGCAGGACTCCGTGGAGGCCTTGGCCGAGCGACCCGCCCTGGTTGCCCCGGCGCACAACCCCATGCGAGCCCCGGCGGACGGACCGCATGAAGCCCCGCCGCCCGGCGTCACCACCCTGAGGTTGCACCGCCCGACTGACGAGCCCGAGCAGTCCGACGAGCTCCCGCGACGCGTACGACAAGCAAGTCTCGCACCGCAGTTGCGTGTGGAGCGACCTGACGAGGCGACGGAATCGGCGCCCCCTCAGGACGACCACGGACGCACCCCCGAACTGGTACGGGACCGTATGGCCGCCTATCGCGCCGGCTGGGCCCGCGGCGGCGGCCGTTCACCCGGCCTCGGCGCAACCTCCGGCCCCGTAGCGGGCGGCGACAGCAGCGAAGGAGACCCCGCATGATCCAGGACCCGGGCATGGCGACCGCACAGCGGGCCGGTGAACTCGACTGGCTGCTGGACGACTTGGTGCTGCGCGTCGGTGAAGTACGGCATGCCGTGGTGCTGTCGAACGACGGGCTCGCGGTGGGCGCGTCCAACGACCTCCGACGGGAGGACGCGGAGCACCTCGCCGCGGTCGCCTCGGGCTTCAACAGCCTGGCCAAGGGCGCCGGCCGACACTTCGGTGTGGGCGGCGTACGCCAGACCATGGTGGAGATGGACGACGGTTTCCTGTTCGTGGCGGCCGCCGGCGACGGCTCCTGCCTCGCCGTACTCAGCGCCGTGACGGCCGACATCGGGCTGGTCGCCTACGAGATGGCCCGTCTGGTCAAGCGTGTGGGCGAGCATCTCGACGCAGCGCCACGTGGCGCCGCGCGACCGCCCGTGTCCGGGTGAGCGAAGGGGGTCGGCGCACATGAGCGAGGACAGAGCGGGCCCTCCTGAGCAGCCGGGGAGTCAGTGGTACGACAACGAGGCCGGGCCGCTCGTCCGCCCGTACGCGATGACGGGCGGACGCACCAAGCCCGGTCCCACGGGCGTGCGCTTCGACCTGATCGCGCTCGTCACACTCGACGCGGGAGCCCCGGACGTCGGCGACGACAGCTCTCTCGGCCCGGAACACCTCGCCCTGATCGAACTCTGTCGTGTCGAGACACAGTCCGTCGCGGAGTTGGCCGCGGGCGCCGACCTGCCCGTGGGCGTGGTCCGGGTGCTTCTCGGCGACCTCCTGGAGTTGGGATGCGTCACGGTCAGCCGCCCGGTGCCGCCCGCACAGCTGCCCGACGAGCGCATCCTGCGCGAAGTCATCGAGGGACTGCGAGCGCTGTGATGACGAACCAGAACTCCCGACGACCGTTCCCACGCACTGGTGTGCACTCAACCGGGCACCGGATGTGCGCGAGACGGTCACAACGGTCAATTAGCGGTCCAACCACACGAAGTCGAGCCGCGGTTGTCATGATGCTGACTTCGCGCGGACGCACTGACGTCGACCGTTGCCGTTACTCCCGAGAGAAGTGATCGATGGTCTCCGAACACTCCGATGCCACGAACGCCGAGACGGCCGCCCTGGCGTTGAAGATTCTGGTCGCCGGCGGGTTCGGCGTGGGCAAGACCACGCTGGTGGGCGCGGTCAGCGAGATCAGGCCCCTGCGCACCGAGGAACTGCTGAGCGAGGCGGGTCAGTCGGTGGACGACACGGACGGCGTGGACGAGAAGGTCACGACGACCGTCGCCATGGACTTCGGGCGCATCACCATCAGGTCCGGCCTGTCGCTCTACCTGTTCGGCACGCCGGGACAGGACCGGTTCTGGTTCCTGTGGGACGAACTGTCACAGGGCGCGCTCGGCGCCGTCGTCCTCGCGGACACCCGGCGCCTCGAGGACTGCTTTCCCGCGGTGGACTACTTCGAGCACCGGCGCATCCCGTTCGTGGTCGCTGTCAACTGCTTCGTCGGCGCGCGTTCGTACGGCGGCGACGAGGTGTCACGCGCCCTCGACCTCGACCAGGGAACACCCGTGGTGCTCTGCGACGCCCGTGACCGCGACTCGGGAAAGGAGGTGCTGATACGTCTCGTCGAGTACGCCGGGCGGATGCACACCGCCCGGCTGCTCGACTCCGTCGGCTGACATGCGACTCGCTCAGTCCGCGACAGCTGCCTGAGCGAGGACCTTCTCGATCCTTACGCGTACGAGGAGTTCGCCGGGCACGCCATTGCGAGCACCGAACTCCTCGGCCCGCTCCTCACCCATGTAGCGCGCTCCGATCCGCCCTGCCCAAAGCCGTATCTCGGCCAAATCCTCCGAGATGCGGGCTCGTCCCTGCAGGACCACGAAGGCGTACGGAGGGCGGTCGTCGTCCACGCACAGGGCGATTCGCCCGTCCCGTGCCAGATTCCGCCCCTTGACGCTGCTCTTCCCGGTATTGAAGACCACGTCGTCCCCGTCGAGCAGAAACCAGATCGGTGTCAGATGCGGGCTTCCGTCGGCCCTGACGGTCGACAATTTGCCAGTGCGGGTGCCCTGCGAGACGAAGGCCCGCCATTCCTCATCGGTCATCTTCTGTGCCATGCCCCCATCCTGCTTGCTCGCGCGGCGGCTGTGGGGAAGGCTGGCTGGTCAGATCCCCCGGCCAGGGGGGATCACAACACGGGGAGACGGAACATGGCGCAGAAGCAGGGACTTGGCTGGCTGTTGGACGACCTGACCGAGCGTGTGGAACATGTGCGGCACGCGCTGGTGCTGTCCAACGACGGGCTGGTGACCGGCGCGAGCACGGGACTCAGGCGCGAGGACGCCGAGCACCTCGCCGCCGTCTCGTCGGGCCTGCACAGCCTGGCCAAGGGCTCGGGTCGGCACTTCGGCGCCGGCCAGGTACGCCAGACGATGATCGAGTTCGATGACGCGGTGCTCTTCGTCACGGCGGCGGGCGCCGGCAGCTGTCTGTGCGTACTCAGCGCGGCCGAGGCAGACATCGGCCAGGTCGCGTACGAGATGACGCTGCTCGTCAACCGCGTCGGCGAACACCTCCGCGTCGATGCGCGACAGCCGGAACGCGCACCCGCTGTAGACCTCTGACCTGCATGGACGTCGACGCGTTCAGAGTTATCCACAGGCTCGGCGCGAGACGTTGCGGACCGGCTACGGTTTTTCCCGAAGCAAGCGCACGCAAGTCGGGCGCAAGCAGGGCAAGGGCACGCAAGTGCACGTCGCTGTACGGGGGAGAACCACCATGTCCGGAAACACCATCACGCAGGCCCGCCCATCGCTCGTACAGAGCCGCGCCGCGCGAGAACTGGGGCTCAAGCGGGGCGAGTTCGACCTCGCCGTCCGCCTCGGACGCATCCGGACGGTGCCGGACGAAGGGGGCGGGGGCCGGCGCGTGGCCCGTGCGGAGATCGACCGGGTGCGATCCGAGGACGGCTTCCCCGACGCACTGCGGAAAAATGTCAAGGTCGTGGGCACTTCGCAGGGCGCGGCTCTCATGGACGTGACGGCGGCCCGATTCACACGGCTCGCGCGCCTGGGCTTGCTCGCTCCCGTGAAGTTCTACCTGAACCGCTACCGGGCAGTGGTCTGGCTGTATCTGGCCGAGGAGGTACGCCAGTTCGCCGCGAGCGAGGAGAACGCCCCACTGCTCAGCGGCCGTACGCCCGAAGGGCTGCGCGACCAGTTGGACGCGGGCCTGGATCTGCGGGCCCGCAACTGGCGGGGACGGCATGTCGGATTTCTGTTGCGGCAGACCGAAGACCCCTGGGCGCGGGCCGCGGCCGTGGCCTCCCTGCTCGACCCCGTGCAGATCGGGGAGATCATCGACGATCCGTACGAACGCGCGTATCTGAACCGCTACCGGCCGGAACAGCCACCCCACGGTGCACCCGGTTCGCCCGCCGCGCACATCGCCGCGCGGATCATGACGGCCGAGGACCCGGACGAGATCGACTGGCTTCGCAGCGACTTGGCGAACGCGATCGCGGAGGCCCGGGCGGAGCGTCCCGCGCCGCGTCCGACAGCGAGGCCCGCGCCTCCGGCCCCGCCACCACCGACGACCACCGGGCAACCGGAACGCTCGCGCGGCCTTCTCGGATGGCTGCGCCGCAGAAACCCCTGACCCCTCAGGCCTCGAGCTTGCGAAAAAGTCCTTCCTGGACGACCGAGACGAGCAGACGTCCTTCCCGGTCGTAGATGCGTCCGCGCGCCAGACCGCGGCCCCCCGTGGCGATCGGTGACTCCTGGTCGTACAGGAACCACTCGTCGGTGCGGAACGGCCGGTGGAACCACATGGCGTGGTCCAGCGAGGCCATGTCGAAGCCGCGCGGACCCCAGAGCGGTTCCACGGGGATGCGCACGGCATCCAGGAGGGTCATATCGCTCGCGTAGGTGAGCGCGCATGTGTGGACGAGCGGATCGTCGCCCAGCGGCCCGACGGCGCGCATCCATACGGCGCTGCGCGGTTCGGCACCCTCGACTTCCTCACGAGTCCAGCGCAGCCGGTCCACGTAGCGGATGTCGAAGGGCTGACGTCGGGCCATGCGCTCCAACGTCTCGGGGAGCACGCCCAGATGCTCCTTGATCTCCTGACTGACGGTCGGGAGCGACTCAGGATCGGGGACCTTGCGAGCCGGCGGCAGCTGGTGCTCGAAGCTCCCTTCCTCAGGCTTGTGAAAGGAGGCGGTCAGATTGAAGATCGTGCGGCCCTGCTGCACGGCGGTGACGCGGCGCGTGGTGAACGACCGCCCGTCGCGGACCCGCTCGACCTGGTACACGATCGGCACGCCCGGCCGACCCGGGCGCAGGAAGTACGCGTGCAGTGAGTGCACGGGCCGTTCCCCGTCCGTGGTTCGGCCGGCGGCGACCAGGGCCTGGCCCGCCACTTGCCCGCCGAAGACCCGCTGCAGGGACTCCTGCGGGCTGCGGCCACGGAAGATGTTGACCTCGATCTGTTCCAGGTCGAGCAGATCGACGAGTCGTTCGGCTGGGTTCGTCATCTGTCACGTTCTCCTGTGCTCACAACTGGCCGACGTCGGTGACCTTCACGACGGCACGTCCCTCGGCGTCGGAAGCCGACAGGTCGATCTCCGCGCTGATGCCCCAGTCATGGTCGCCGTTCGGATCGGCGAAGGTCTGCCGGACGCGCCACAGGCCGTTCTGCGGCTCCTCCTCGATGAGCAGCAGCTTGGGGCCGCGAGCGTCGGGACCGGTGCCGAGGTCGTCGTACTCGTCCCAGTACTTGTCCATGGCCTCGCCCCAGGCGTCGGCGTCCCAGCCGGACTCGGCGTCCAACTCGCCGAGTTCCTCGACGTGGTCGAGTGCGGCGAGCTCGACACGGCGGAACATGGCGTTGCGGACGAGGACCCGGAAGGCACGCGCGTTCGCGGTGACCGGCCTGACCTGGTCAGCCTTCTCCTGGGCCTCCTCCGCCGTCATCTCCTCCGGGTTGGCGAGCTGCTCCCACTCGTCGAGGAGACTGGAGTCGACCTGACGCACCATCTCGCCGAGCCAGGCGATCAGGTCTTCGAGGTCGTCGGACTTGAGATCGTCCGGGACCGTGTGGTCGAGAGCCTTGTACGCGCTCGCGAGGTAACGCAGCACGATGCCCTCGGTGCGGGCGAGTTCGTAGAAGGAGACGAACTCGGTGAAGGACAGGGCCCGTTCGTACATGTCACGGATGACGGACTTCGGCGACAGCGGATGGTCACCGACCCAAGGGTGGCTCTTGCGGTAGGTGTTGTACGCGTGGAAGAGGAGCTCTTCCAACGGCTTGGGGTACGACACGTCCTGGAGCCGCTCCATCCGCTCCTCGTACTCGACGCCGTCCGCCTTCATCGCCGCCACGGCTTCGCCGCGGGCCTTGTTCTGCTGAGCGGCGAGGATCTGCCGGGGGTCGTCCAGCGTGGACTCGACGACGGACACCATGTCCAGCGCGTAGGAGGGGGACTCAGGCTCCAGCAGTTCGAACGCGGCGAGAGCGAAGGTGGACAGCGGCTGGTTCAGCGCGAAGTCCTGCTGGAGATCGACCGTCAGACGCACGATGCGGCCCTGGGCGTCCGGTTCGTCGAGTTTCTCGACGATGCCGCCGTCAAGGAGCGAGCGGTAGATGGCGATCGCCCGGCGGATGTGCCGCAACTGCTGCTTGCGCGGCTCGTGGTTGTCCTCCAGGAGATGGCGCATCTCCTCGAAGGCGTTGCCGGGCCGGGCGATCACCGACAGGAGCATCGTGTGTGTGACCCGGAAGCGGGAGGTGAGAGGCTCCGGATCGGACGCGATGAGCTTGTCGAAGGTGTTCTCCGTCCAGCCGACGAATCCCTCGGGCGCCTTCTTCCGGACCACCTTGCGGCGTTTCTTCGGATCGTCTCCCGCCTTGGCGAGGGCCTTCTCGTTCTCGACGACATGCTCGGGTGCCTGGGCGACGACGAATCCCGCCGTGTCGAAGCCCGCCCGGCCGGCGCGGCCCGCGATCTGGTGGAACTCCCGCGCGCGCAGTGTGCGCACCCGGTTGCCGTCGTACTTCGCCAGAGCCGTGAACAGCACGGTGCGGATGGGGACGTTGACGCCGACACCGAGAGTGTCCGTGCCGCAGATGACCTTCAACAGACCGGCCTGGGCCAGCTTCTCCACCAGACGCCGGTACTTGGGCAGCATGCCGGCGTGGTGCACGCCGATGCCGTGCCGTACGTAGCGGGAGAGATTGCGTCCGAACTTGGTGGTGAATCGGAAGTTGCCGATCAGTTCGGCGATCTGGTCCTTCTCCGCACGCGAGCACATGTTGATGCTCATCAGTGCCTGTGCCCGCTCCACGGCCTGGGCCTGGGTGAAGTGGACGATGTAGACCGGAGCCTGCTTGGTTTCGAGGAGTTCGGTGAGCGTCTCCGTGAGCGGCGTCAGCCTGTACTCGTAGGACAGGGGCACGGGCCGGGTGGCCGAGCGGACGACCGCGGTGGGCCGGCCGGTCCGCCGGGTGAGATCCTTCTCGAACATCGAGACGTCGCCGAGCGTGGCCGACATCAGGATGAACTGGGCCTGAGGCAGTTCGAGGATCGGGATCTGCCAGGCCCAGCCGCGGTCGCCTTCGGCGTAGAAGTGGAACTCGTCCATGACGACCTGGCCGACGTCGGCGTTCCTGCCGTCGCGCAGCGCTATGGAGGCGAGCACCTCGGCAGTGCAGCAGATGACGGGCGCGTCGGCGTTGACAGAGGCGTCGCCGGTCAGCATGCCGACGTTCTCGGTGCCGAAGATCTTGCACAGCTCGAAGAACTTCTCCGAGACGAGCGCCTTGATCGGCGCCGTGTAGAACGTGACCTCGTCACGGGCCAGCGCCGCGAAGTGCGCACCGGCGGCGATCATGCTCTTGCCCGAGCCGGTGGGTGTCGACACGATCACGTTCGCACCCGAGACCACCTCGATCAGCGCCTCCTCCTGGTGGGGATAGAGCGTGAGACCACGTTCCCCGGCCCACGACTCGAAGGCTTCGTAGAGGGCGTCGGGATCTGCGGTCTGCGGCAGCTGATCGATAAGGGTCACGCTCCCATCTTGCCTGTGATCCCCCGTAATGAGGGAATCGGTTGTCGGCCTGAAGATCACGAACGCTACGCTGTGGCGCCGACGGGGCGTCAGTGCACATATGCAACTGGACGCCGGTACACGAGGAATGGGGCGTGGCACGGCCATGATGGGACCAGCACACTCACTGTCGGGGGCCGCCGCCTGGCTGGGCGTCGGAGCCGCGGCCGCCGCCGCGGGTCACACGATGCCCTGGCCGGTCCTCCTGGTCGGCGCGCTGATCTGCGCCGGCGCCGCGCTCGCCCCGGACCTCGACCACAAGGCGGCCACCATTTCGCGCGCCTTCGGACCCCTCTCACGGGGACTGTGCGAGATCGTCGACAAGCTCTCGTACGCCATCTACAAGGGGACGAAGAAGCAGGGCGATCCACGCCGCTCGGGTGGGCACCGCACGCTTACGCACACCTGGCTGTGGGCGGCGCTGATCGGCGCGGGCACCTCCGTCCTTGCGATCACAGGGGAGCGCTGGGCGGTCCTGGCGATCCTCTTCGTGCACATGGTGCTCGCCATCGAGGGCCTGCTGTGGCGGGCGGCCCGCGGGTCCAGCAGCGATGTCCTGGTCTGGCTGCTGGCCGCGACCAGCGCCTGGATCCTCGCCGGAGTCCTGGACAAGCCGGGGAACGGCTCCGACTGGCTGTTCACGGCGCCGGGCCAGGAGTACCTGTGGCTCGGGCTCCCGGTCGTCCTCGGCGCGCTGGTGCACGACATCGGGGACGCGCTGACGGTGTCAGGCTGCCCGATCCTGTGGCCGATACCGGTCGGCCGCAAGCGCTGGTACCCGGTGGGTCCGCCCAAGGCGATGCGGTTCCGGGCGGGCAGCTGGGTCGAGCTGAAGGTGCTGATGCCGGCGTTCATGCTGCTCGGCGGAGTGGGCTGCGCGGCCGCGCTCAACGTCATCTGAGCGACTCCACCGAGTCCACCGACTTCGCGGGCAGCGCCCCGGTCAGCCGGACCGGCAGCCGCGCTCCCGCCACCGGCACCCGGGGCAGCCGCGTGCCGACCGGGCCGACCGCAGCCTGCTCACGTGTCGCTGTCTGCGGCCGACGGGGCGTAGCCGTGGCCTGGGCCGCCCGCCAGGGCGCAGGCGTCGGCGGCCGGAGAGCGGGGCGCGTCGCCGTCCCCGGCCGGATGGATTCGAGCCGTGGGGAGTCTGCGTGCGGGCAGGGTGCGGTGACGGTGGTGTCAGCCGGACAGGGTGTCCCCGTCGACAATGTGCATCGCGGCCTCCTCCGCCGATGCCGCGGCGCCGTCGATGCCCACGTCGGTGGCGATCAGCCGGCTCTCCTCGTCCTCGTGCGCACCTTCGTCGGGGGCTACGAGACGTCCGGATCGTGTGGCGCCCACCTCGTCGTCCAGGGCCTCGCCATCGGAGTCCGGGCAGTCGCCGATACCGTCTCCATCAGCTGGTGCGACTTCCGGCAGTTCTTCTGCCAGGCGTTCCTCCAGCGTCTCGCCGCGATGCCGTTCGGCCGCGGTCACATCTCTGCGCTCCACCGCCCAGGGCCGCTCCGGCGGGGACCAGCCCCGGTCCAGAGGGTCGCTCACGCCGTCGGATTCCAGGGTGTCTTCGGCGTCGAGCAGGCCGGCGTCGTCCTGAACCTCGGATCCGTCGGGCTGGTAGACGTCGTCTCCCCATCCGTCGGCGCTGTCCACGGGTACCTCCAAGTGGTGCGGGCCGACCCGCTGTCACCGCGTTCGCCGTGCGGGCGGACGGGCCCCTGGGCTCGAGCTGCGCCCCCGCGGAACCGGGTGGCATCTGGGCCTGCCCATGCCGGTGCCGACATCCAGCCTTCCACTCCTCTTCGACTCACCGCAACGCCACGGAGCCAGTACGCCGTCCCGGCCGCGCTCCCGCCGGCGGACGCGAGCCCTGGCCGGCGCCTTCGCGCAGCCCCGGGGCCGGTCCGCCCGCCCGAACGCAGGCGGACCGGACTCCGGAGCGGGGGCTCACCCGTGCCAGGACCGCCACAGTGCCGCGTACGCGCCGTCCGCGGCGACCAACTGGTCGTGGCTGCCGAGTTCGCTGATGCGGCCGCTCTCGACGACGGCGATGACGTCGGCGTCGTGGGCGGTGTGCAGCCGGTGGGCGATGGCGATCACGGTCCGGCCGTCGAGGACACGGGCCAGGGAGCGCTCCAGGTGGCGGGCCGCGCGCGGGTCGAGGAGCGAGGTGGCCTCGTCCAGGACCAGAGTGTGCGGATCGGCCAGCACCAGCCGGGCGAGCGCGATCTGCTGGGCCTGGGCCGGGGTGAGCGTCAGTCCGCCCGAGCCCACCTCGGTGTCCAGACCGTCGTCCAGCGCGCGTGCCCAGCCGTCGGCATCGACCGCGCCGAGAGCCGCCCACAGCTCGGCGTCGTCGGCACCTGTGCGGGCGAGCAGCAGGTTGTCGCGCAGGGACCCCACGAAAACATGGTGTTCCTGGTTGACCAGCGCCACATGCGCCCGGATCTCTTCGGCGGACATCTCGGACAGCTCGGTGCCGCCCAGGGTGATGCGGCCGTCGCGGGGCGCGTAGATCCCGGCGAGCAGCCTGCCCAGCGTGGACTTGCCCGCGCCGGACGGGCCGACCAGGGCCAGGCGTGTGCCCGGCGCGACCTTGAGAGAGACCTTGCGCAGGACATCGACGCCGGCGCGGTAGCCGAAGTGCACCCGGTCGGCGTGGACGTCACGCCCGTCGGGGGCCGGCGACCCGTCACTGGCATCCGGCTCGATGTCGCGGACACCGACCAGCCGGGCCAGCGAGACATGGGCCACCTGCAGCTCGTCGTACCAGCGCAGGATCAGCCCCACCGGGTCGACGAGCATCTGGGCGATCAGCGCACCTGTCGTCAGCTGGCCGATCCCGATCCACCCCCGGAGCACGAAGAGCCCGCCGATCATCAGGACCGAGCCGAGGACCGTGACATGCGTGATGTTGATGACCGGGAACAGCACCGAGCGCAGCCACAGCGTGTACCGCTCCCATGCCGTCCACTCCCTGACACGGCGGTCCGACAGACCGATGCGGCGCGCGCCCAGGCGGTGGGCTTCGACGGTGCGCCCGGCGTCCACGGTCTCGGCGAGTACGGCGGCCACGGCGGCGTAGCCGGCGGCCTCGGAGCGGTAGGCCGACGGCGCGCGCTTGAAGTACCAGCGGCAACCGGCCACGAGGAGCGGGACGGCGACCAGTACGGCGGGGGCGAGCGGCGGCGCGGTCACGGCGAGCCCGCCGAGCAGCAGCACCACCCACACCACACCGATGGCCAGCTGTGGCACGGCCTCGCGCATGGCATTGGCGAGCCGGTCGATGTCCGTGGTGATCCGGGACAGCAGGTCGCCCGTCCCGGCCCGCTCGAGGACACCGGGCGGCAGTCCCACCGACCGCACAAGGAAGTCCTCGCGCAGGTCGGCCAGCATCCGTTCGCCGAGCATGGCGCCACGCAGCCGCACCTGGCGTACGAACACCGCCTGGACGGCCAGGGCGATGACGAAGAACGCGGCGGTGCGCTCCAGATGCACCTCGCGTGCCGAGGCCGCGCCGTCGGAGACGCGTTCGACGAGGGAGCCCAGCAGATAGGGGCCCACCATCGAGGCGACGACGGCGACCGTGTTGACGGTGATGAGCAGCAGGAAGGCTCGGCGGTGCCGTTGGAACAGTTCGGCCACGTAGGCGCGTACGGTCTCCGGGGCGCCGACCGGCAGGGTGTTCGCCGTCGTCGGGGCCGCCGGGTCGTAGGCCGGTGGCGCCACGCCGATCATGCGGTCTCCTCGATGTCTTCCAGGTCGTCCAGTTCATTCAGCTGTTTCACGTGGCGCCTGTCGTGCGCTGGGGCCTCGTCGTCGGTCTCGCGGGTCACCACGGCTCGGTACCGGGGTTCGCTGTGCACCAGTTCACGGTGCACGCCGACCGCCGCGACCTCGCCCTCATGGACGAGCGCGACCCGGTCCGCGTGGTCCAGGAGGAGGGGGGACGAGGTGAACACCACCGTCGTACGCCCCTGCCGCAGGGACCGGATCCCGTCGGCGATCCGTGCCTCGGTGTGGGAGTCGACGGCGGACGTCGGTTCGTCCAGGACGAGCACCTCGGGGTCGGTGACCAGGGACCGCGCCAGCGCGAGGCGCTGGCGCTGGCCGCCCGACAGGGAGCGCCCGCGTTCGGTGATCCGGGCGTCCATCGGGTCCTCGGCGTCCAGCGACCCCTGGGCAAGGGCGTCCAGGACGTCGCCGCACTGGGCGGCGGCCAGCGCGTCCTCGGCACTCACACCGCCCGAGGACGGCACGTCGAGGAGTTCGCGAAGGCTGCCGGACAGCAGCACCGGGTCCTTGTCCTGGACGAGGACGGCGCCACGGGCGGAGTCGAGCGGCAGCTCGTCCAGCGGTACGCCGCCGAGGAGCGCGGACGGCAGGTCCGACGAGGCCGCCGCATGCCCGCCGAGCCGCTCGGCCAGCACGCCCGCCGCGTCCGGGTCGCCGCACACCACGGCGGTGAGCCGCCCGGCCGGGGCGAGCAGACCGGTCGACGGGTCGTACAGATCGCCGGTCGGCGCTTCGGCCTCGCGCGACCCCTTGCTGTCCGTTGCCCGCTCCAGTGCCAGCACCCCGGCCGCGCGCTTCGCGGACGGCCGGGAGAAGGAGTACGCCATCGCGATCTCCTCGAAGTGGTGGAGCGGATACGTGAGGATCATGACGGCGCTGTACACGGTGACCATCTCGCCGACGGTGATCCGGCCCTCCCGGGCCAGATGCACGCCGTGCCAGGCGACCGCGATCAGCAGGAGTCCGGGCAGCAGCACCTGGATCGCGGAGATCATCGACCACATACGGGCGCTGCGGACGGCGGCCCGACGGACCTCCTGGGAGGCCCGGCGGTAGCGGTCCAGGAACAGGTCCTCGCCGCCGATGCCGCGCAGCACGCGCAGACCCGCGACGGTGTCCGAGGCCAGCTCCGTGGCGCGTCCTGCCTTCTCCCGCTGGAAGTCGGCACGCCGGGTCGCACGGGGCAGCAGCGGCAGCACCGCGAGCGCCAGGACGGGCACGCCCACGGCGACGACGATCCCCAGCGCGGGCTCGTACACGACCAGGGCGACGCAGACGAAGACGATGGTCAGGGCGGCCGCGGTGAACCGCGACACAGCTTCCACGAACCAGCCGATCTTCTCCACGTCACCCGTGGAGACCGCGACGACCTCACCCGCCGCGACCCGCCGCGTCAGCGCGGAACCCAGCTGGGCGGTCCGGCGGGCCAGCAGCTGCTGGACACGCGCGGCAGCGGTGATCCAGTTGGTGATCGCGGTGCGGTGCAGCATGGTGTCGCCCACCGCGATACCGAGCCCGCACAGTGCGATCAGCCCGCCCGCGAGGGTGAGCCGCGCACCGGAGCGGTCCACGACGGCCTGGACGGCAAAGCCGACGCAGAAAGGCAGTCCGGACACGGAAAGGAAGTGGAGCAGCCCCCAGGCCAGGGACTTCAGTTGTCCGCCGAGTTGATTGAGACCGAGCCACAGCAGGAATCGAGGACCCGAGCGTGCGTCCGGCACGCCCGGGTCGGGATACGGAAGGTCTTGAATCTGCATGACGTCCCAGAGGCGCGTAGAACGGGGTGGGGGGAGGCAGCAAGCCGTGAAAGGTTCGCGTCACAGAGTGTCCGCAGGCAAACGGTTTTCCGCCGCCTGGCAAAGATTCGGCCCGGACCGTCCGTATATGGCCGGTATACCGGGGGCCCGGACGTAATCGTCCGGAGCACGGTGCGACGATGGACGGCATGCGAATAGGCGGTGCGATGCGCACGACGGCAGCGGCGGCGGCCTGCGGTGCTCTTCTGATGTCCCTGACGGCCTGCGGTGGTTCGGACGGCGAGGACGGTCGCAAGAACGACGCCCGGTCGAGTGACGAGCAAGGGCAGGCACAGGCGCGCACCGTCGACCTCAAACGCATCCCCGACGTCGGCGACCGGCTGCAGAAGGAGATCCCCGCCAACTCCCGCCAGGTGGTGGCGGTCTACGGCGAGGGCAAGGACTCGGCGGACTCCAGGATCGTCCTCTACACCAAGTCCGGTGCCACCTGGGACCAGACCCGCAGCTGGCAGGGGCACAACGGCAAGAAGGGCTGGACCACCGACCACCGCGAGGGCGACAAGCGCAGCCCCGTGGGTGTGTTCACGCTCAGCGACGCGGGCGGCGTCCTCGACGACCCGGGCGCCAAGCTCCCGTACACCCAGTCCGCGGGCTTCCAGGCCCCGCGCTACTGGGCCAAGTCGCACTGGAACGACTTCGACTACGTCATCGCCATCGACTACAACCGCGTCAAGGGCACCTCGCCGAACGACCCGACCCGCCCGCAGGGCCAGTCCAAGGGCGGCAGTATCTGGCTGCACATGGACCACGGCAGCGGTACGTCGGCCTGTGTGAGCCTGCCCAAGCGGGGCATGGAGTACCTGCTGCGCAACCTCGACCCGGCCAAGCACCCGGTCGTGTTGATGGGCGACAAGGCGGACCTCAAGTCCTGAAGCCTCATTGCGGGAAGGGCCAACTCCCCGTAGAACACGGCCATGAGAAGACGGATCGTCATGTCCATGCTCGCCGGAGTGACCTTCATGGCGAGCACACTCCTCGCCGCGGTCCCCGCCCCGGCCGCCGAACCACACCAACCGGCGGCCCCATCCCTCGCTCAGGCCGCCGAATCCGCCCAACCGCCCTCCGAGTTCGGTACCGACTGGCACGACCCCCTGACGGCGGCCCCGCCCGTCAGCAGACCCGACGCGAAGTCCTGCGAAGTGACGGTCGCCGAGGCACAGTTCCGCGACTTCACGCCCTACAAGGGCACATACACGCCCCCACAAGGCTGCGGCGACCGCTGGAGCAAGGTCGTGCTGCGCATGGACGGCAAGGTCAAGGGGCGGCAGTTCGACCGGCTCGGCCATCTGCACATCGGCGGGGTCGAGGTCTTCCGTACGTCCACTCCGCAGCCCTCACCGGACGGCATCACGTGGTCGGTGGAGAAGGACGTCACGCGCTACACCGACACGTTCCGGCACAGCCAAGACGTCGAGATGCTCATCGGGAACGTCGTGGACGACACGTACACCGGCGTCATCGACGTCAAGGTCACGCTGACCTTCTACGAAGGGAAGGCCCCAGCCGTACCCGACCGCGTCCTCACCCTCCAGGACGGCACCCTCACCACGCCCCGCAACAGTGAGCGCATCGTCGCCGAGGTCTATGCGACGGGATCGGGTGGCGGCTGCGAGGAGTACTGGTATCTGACGGTCCCCGACGCCGCTCCGTACTCCTGCACCGCGGACGACGGGCCCTACCGCGAGGTGCAGATCAAGGTCGACGGCCAACTGGCGGGCATCGCCACGCCATTCCCGACGGTGTGGACCGGAGGCTGGTCCAACCCCTTCCTCTGGTACGTGATCCCAGGGCCGCGCGCCTTCGACATCAAGCCCGTCGAGTACGACCTGACGCCGTACGCGGGGCTGCTCAACGATGGCCGTCCGCACCGGATCGAGGTCTCCGTAGTCGGCGTTCCCGAAGGGCAGACCGGCTGGAGCGCCCCGGTGAACGTCCTAGTCCGGCAGGACGCCAAGAGCAAGCAGGTCACAGGCAAGCTGACCGTTCACCGGGTGAGCGACCTCGTCAACTCCTCGAGGTACACGCCCGGTCCTGAGCACCGGCTGGACACCGAGGCCGGTCACCGGCTGACCGTCTCCGGGTACGTCGACACCTCACACGGCCGCGTGACGACAACCGTCAGCCGGAAGCTGGCCAACACCTCTGCGCACCGGTGGACCGACGGCGAGAACATGGACGCCCTGAAGGCGACCTGGCGTGACGACGAGACGGTCACCGTCGACGGACGCGGGCCGGCCAAGGCGACCCGCACGCACCGCACGTACACCATGGACGGCACCACGACGCTCGGCGCGGGGGACCGGTTGCGGACGGTCATGTCGCTGGCGGACCGAGCCGCTGTCGTGGAGACGCGGGGAGGCCGGCGCACGGCGTGGTCCCGGCTCGACGACACCTACACGGGCGACGCGACCTACACGGCGAACGTGCCGCGCGATCAGCGACACGCGGTCGGCACGACCACGGAGCACTACCGGCTGTACGGCTCGGGCGCGTGCTACGACCGGCTCCTGGCCACGGTGCAGGGCGTGGTGACCGAGGACCGCGGCGGCTGCTGAGCCGGAGTGCCCGCGACGCGGCTTCATAGAAATCTTTTACACGGACGTGACACGGGCGTTGTCAGCGGTAGCAAACACCCCCGATAGTGAGCAGCGCGGAAATTATTTTCCGCATAACAGAAGTCTCTTCGGAGGAGTACCACCGTGCCGCCGTCTGTACCGTCCCTGCCGCGACGCGTCGCACGCATGCTGCGCACCTCACTGTTCGCGCAGGTCGCCTGCGCGCTTGTCCTCGGAATCGTCGTCGGACGGCTGTGGCCCGATGTGGGCACAGCCGTCCAGCCGCTCGGCGACGGTTTCGTCCGGCTCATCAAGACGATGATCTCCCCGCTCGTGTTCCTGGTGGTCGTCGCCGGTATCACCAAGGCCGGTGACCTCAAGGCCTTCGGCCGGATCGGCCTCAAGTCGCTGATCTGGTTCGAGGTCGCGACCACAGCCGCGCTGCTCATCGGCCTGATCGCCGCCAACGTCTTCAGCCCCGGCAGCGGCATGAACGTCGACCCGTCGAAGCTCGACGCCTCGGCCGTCGACGACAAGACCGGCGGCGGCTCGCTTCCCTCGACCAGCGAGTTCATCCTGCACGCGCTGCCCGAAAGCGCGTTCGGGGCGTTCACCGAGAACGCACTGCTCCAAGTCCTCGTCCTGGCCTGCCTGGTGGGAGCCGCGCTGCTGCACCTCGGCAAGACCAAGGTGCCCGCGATCCTGCCCGCCATCGAGCAGGCCCAGGAAGTCGTCTTCGCGGTGGTCGGGTTCATCATGAAGCTCGCGCCTCTCGCGGTGTTCGGCGCGATGGCCCACCTGGTGGGGGAGTACGGGCTCGGCGTCATCACGACGTACGGCAAGCTCATAGCCCTCTGCTACGCAGTCGCGTTGGGCTTCCTCGTTCTGCTCGCCGTCGCCCTGAAGGTGGTCACCGGGCTCAGCCTCTGGCAGTTCGTCCGCTACACGCGTGAGGAGATGCTGCTCGCGCTCGGTACGGCCTCCAGCGAATCCGTCATGCCGCGCATGATGCAGAAGCTGCGTCAGGCGGGCTGCCGGGACGACGCGGTGGGCCTGGTGCTGCCCACCGGGTACTCCTTCAACCTCGACGGCGCCTCGATCTATCTCTCCATCGGCACGCTGTTCATCGCGCAGGCCGTGGGCGTCGACCTCAGCCTGGGGCAGCAGATCACCGTGATCCTGGTGCTCATGCTGACGAGCAAGGGCATGGCCGGCGTGCCCGGTTCGGCCTTCCTCGCGCTGTCGGCGACCGCCTCCGCGCTCGGGGTCATCCCGGCGGGTGCGGTGGCGCTGCTGCTGGGTGTGGACCGCATCATGGACTCGATGCGTGTGGCCACCAACCTGCTCGGCAACTGTGTGGCCGTCTTCGCGGTCTCGCGCTGGGAGGGCGCGCTGGACCTGCCGCGGGCGAAGAAGATGCTCGCGGGTGAGATCGCGTTCGTGGAGGACGGCGACGACAGTGCGCCGAAAGCACCCACTGCCGACGGCTCCGACGGCTCCGGGGTCGCCGAGGGATCCGGGGCCGCCAAGGGCTCCGACGTCTCCGAGGCCAAGGTGACGGCCAAGGAACCTGCGGGCGAGGCGAGTTGAGAGAGGGGCCCGGCGTACCGCTCACCGCCGGGCCCCGACCGGTCCGTCAGTCCTTGGGTTTCTCCGCATCGACTCCCGGCCGGGCCTTCTTCCACAAGCCGCGTGTGAAGTCCGGAATCGCCTGCGGTGCTCCGTGCGCCTTGATCGAGGCGTGGCTCAGGGGCACCGGCGAGGTCCATGTGGCGGCGTCGTACACGTCGAAGTCCGGAACGAGTCCCAGTCG
Organism: Streptomyces montanus; assembly: GCF_005786655.1. Classification (NCBI taxonomy): domain Bacteria; kingdom Bacillati; phylum Actinomycetota; class Actinomycetes; order Kitasatosporales; family Streptomycetaceae; genus Streptomyces; species Streptomyces montanus. The sequence goes on from NZ_VBZC01000002.1 coordinate 208,927, forward strand.
CATGCACTGCATCAGCCGGAACACCATGATGTAGTCCATCCCGCCGTGCCCGCCGGGCGGGTTGGCGTGCTCCTTCCACAGCCAGTGGTCCCAGTCGGCGTACGCCGAGAAGTCGCCCCAGACGTCGTCGGTGTGATCCGGCTCCAGGTAGACGCTCCGGATAGTCCTCGAAGACCCCCTTCGTGCCACCGAGGCTGTTGATGCGCGAGTAGGGATGCGGCGTCGACACATCGTGCTCGAGTCGGATCACCCGTCCCTTGGCGGTCTGTACGAAGCTGATGGTCCGGTCGCTCTCGACGTACGCGCGACGGGACCGCATCCGTGGTTCGGGTAGAGATCGCCGCGCGGCCGGGTGCGCCACAGCCGCCGCCACGGGCCCTTGTAGTACTCCGGGTCGAACATCAGGCCGCGTAAGTCGCGGTTGTAGGCGCCCGCGCCGTGCAACAGCCTGCCGAACTTCCCGGCGTGCGCCATACGCAGCACCCGCGTCTCGTTCCTGCCGTAGCAGCAGTTCTCCAACTTCATGCAGTGTCTGCGGGCGCGCTCGGACAGGTGGCCGGGGAGTTGGACCTTCTGTGCAGGGCTCTGTGCGGGGTTTCTGTACGGGGTTTCCGGGCTGTGACGCCGCGGCCGCGTCAGCAGCGGTCCTTCGGCTCCTCGATCGCACCGACGCCGTCGACCAGGGTGTTCAACAACCCGCCGAGCACCTTGCGCTGGTCGTCCGTCAGGGGGGCCAGGATGTCCTCGGCCGCTGCCCGGCGCGCGCCGCGCAGCTCCCGCAGCGCCTGGCGTCCGTCGTCCGTCAGCTCGATCCGGATCACCCGGCGATTGGTCGGGTCGGGCACGCGGCGAACCCTGCCGCTCGCCTCCAGACCGTCGACCAGCGTCGTCACGGCCCGGGGAACCACCTCCAGGCGCTCCGCCAGATCGGCCATGCGCGGCGGCGAACTGTAGTGCGCGAGGGTGCGCAGCAGCCGGGACTGGGCCGGAGTGATGGCGAGCCCGCACAGTTCCAGCTGACGCTTCTGGATGCGGTGCACGCGGCGGGTCAGCCGCAGCAGCTGCTCGGCGAGCAGGCCGTCGGCATCGGGGGTGTTCATAGCAGGAACAATATCAGGACTTCGTTCATTGTGAGTATAGGTAACAATGAGCTATGCTCCACCAGTGATCGTCGTCCCACAATCCAGCCTTATGTCCCATCGCCGCCCCCACCTCCCGTAGGAGCCCATGCGTCCCGACGAACCCACCTGGACACCACCGCCCTTCGATACCGAACAGCCGCGGCAGGTGCGCCGCATCCTGAAGCTCTTCCGCCCGTACCGCGGCCGGCTCGCCGTCGTCGGTCTGCTCGTCGGCGCCGCGTCGCTGGTCTCGGTCGCCACGCCCTTCCTGCTGAAGGAGATACTCGACACCGCGATCCCGCAGGCGCGCACCGGTCTGCTGAGCCTGCTCGCGCTCGGCATGATCCTCAGCGCCGTGCTCACCAGTGTCTTCGGCGTGCTGCAGACCCTCATCTCCACGACGGTCGGCCAGCGCGTCATGCACGACCTGCGCACCGCCGTCTACGGCCGGCTGCAGCGCATGTCGCTCGCCTTCTTCACCAGAACCCGCACCGGCGAGGTCCAGTCGCGGATCGCGAACGACATCGGCGGCATGCAGGCCACGGTCACCTCGACCGCCACCTCACTGGTCTCCAACCTCACCAGCGTGGTCGCCACGATCGTCGCGATGATCGCGCTGGACTGGCGGCTGACCGTGGTCTCGCTGCTCCTGCTGCCGGTGTTCGTGTGGATCAGCCGCAGGGTCGGCAAGGAACGCAAGAGGATCACCACCCAGCGGCAGAAGCAGATGGCCATGATGGCCGCCACCGTCACCGAGTCCCTCTCCGTCGGCGGCATCCTGCTCGGCCGCACCATGGGCCGCGCCGACTCCCTCACACGGTCCTTCGCGGGAGAGTCCGAAGGCCTCGTCGACCTGGAAGTGCGGTCGAACATGGCGGGCCGCTGGCGCATGGCCGTCATCTCGATCGTCATGGCCGCGATGCCGGCCGTCATCTACTGGACCGCGGGCCTGGCCCTCCAGTTCGGCGGGCCCGCCGTCTCCATCGGTACGCTCGTCGCCTTCGTCTCGCTGCAGCAGGGCCTGTTCCGGCCGACCGTCAGCCTGCTGTCCACAGGCGTGCAGATCCAGACCTCGCTCGCCCTGTTCCAGCGCATCTTCGAGTACCTCGACCTGCCCATCGACATCACCGAGCCCGAGCGCCCGGTCCACCTCGACCAGGTCAAGGGCGAAGTCCGTTTCGAGGACGTGGAGTTCCGCTACGACGACAAGAGCGGCCCGATACTCGACGGCATCGACATCACCGTCCCCGCGGGTGGCAGCCTCGCCGTCGTCGGCCCGACCGGCGCCGGCAAGTCCACGCTCAGCTACCTCGTACCGCGGCTGTACGACGTCACGGGCGGCCGCGTCACGATCGACGGGGTCGACGTACGCGACCTGGACTTCGACACACTCGCGCGCGCGGTCGGCGTCGTCTCCCAGGAGACGTATCTCTTCCATGCCTCCGTCGCCGACAACCTGCGGTTCGCCAAGCCGGACGCCACCGACGAGGAACTGCACGCGGCCGCCAAGGCAGCCCAGATCCACGACCACATCGCGTCCCTGCCCGACGGATACGACACGATCGTGGGCGAGCGCGGCCACCGGTTCTCGGGTGGCGAGAAGCAGCGCCTCGCCATCGCCCGCACCGTTTTGCGCGACCCACCGGTGCTGATCCTCGACGAGGCGACCAGTGCTCTGGACACCCGCACCGAACGTGCCGTGCAGGAAGCCATCGACGCACTGTCGGCCAACCGCACCACGCTGACCATCGCGCACCGGCTGTCCACCATTCGAGGCGCCGACCAGATCGTGGTCCTCGACTCCGGGCGCGCAGCCGAACGCGGCACGCACGAGGAGCTGTTGGGGCGCGGAGGGCGTTACGCCGCTCTGGTCCGTCGAGACGCCCAACTGGAGCCAACCACATGAAGATATGCCGGATTTGTCCGTTTGTGCGGGTTACCGTGCCCGCATGCAGACCCACACTCCGCCACGGAGCAAGATTCGACTGACGCGCCGGGGCCGGATCGCCCTCATCGCGACCGGAGCCGTCGTAGCGGCCACCGCCGTGGCGGTGCCGCTGCTGAGTACGGAAGAGGACGCCGGGCCCGCGACCCTGGTGATCCCGGAGGGCTGGCGTGCCCGCCAGGTGTACAAGGCCGTCGACCAGGCCCTCGCCCTTCCCGCGGGCACCACCAAGCAGTCCCTGAGCAAGGCCAACCTCAAGCTCCCCAATGACGCGAACGGCAACCCCGAGGGCTATCTGTACCCGGCCACTTATCCGATCGACAGACAGTCGACCCCGGAGTCTCTGCTGTCGTTCATGGTCAATACGGCGAACCAGAAGTTCACCGGCGGCGCGGTCACGGCAGGGGCCCAGCGGAACGCCATGAACGTGTATCAGACCGTGACCGTCGCCAGCATGGTCCAGGCCGAGGCGGCCACCAAGGCGGACATGGGCAAGGTGGCCCGCGTCATCTACAACCGCCTCGACCGGGGCATGCCACTGCAGATGGACTCCAGCATCAACTACGCGCTGAACCGCAGCACACTCCGCACCAGCCAGAGCGACACGAAGGTCAACAGTCCGTACAACACGTACCAGCGGATGGGGCTGCCGCCGACGCCGATCGCCAATCCAGGCGAGGAAGCGATGCGCGCGGCGGTCAGTCCCGCGCGGGGCGACTGGCTGTACTTCGTCACCGTCAAGCCGGGGGACACCCGCTTCACGGCCAACTACGAGGAGCACGAAAGGAACGTCGCGGAGTTCAACCAGGCTCGCCGGAGCGCATCCGCATCAGCATCCCGCTGAACCGAATCCCCGCGGGACACCGGCGGCCCGACCCGCCAGGCCGCGGACGGCGCGACGCCGCATCGCCCCGAGGGGCCTCAAGGGGCCTCAAGGGACCTGACGGACTCAAGCGGCGGCCGGAACCTCCGACAGCAGCTGCCTGATGTCCCGTACCGCCGCGCGTCCGGCGCGGTTGGCACCGATCGTGCTGGCCGACGGCCCGTACCCGACCAGATGGATCCGTGGATCGGCGACCGCGCGGGTTCCCTCGACACGAATGCCACCGCCCGGCTCACGCAGCCGCAGTGGTGCCAGATGGTCGATGGCCGCGCGGAATCCGGTCGCCCACAGGATGACGTCGGCGTCCGCATGACGCCCGTCGTTCCACTCCACGCCGTCCGGGGTGATCCGGTCGAACATCGGCAGGCGGTCCAGGACACCGTCCTCGATCCCTTGCCGCACCACGTCATTGAGCGGCAACCCCGTCACCGACACGACACTTGTGGGCGCAAGTCCCTGACGAACCCGCTCCTCCACGAGCGCGACGGCCGCCCGCCCGGCGCCCTCGTCGAAGGGGCCCTCGCGGAAGACCGGCGGCCGCCGGGTCACCCAGGTGGTCTCGGCCGCGTACGGCGCGATCTCCAGCAGATGCTGCGTACCGGAGGCGCCACCGCCCACGACAACCACCCTCCGACCGGCGAACTCCTCCGGGCCGGGGTACTGCGCCGTGTGCAACTGCCGCCCCCGGAAGGTCTCCTGGCCGGGATAGCGGGGCCAGAACGGACGGTCCCAGGTGCCCGTCGCGTTGATCAGTGCCCGCGTCGACCATGTCCCCGCCGAGGTCTCGACGAGCAGCCGCCCCCCGTCCCCCTCGCGCACCGTCCGCACGTCCACGGGCCGCCGCACGCCCAGGCCGAAAGTGCGCTCGTAGGCGTCGAAGTACTCCGCGATGACCTCGGACGACGGCCGGGCCGGATCCGCGTCCGTGAGCTCCATGCCCGGCAGCGAGTGCATCCCGTGCACCTTGCCGTACGTGAGCGACGGCCACCTGAACTGCCAGGCGCCGCCGGGCCGCGGCGCGTGATCCAGGATCACGAAGTCCCGCTCCGGCTCGAAGCCGGTGCGCCGCAGGTGATAGGCGCTGGACAGTCCGGCCTGTCCAGCGCCTGCGACGATCACGTCGACTTCTTGTGCCGCGTCCTGCACTCCGGTTTCGTTCACGCTTCTACTAACTGGACCGGAAGCCCGGATCTTCCCGTCGGCGCCGTCCGCGTCCACGCGCGACGAAGTGGGTGTCTGCCGGGCGCGCAACCTCGATGCGGGAGGATTGACTCATGTCCGATGCCTTCACCACCCGCGTCCTGAACGTCGCCACCGGATCCTCGGAAACGGTCGTCGACCTCACCCATGAATGCGAGGCCTTCCTCAGGGAGGTGGCGGGCGACCGCGACGGCCTGCTGAACATCTTCGTGCCCCACGCCACCGCCGGAGTCGCGATCATCGAAACCGGCGCCGGCAGCGACGACGATCTCCTCGCCGCTCTGCACTCCCTGCTCCCCGCAGACGATCGCTGGCAGCATCGCCACGGCAGTCCCGGCCACGGCCGTGACCACGTACTTCCGGCGATCGTGCCTCCGCATGCCACTCTGCCGGTCCTGGGCGGCCGCCTGGAGTTGGGGACATGGCAGTCGGTGTGTCTGGTCGACACGAACAAGGACAATCCGAGCCGTCAGGTGCGGTTGAGCTTCCTTGCCGGTTCGTGATCAGTGTTCGCCGCCGAAGGCGGGGTCAGGAGCGCGGCCGGTCGGGCTGATCGGCGCGTTCGGCGTTCTTCTTCTTGATGCGAGCCGCTTCCTTGCGGACTTCCGCCTGGGTGGCGCGCTCCTTCTCCAGCCACTCGGGCCGGTCTTCCTTCAACGCCTCGATCTGCTCGGTGGTGAGAGGCTCGGTGACCCCGCCGCGTGCGAGACCCGCGATGGAGACGCCCAGCTTCGCCGCGACCACCGGGCGGGGGTGCGGTCCGTCGCGTCGCAGCTCGCGCAGCCACTCCGGCGGATCGGCCTGGAGCGCGTTCAGCTCGGAGCGTGAGACGACACCCTCCCGGAACTCGTCGGGGGTGGCCTCGAGATACACACCCAGCTTCTTGGCCGCGGTGGCGGGCTTCATCGTCTGGGTGTTCTGGTGCGACTTCATGGTGTCCAGACTATCGACCGTGTACGGGACGTCCGACCACGCCCGGTAACCTGGCGGAGTGACAGGCTCGGAGGAATCCCCATCGTTCCGGCTCGCGTATGTCCCGGGGGTGACGCCGGGCAAGTGGGTGCGGACCTGGAACGAGCGCCTGCCCGATGTCCCGCTGCACCTCGTCGCGGTGGCGGCGGCCGAGGCATCCGATGTGCTGCGTGGCAGCGGCGCCGACGCGGGGTTGGTACGGCTGCCGGTCGACCGTACGGTGTTCAGCGCGATCCCCCTCTACACCGAGACCTCGGTGGTCGTGGCGCCCAAAGATCACGTCGTGACGGCCGCGGAGGAGGTGTCCGCGGAGGATCTCGCCGACGACATCGTGCTGCACCCCCTCGACGACGTTCTCGACTGGGAGCAGCGGCCGGGACGGCCCGCCATCGAGCGACCCGCCACGACGGCGGACGCCATCGAACTCGTGGCGGCGGGCGTGGGCCTCCTCGTCGTTCCCCAGTCGCTGGCCCGCCTGCACCACCGCAGGGATCTCACGTACCGGCCGGTCGTGGACGCACCACAGTCGAGCGTCGCGCTGTCGTGGCCCGAGGACGCGACCACCGACCTGGTCGAGGACTTCATCGGGATCGTCCGGGGGCGGACGGTCAACAGCACACGCGGGCGCACACCGCCCCCGGAGCAGCCGAAGCGCAAGCGCCCCGATGCTGTCGGCGCACGGCGGAAGTCCACGGCGGGGCAGCCGGCACGCAAGAACCCGCGGAGTGGTTCCGCCGCCCCCAAGAGCGGCAAGCGCGGGAAACCCCGCCGCCGATCGTAGGTAGCCGCGGGTGCCGCTTCCCCGGAGCCCCGCCCCGGGGCTCCGAGGCCGGGGCCCGCGTCATGCGGCCGCGTGCTCCCCGGGCGCACTGGTCTCCCGCTCGCCCGTGTCATGGTGAATCGGCGTCGCCGAGCCGGTCAGCGGAACGCCCGAGCCGCCGTGTCGCGCCGCGACGATCTCCGCGGCGATGGACAGGGCGGTCTCCTCGGGCGTACGGGCGCCGAGGTCGAGGCCGATCGGGGAGCGCAGTCGGGCCAACTCCCGCTCGGTGAGGCCGGCTTCACGCAGCCTCCGGTCGCGGTCCTCATGGGTGCGGCGCGAGCCCATCGCGCCGACGAAGGCGACCGGCAACCGGAGGGCCACCTCCAGCAGGGGGATGTCGAACTTGACGTCGTGGGTGAGCACGCACACGACCGTGCGGCCGTCGGTCGGGGTCTGCTGGAGGTAACGGTGCGGCCAGTCGACGACGATGTCATCGGCTTCCGGGAAGCGGACGCGCGTGGCGAAGACCGGCCGCGCGTCGCACACCGTCACGTGGTAGCCGAGGAACCCGCCGGCCCGCACCAGCGCCGCCGCGAAATCGACGGCACCGAAGACGATCATGCGAGGCGGCGGCAGGCGTGACTCGACGAACAACGTCAGGGGGGCTCCGCAGCGCGATCCACTCTCCGAGACGACGAACTCCCCGCTGCGCCCCGCCTCCAAAAGGGCACGGGTCTCCGCCACCGCCGTGCGGTCCAGCCGCGGATGCCCGCCGAGACCGCCCTCGTACGGTCCGCCGGAGTGGACGAGCAGTGCCCTGCCCAGCAGTTCGACCGGCCCCCGCGTCACGCGGGCGAGCCCCACCGCCCGGCCCTCGGCGGCAGCCGACAGCGCCGCCTCGAACACCGTCCTGCCCGGTGCGTCGGCACCGACGGGGGTGACCAGCACCTCGATGACCCCGCCGCAGGTCAGCCCCACCGCGAAGGCGTCCTCGTCGCTGTAGCCGAACCGCTCACGCACCGTCTCGCCGTCGTGGAGCGCCTGGACGCACAGGTCGTACACCGCCCCTTCCACACAGCCGCCGGAGACCGAACCGATGGCCGTGCCCTCGCTGTCGACGGCGAGAGCGGCGCCGGGACCGCGCGGCGCGCTGCCGCTCACGGCCACGACGGTGGCGACGGCGAAGTCCCGGCCCTGCTCGATCCACCGGTTCAGCTCGTCGGCGATGTCAAGCATCCCGCTCGCCCTCTGCCGCGGCTCCGGCCGACAGGACGCGGTCGGGCCGGATGGGGAGGTGCCGGTGGCGCACGCCGGTCGCGTGCCAGACCGCGTTGGCGATCGCCGCCGCGGCGCCCACGATGCCGACCTCGCCGATGCCCTTGATGCCGACCGGGTCGTCGGGGTCGGGGTCGTCCACCCAGTCCGCCTCGATCTGCGGAACGTCGGCGTGCGCGGCGACGTGGTAGCCCGCGAGATCGGCGCCGTAGTGACCGCCCGAGGCCTGGTCCCTGACCGCCTCCTCGTGCAGGGCCATGGAGATGCCCCAGGTCATCCCGCCGACGAACTGGCTGCGGGCCGTGAGCGGGTTGACGATCCGGCCCGCCGCGAAGATGCCGAGCATGCGCCGCACGCGCACCTCGCCGGTGGTGACGTCCACGGCGACCTCGGCGAACTGCGCCCCGAAGGAGTGCCGTTCCTTCTGGGCGAGGGCGCCGATGGCCGCGGAGGTGTCCGACCGTACCGTGATCCCCTCCGGCGGAATGCTGGTGCCCAGGGTGAGCCGCTCCCTCAGCTCGGCGGCAGCGGCCGTGACCGCCCACGCCCAGGACCGGGTCCCCATCGAGCCTCCGGCGATCATCGCCGGGCCGAAGTCGCTGTCCCCGATACGCACATGGACGCGGTCCGGTGTCACCTCCAGCGCGTCGGCGGCGACCAGGGTGAGCGCGGTCCGCGCCCCGGTTCCGATGTCCGCCGCGGCGATCCGCACGGTGAAGGTGCCGTCCGCCTCCGCCGTCGCGACCGCCGTGGACGGCATCGCTCCCGCGCCGAAGGAGGCCGCCGCTGTGCCGGTGCCGAGCAGCCAGCGCCCGTCCCGCCGCAGGCCGGGACGCGGGTCCCGGTCCGTCCAGCCGAACCTGCGGGCACCCTCCTGGAAGCAGGCGAGCAGGTTGTGGCTGCTGAACGGCAGCCCGGAAACGGGTCCCCGCTCGGGCTTGTTGCGTGTGCGCAGTTCGATCGGGTCGATGCCGCACTTCTCGGCGAGCTCGTCGAGCGCCGCCTCCAGCGCGAACGACCCAGGTGCCTCACCCGGTGCGCGCATCCACGTCGGGGTCGGCACGTCGAGTCGTACGAGCCGGTTGGCCGTGTGGTGGGCGTCGGCGTCGTACATCACCCGTGCCACCCCGGCGCTCGGCTCGACGAACTCGTGCACGGTCGAGGTGAGGCTCAGGGAGCGGTGCTCCAGCGCGCGCAGCCGCCCGTCGGCGTCGGCGCCGAGCCTGATCCGCTGTGTCGTAGGGCTGCGGTAGCCGGTGAGCGAGAACATCTGACGGCGGGTCAGGACGACGCGCACCGGGCGCTGGAGGGCGGTCGCAGCCATCACGGCGGCGACCTGGTGCGCCCGCAGGCCCTTGCTGCCGAAGCCGCCGCCCACGTGTTCGGACCGTACCCGCACCGAACCCGGGTCGAGTGAGAACATTTTCGCGAGCTCGCCCTGGACCCAGGTCGTGCCCTGGTTGGAGTCGAGGACTTCGAGCCGGCCGCCGTCCCAGCGGGCTGTCGCCGCATGGGGCTCCATCGGGCTGTGGTGCTCTTCCGGCGTGGTGTACTCCGCGTCCACGACGACGGCGGACGCGGCGAGTTCGGAGTCCAGGTCCCCCTTTTCCGTCACCGCCGGCATGTGGCCTTCCGCCGCGTACGCGTCCGGGCGTTCGCCGGAGAACGCGACGTCGTGCGGCTCGTCCTCGTACCGCACCACGAGCGCTTCGGCGGCCTCCCTGGCCTGCTCGGGTGTCTCGGCTACGACCAGCGCCACCGGCCAGCCCATGTGCGGCACGCGGTCGTGCTGGAAGACGGCCGCGGTCGGGTCCGGGGTGCCCAGCATCCCGATGTAGTCGGCGTCGACGCGCGAGGCGTTCTGGTGGTGCAGGACGGTGAGCACGCCCGGCATCTCGAGGACGGGGGCGGTCTCCAGCGAGCGGATGCGGCCCCGGGTGATGGTGGACACCACCAGCCAGCCATGGGCGAGCTCGTCGAAGGGGATTTCCGCCGCGTAGCGGGCCGCGCCGGTGACCTTGTCGCGGCCCTCCACACGGGTGTGCGCGGTGCCGACGGAGCCGTTCACCGCCCTGGTCCCGGTCGTTGTGGTGGTCATCGGGCGGCCTCCTCGGCGAGTTCGGTGAGCACGGCCACCACGAGGTTGCGTATCAGCGTCACCTTGTAGCCGTTGTGCGGCAGTGGCTCGGCGGCCGCCAGTTCGGCGTCCGCGGCGGCGGCGAAGCTCTCGGCGTCGGCCGGTGCGCCGGTCAGCGCGCGTTCGGCGGCCGTGGCCCGCCACGGCCGGGACGCCACCGCGCCGAAGGCGAGGCGCACATCACGAACGATCCCGTCCCGGACGTCGAGGGCGGCGGCGATCGAGCCGATCGCGAAGGCGTAGGACGCGCGCTCGCGCACCTTCCGGTAGCGGGAGAGGGCGGCGACCGGGGCCGGGGGCAGTGTGATGCCGGTGATCAGGGCGCCGGACGGCAGGGCGGTCTCCAGGTGCGGGGTGTCACCCACGGGGAGATAGAAGTCCGTGAGGGGCAACTCGCCCGGACCGTCGGCGGTTTCGTACGAGACGACGGCGTCGAAGGCGGCCAGCGCCACCGCCATGTCCGAGGGGTGGGTCGCCACGCAGTGCTCGGAGGCGCCGAGGATCGCGTGGTTGTGGTGCTCGCCCTCGATGGCGGGGCAACCACTGCCGGGGAGACGCTTGTTGCACGGCTTGGTCACGTCCGCGAAATAGCCGCAGCGGGTGCGCTGGAGCAGATTCCCGCCGACCGTGGCCATGTTGCGCAGCTGCCCCGACGCGCCGGCCAGGACCGCCTGTGCCAACGCCGGGTAACGGCGCCGCACTTCGGGATGGGCGGCGAGATCGCTGTTGGTGACGGTCGCGCCGATGAGGAGACCGCCGCCCGGCGCCGACTCGATCCGGTCGAGGGGGAGTTCACGTACGTCGACGAGCCGCGCGGGACGTTCCACGCCGGTCTTCATCAGGTCGACGAGATTGGTGCCGCCGCCGAGGAAGCGCGCGTCGGGGTCGGTGTCGAGCAGCGTGACCGCGCCGGATACGTCGACGGCACGCTCATAGCCGAACTCCCTCATGCCGCCGCCTCCTTGGCCTCGTCCGAGCGGCCTTCGGCCGTCCCGGTCTCCGCCGTCCCGGTCTCCGTCGTGTGCGACTGGGCCGTGTGGGTCTCGGCCGCCTGAGCGACTGCCTGGACGATGGAAACGTACGCGCCGCAGCGGCAGAGGTTGCCGCTCATGCGCTCCCGGATCTCCTCGGCGCTGAGGGACGGCGTACCCGCCTCGGGCCGTACGTCGGCGGTGACGGCGCTCGGCCAGCCCGCCGCGTGCTCCTCGATCACCCCGAGGGCCGAACATATCTGCCCCGGTGTGCAGTAGCCGCACTGGTAGCCGTCGAGGTCGAGGAACGCCTGTTGTACGGGATGCAGTTGCTCACCGTCCGCGACACCCTCGATGGTGGTGATCGCGCGCCCCTCGGCGGCCACCGCGAGCTGGAGACAGGAGACGGCCCGGCGTCCGTCGAGCAGCACTGTGCAAGCGCCGCACTGGCCCTGGTCGCAGCCCTTCTTGGATCCGGTGAGATCGAGATGCTCGCGCAGCGCGTCGAGCAGGGTGGTGCGGTGGTCGACGGGCAGTGTGTACTTCTCGCCGTTGACGTTCAAGGTGATGACGCTGTACGTCGATGGCGCTGGGGCCATGATCAGCCTTCTTTCGCGTGGGTCGTGCGCGTCGAAGTCGAACGGGACGAACCCGGCCGGGATCGTGAGGAGATGGTGCTGTACGTGGCGGTGGCGGGCTCGGGATCCTTGAGCTGTCCGGTGCCCGCCCCCGCAGGTCGGCGATCGGTTCCGACTGCCCGTACCGACGGGTCTGCCGCTAGGGTGGACCTAATCGGACAGCTGTCCGCTCACCGAGAACCTATCGGACAGTTGTCCGCTTAGCAAGGTCGATCGCTGCCGTGATTCCCGGAAGGAGGACGAGTGCAGGCCAACGAGGACAGACGGGACGCGCCGCTGCGCTCGGACGCGCAGCGGAATCGCGAGCGCATCCTGGAAGTGGCGCTGTCGGAGCTGACCCGCTCGGCAGACGTCCCGCTGAGCTCGATCGCGAAGAAGGCCGGCGTCGGGCAGGGGACGTTCTATCGCAACTTCCCCAGCCGCGAAGCCCTCGTGCTGGAGGTCTACCGCTACGAGATGCAGCAGGTCGCCGATGCCGCGGCCCAGTTGCTGCGGACCCGCGCACCGGACCAGGCGCTGCGTGAATGGATGGACCGCCTGGCCCAGTACGCCATGGCCAAGGCCGGCCTGGCCGACGCGATGCGGCAGGCGACCAGCGCGCCCGGCAGCCCGGCCAAACCGGGGCACGGCCCGGTGAGCGAGGCCATCGCGCTTCTGCTGAAGGCGAACGACGAAGTCGGCACCATCCGCCCCGGCGTGACCCCCGACGACTTCCTCCTCGCCATCGGCGGCCTCTGGCAGATCGACCCTCACGGGGACTGGCAGACCCGCGCGGGGCGGCTCCTGGACCTCGTCATGGACGGCCTGCGCGCCGGCGCTCCGGGGCGCTGAGACCAGAGGGTCCCGTCGGCGGGACGAGGGCCTCGGCCGCCATCTGTTCGATCGCCCCGTCCGGGAAACGGATTCGCACGGTCCCGTCCGCTGCCGCACGGGCCCGTGTGCCGGATCGCAGGGCTTGAAGGTCGCGGTACACGGCCGGATCGGCGGTGAGGACCACCAGGGTCACCAGCAGGCGCGTACCGCCGACATGCTGAGGCAACGTGAGGACAGGTGTCGTCGAATAGCGGCCGTAGGCGTTGCGGTCGCGCGCGTGCACAACACTGCCGCGGACCGGCACGTCGCGGTCGTCCCACCCGAGCAGGCCCACGAGCACGCTGGTCAATCCGTCATCCCGGCGGGCCAGAGCCCAGCCCGCACCGGTTTCCTCGGTGGGCGGAGCGCTGTCGCAGGCCACCGCCCAGCCGCCTTCGCGGATGCCGACGCCCGCCGGGGCCTGCACACGGTGCACCCGCACTTCCCAGGGGCCGTGCACCGCGCTGGCTGTTGTCATGCGGATGCCCGGTTCGTGCTCAGGCACTTCGAGAGGGGCGTGCCACGACGCCGCCTGACGCCCGTGGACGTACAGCCGATGGATGCGGCCCCGGCGGGAGGTCCCGGAGAGGCCCACCAGGGCGATGTGGTTGTCGGGGCCGGGCGGCTCGTCGGCGGACGGGGTCTCGGGCGCGACGGCATTCGAGTACGCGAGCCTTGTGTAGTGGGGGCTGTCCTGGGATGCGGCGGGCGGGGGCGGCAGTCGGTCGCTGCTGTGGTTGACCAGTCGTACGATCCCGTCGGCGGCGGTGGAATGCAGCAGCCATCCCGGTGCGGGCAGGGCCAGACATCGGTCCGCGGTGTCGACAGGGCCGGGCTCCTCGGCCGCCGTCCACACCGGGTGGTCGGCGGGCAGCAGCAGTCCCAGGAACGCCTTGCTCGCCCAGTACGGGGAGGCGGGGCCCGAGTAGCGCTGAGTGACCGGGAGAAAGGGCCGGTACCAGCCCAGGCTCAACAGTCCCTGCTCGTCGGGCACTCCGTGGTCGGCGAAGTGCTTCAGAGCGCCGGAGGCCAGCCGGCGGGTGCGGCCGGGCGGCAGAGGCGTGGCGTCGGCGAGGGCACCTGCCCACAGGGGAGCGGTGGTGGCGAACCGGTAGGTCAGGGACCGGCCCTGGTGCACGGGCGCGCCGTCGGAGCCGAAGAAGTACTGGTGCGTGCCGAGGAACTCACGCAGGCGGGCGCGGTGCGTCGCGACCAGTCCGCTGTCGGCCCGGGATCCCGCGATACGCGCCCACAGCACCGGATACAGGTGCAGCGCCCAGGCGTTGTAATAGTCGAATTTCTGCCCGTCGCCGTCCGTGTACCAGCCGCCGCCCCGGTACCAGTCCTCCAGGCGGGCGAGCCCCGCGTCGATCTCGGCGCGGTCGTGCGGGGCGCCGACGGAGGCCAGGAACTCCTCCGTGATGACCTGGAAGAGCCGCCAGTTGGAGTCGTTCACGCGCGCGCCGACGAATCCGCCGAGCCAGTCGGCGACCCGCTGGCGTACGCCGTCGTCCAGCCGGTCCCAGATCCACGGGCGGGTCTCGTGCAGGGCGATCGCGACGGACGCGGCCTCCACCATGGGCTGGGCGCGGTCGGTGACGGGCGGCCAGCGCTCGTCACCATACGGATCGGTGCCCGCGGCGAGCCCGGACGCGTACCGCTCGATCAGGCCGGGGCCGGCCTGCCCGTCGGAGCCGGCGATACGGAACGCGGCGAGCAGGAAGGAGCGGGCGTACCCCTCCAGCCCGTCGGACCAGGGGCCGGAGTGGCTGGCCGGGCCGGGAAGACGGTACTGGGCCAACCCGGGTGAGGCGTAAGGGAGCAGGCCGGCCAGCAGGCGGTCGGCCGCTGCTTCCCAGTGGGCGCGGGTGTAGCCGGTGAGAGGGGAGAGCGAGGGGTCGGGGAGCGGCAGTTGGCTGGAGTCGGCCGAGAGATGCGGCGCGGTCATGCGGGGGTGGGCCCTCCGTCTGTCAGAAGGTGTCGCGCCCTGGTGGGGGCGCGGCGACACTGTCGCGTACGACGATGTGGGTGCCTAGCAAGTGGTGGGCGCCCGCGGCCTGTTCGGGGTCACGCAGGGCGATGCGCACGGCGGCCCGTCCCAGTTCCTCGGACGGGGTGCGGACCGTGGTCAGCGGTGGGTTGAAGTCCTCGGCGAGCGGGATGTCGTTGTAGCCGACGACCGAGATGTCGTCCGGGACGCTCCGTCCGGCGTCGGCGAGGGCGCGGATCGCCCCGGCGGCGACCATGTCGTCACCGGCGAAGACCGCGGTGAAGTCGTGGTCGCCCTTGAGCAGTTCGGTCATCGCCCGGAGTCCGGCGCCGCGGCCGAGACCGCAGTCGACGACGTGGGCGGCCTCGGGCGGCAGGCCGTGTTCGGCGAGCGCGGCCCGGTATCCGGAGACGCGCGCGTCGAGGGCCGTGTTGCCCGGCAGCCCTCCGAGGAAGACGATTCTGCGGTGTCCCGCGGAGAGGAGATGGCTGGTGAGGGCGTGGGCCCCGGCCTCGTTGTCGAACTCGACGACCAGCGCCGGGATGTCGGGGTCGGGGGCGGGGCGTCCGCAGAGCACGAGCCGGGCGCCGGCGGCATCGAGTGCCTGCGCGTAGTGGGTGACGCGCTCGCGGTAGGCGTCGTCCTCGACGACCCCGCCGACGAGGATCACCACACGGGCACCTTCCTCGCGCATGAGCTGGACGAAGTCCATCTCCCGCTGCGGGTCCCCGCCTGTGGTGCCTACCAGGCACAGCCAACCGCGCTCGGCCGCCTCCGCCTCGACGCCCTCGGCGACATGGGCGTAGAAGGGGCTGGTGACCTGGCGCAGGACGACGGCGACCATCTTGCGGCCGCCGCCGACCAGGGCGCGGGCGTGGGCGTTGGCCACGTAGTCGAGGGCCCGAGCCGCGCGCAGCACCCTGGTGCGGGTGGCCGGCGGCACCGGATAGTTGCCGCTGAGCACGCGCGAGACCGTGGCCACGGACACGCCCGCTCGCTCCGCCACCTCGCGGATCGTGACCCGCCCCTTTGCCGCCATGTCGTTCCCCGTCTCTCTTTCGCCTGTGCCGTGGCTACCTGTGCCGTGGCCGCCCGTGCCCGCCGCCTCACGCGTTGGCGGCGTAGTCCTTGGCGTATTCCTCGGCCATTCTGTCGCCGCCGCGGGAGCGCCATGTCTTCACGGCGGCGTCGAACTCGGACATGGGGGAACGGCCGGCGATCACGGCGGTGACCGCGTCCTCCACCAAGGCTCTGAGGGTGGTGCCCTGGGCGGTGTAGGTGCTGGACTGCAGCCCGTACGACGCGTCGCGGAGGGCTAGGGGCACCACCTTCTGCTGCCAGGCGTGCAGGGCGCGTACGGCCTCGGGCCTCCCCGGCACGAAGAGCACCTGGGGTCCTTCGGCCAGGTACTTGAAGGGCAGATTGGTGATGTTCTCGACCTCACCGAGCTTGGTCGGCTGCGGCGAGCCGTCCTTGCCCCGGCTGAAGTGGGGGCCTTCCAGTCCGTAGTGCAGCAGTTCCCATTCCTTCGTGCCGAACGGGGCGGCCAGGTAGTCGAGGATGCGGAGCAGGAGCTGGATGCGCTCCTTCTTGGCCTTCTTGAGGATGGTGTAGCCGAAGGAGCGGCGAGCGGCGACGACTCCGCCGGGGGTGCCGTCCACGCTGTAGGGGAGCGACGGCGCCGGCGTCAGCAGGCCTTCGGAGTCGGGGTACAGGGCCTGGTAGGCGCCGAAGCCGTTCTGCATGGAGCCGGCTGTTCCGTTGAGGAACAGCGTGCTCAGGTCCGCCGACGACAGCGAGGTGGCATCGGGGTGGTAGGAGCCGTTCTTGCGCAGCTGGGCCTGGAAGGCGATGGCCGCCTTGTAGCGGTCGTCCGTGTAGTTGGCGTGGAAGGCGCCTTTCTTGTCCACCGCCCAGCCCGTCGGCGCCCTGTGGGCCGCCGAGTGCACGGCGTTTCCGAACAGGGAGCCCGTCGCGGCGCCCAGTGCGTAGGTCTTGCCGTGGGTGGCCCGCTTGGCGACGGCGGCGAAATCCTGGGAGGTCCAGCCCTCCTTCATCCCGGCGTCGGTGAAGGAGCCTTGGTTGAGCCACAACGTGGAGCCGGGCAGCGGGCGTTCGAGGGGAATGCCGTAGACGCGTCCTCCGATGCGCCCCATGTCGCGCCACGCGTGGGTGGGGATGCCGGCCAGGTTGGGGTAGTCCTTGACGGCTTCGCCGGACAGGAACGGTGTCAGGTCCTCGGCGCGCCTCCGCACGAACTGTGCTTCGCGGGGCAGGGCGAATCCGGAGAAGATGTTGATGATGTCGGGCAGTGACTCGGGGTCGCCGGCCGTCACCGTGGCCATCTTCTTCTGGTAGTCGGCCTGCGAGATGACGGTGAACTCGATCTTGACGCCCAGAGCCTTCTCGACCGCCCTCCAGTACTGGTTCTGAGCCGCTCCCTTCGGGGGAACGCCGAAGCTGACGGACATGACCTTGACGGTGGAGCCGTCACCCGGGGTACGTGCTACCGAGGTGACCAGGTCGGAGGGGTAGGAGGTGTAGCCGGCCTGGACCCCGGCGTCGGTGGGGGCGAGGTCCGGCTTCGGTCCGGCGGCTGCCGTGTAGGCAGGCCACGGGGCGAGCTTCTTGCCCGCGTTGGAGACATCGCCGTCACCGGAT
The DNA here is from genome assembly GCF_005786655.1 of Streptomyces montanus. NCBI lineage: Bacteria > Bacillati > Actinomycetota > Actinomycetes > Kitasatosporales > Streptomycetaceae > Streptomyces > Streptomyces montanus. Next base: position 226,335 of record NZ_VBZC01000002.1, read on the forward strand.
CCGGTTGAGCAGGCGGTCAGCAGGCCTGGGACGGAGACCGCGGCACCACCGGCGGCCATGGAACGCAGGAGGACGCGTCGGGACATGCTGGACATGAGCGAACGACCTTTCGTTTTACGGCTCGTGATGGTGAGTCAGCTCTTGATGGCGCCGGTGAGCACGCCCTTGGTGAAGTACTTCTGCAGGAAGGGGTAGACGAGCAGGATCGGTACGGTGGCGATCACCAGGACCGCCATCTGGATCGTCTGCGGCGCGTTGACGGCGGCCTCTCCGGTCGTCGTGTCGGTGAGCCCGGAACCTGCCACGACATAGGTGCGCAGCACCTGTTGCAGCGGCCAGTGGTCGCTCTCCAGATAGAGCGAGGCGTAGAACCAGGAGTTCCAGTACGCCACCGCGTAGAAAAGGCCCACGACCGCGAGCGCCGCCTTCGACAGCGGAAGCACGATCGACCACAGCACCCGCCAGTCTCCCGCGCCGTCGAGCCGTGCGGCCTCGTACAGCTCCTCGGGTACGCCCTGGAAGAAGCCGCGCAGGACGACCAGGTTGAAGACGTTGACGAGCACGGGCAGGACCAGTGAGGCGTAGGAGTCGAGCAGGCCGAGTTCCTTGACCACCAGGAAGCCGGGGATCATGCCCGGCGGGAAGAGGAACGTGAACAGCACCAGCAGCAGAACCGGCTTGCCGCCGAAGACGCCGGGGCGGGACAGGGCGTAGGCGAGGGTCACCGTGCAGGCGAGGCTCAGCAGCGTGCCGATGACGGTCACTCCCGCACTCACGCCGAGGGCGTGGGTGACGACGCCGCCGGCGAGGATGTCCTCGTACGCCTTGAAGGTCGGGTCCTGTGGCCAGAGCACCCAGCCGCCGCCCGCGACCACCTCACGCTGCGAGGCGAGCGAGGTCGACAGGATGACCAGGAACGGGACACAGACCAGCAGGACGACCGCGACGAGAGCCACCGCCTTGGCAACCTGGGTGACGGGCCTCGGCTTCTCCATCCAGCCGGGCCGTACCTGGGCGCTCACTTGTAGACCCCCTGTTCGCCGAGGCGGTGGGCGACCTTGTTGGCCGCGTAGACGAGGAGGGCGCCGATGACGCCCTTGAACAGGCCCGCCGCGGCCGCGAATCCGTAGTCGCCGCCGACGATGCCCTGGTAGTAGACGAAGGTGTCGATGATCTCGGCGGCCTCGGGTCCCACCGCGTCGCGCTGGAGCAGCATCTGCTCGAAGCCGACGGAGAGGATCTCGCCCAGGCGCATGATGAGCAGCAGGACGACCACCGGGCGGATCGCGGGCAGCGTGACGTGCCAGAAGCGCCGCCAGGGTCCCGCGCCGTCGATCGCGGCGGCCTCGTACTGCTGCTCGTCGACCTGCGCCAGCGCGGCGAGGAAGATGATCGTGCCCCAGCCGGCGTCCTTCCAGATCACCTGGGCGACGACCAGCGGTTTGAAGGCGTCGGGGTTGCCGATGATGTCGACGGTGCTCAGCCCCGCGTCGCCGAGATAACTGTTCACCATGCCGGTGTCGCCGAGGACTTGCTGGAACAGGGCGACGACGATCACCCACGAGATGAAGTGCGGCAGATACGCCACCGACTGCACGAAGCGGCGGACGGTGCTCCACGTGAGGCTGTGCAGCAGCAGGGCCAGGGCGAGCGGGACGGGGAAGTAGAAGACGAGCTGGAGGACCGCGATCCAGAGGGTGTTGAGGACCGCTTCCCAGAACGCGCCGTCCTCGAACATCCGTTGGAAGTTGCCGGTGCCGACCCAGGGGCTGCCCCAGATGCCGTCGAAGGGCACGTAGTCCTTGAAGGCGATGAGGTTGCCGACCAGCGCTCCGTAGTGGAACACCAGGAAGTACACGAGCCCGGGCACCATCAGCAGGAACAGCGTCCGGCTCCGGCGTCGGTGAAAACCTTTTCGCTTCGCTGGAGCGCCTAACGGGCGACGGGAAGAGCGGCTCACCGTCGATTTCCCAGGGCGCTCGCGCAGCAGAGCTGCCACGGAGCCTCCTCGGCTGCGGGTATGGAGTGAAGGGAAGTTAAAACGTTTTCAGAACCTGGGTCAACACCTCTGGCACACATTCGTGGGGCCGGGTCCGGGGCAGTGCCCAGCGCGGCGACGGGAGTTGCCGGCCGGGAAGGGAAGTCCGGGAAGGGAAGGCGGATACCACGGACGTGGGGCTGTCGCTCACATGTGGAGCCCCCGCCTTCAACTATCGTCACGTCCGCAACTGTTCGCCCCATGCTTGGAGCTGGCTCCCCCAATGATCCAACGCCAGAGGTGCCTGCCCGACTATGTGGATTTCCGTCCGCTGGGGCGCTGCAATCTCGCCTGCCTCTTCTGTTACGGCCCTCGCCACGACCTTCCGACCATGGGGGAGGACGACGCCTTCCGTGTGGTCGAGATCCTGCGGGCCGAACGCGTCAAGGGCGTGGTGATCTCCGGGGGAGAGCCGACGCTGTTGCCCTACCTGGCACGACTGGCGGCCGCACTCGGAGCGCCGTACGCGCCGGGCGAACCGGGTCCGAAGATCGTGCTGTCCACGAATGGACTGGCGCCGATTCCCACCATGGAGAAGATCCTCCCGCACCTCTCCTGGATCGCTCTGCCCCTGGAGTCGGCCGATCCCGGCGAGCACGCCGCGATGCGCATCGGGCACGCACGCCACCGTGAGCGAGTGATCGCCCTGCTCGGACAGGCCCGCAGGTCACATCCGTCGGTGAGGATCAAACTCGGCACGGTGGTGACCAGACTGAACGCACGGGGCGCCGACCGAGTCCTCGACCTGATCGAGGACGACCCCTTTCTGCCGGACATCTGGAAGGTCTACGAGATGTCGGAGACCAACTACGGAGCCGACAACCGCGACGTACTGGCGCTCGGACCTGGGGAGTTCGAGGAGGTCGTGCGGCGATGCTCCAAGGCGGCCGCCGACCGTGGTGTGGAGCTTCGCGTCTACCGCAACTCCACAAGGAGCGGGAACTACTTCTTCGTCGACCCGGACGGTGGCGCCGTGGTCATCGACGACGGCGAGGAGCGGCGCCTCGGATCCTTCTTCGAGCTCTACGAGCGCGGGGAGGGGCGGTTGCGGGCCTGTGTCGAGGGCGACGGAAACGCCGCCAACTTCACGTCGACCTACCCGACATGGTCGCCCACAGGATCTCAAGACGCCGTCGCAGCAGCCACTTGAAGTCCTCCTCCGCCGCCTCGTACTCGTCGACCGTGTACGAGATGGTCCAGTACTCGTCGAATGCCCGGTCGTCGACGCCGTAGAAGTGGCTGATCTGGCCGAACTCGATCTCGAACGTCTTCAGACCCCGGCGTGTCCGGTGCCGTGGGTCGGCGGTCATGTAGGGCTCGAAGAAGCCTACTTCGGAGGTGAGCAGGCTCGTGCCCGGGATGTCCATGGGGGCGATGCGCAGCTCGATGAGCTCCCCGTACGTCTCGCGCAGGCGCCGGTAACTGGTGATGACGGGTCGGAATGTCTGCATGTAGTCGCCGTCCTGGATATGGCGCATGGCGACGTCCGGGCTGTTCACCGTAGTGGCCTCGCCGGGCTCTTCCGTCTCGCCGACCAGGAAGTACGACGCGATGCTGTTCCAGGGATTGCTGATGATCACCTTGACCTTCGTGCCCCGGGTCAGTCTCTCCTCTATGTCGGGTTTGTAGCGGTCCAGTGGCCCCATGAAGTAGGAGGCGCCGCCGAACGCGATGATGCGGATCAGGTCCTTCTCCCGCCTGATGGCCTCGGACTTGGCGAAGTTGCGGCGCTCGTTGTCGCGGGGGCGGTAGAAGTGGGCGATGTTCTCCCGCAGGCCCACCACGGCCTTCGCGTCGTCCCGGGCCGTTGCCAGGTTGTCCGCCGCGGCGATGCTCTGCGGGTGATGCTCTCCCAGCGCCGTGAACGTCGACTGGACGACGGAGTCGAGGGATTCCACGGCGCTCTTGATGTGAGCGTTGGCGTCTTTCGACCGAGAGAACCGCGCGAGCTCGAATCTGGCCCGTGCCAGGTTCGCCTGGGTGGACAGGGCGAGCGGACTCTCCGCGCCGAACAACACCATGGTCTTCTGGGCGACCCGTTCCAGGACGCCGAGTGCCGTGTGAATGTCGTTCATGGACCCGGCGGTGCGCGCGAGGGTCAGTTTCGCGTCGGCGAGGGTGGCGAGGGCGCTCAGTACTTCGGGCTGCCCCTCGCCGCCCTCTGCGAGGAGCCGCAGCGCGGACGCCCCGAGTTCCCGTGCCGCGTCTTCGAGCCGGTCCGGGTCACCCCACTCTTTCGCGATGTCCACGACCACCGACGCCAGGGTGACGTCGAGCCTCCCGGCCTGTGGGTGATCGGGGTGGGCGCGCAGCGCGGCCCGTGCGCGCTCGGCCCAGCTCTGCGCGTACTCGGTGTTGTCGGAGCGCAGGCTGATGACGCTCAGGTTGGTGAGGATGATGACGTCTTGCGACGCGTCCTGAGGCGACGAGGAGGGGTCACGGGCCCTGCTGAGCGCGTAGTTCAGGACGAGCCTGGCTTCGTCCAGCTCGCCGTGCAGCGCCAGTTGGACGGCTATCTGGTTCCAGGCGGAGGGCGGAAAGATGGTCTGGTCCGCCTCGACCAGCTCCATGTGCCGCAGCGCCCGCTGAATGACGGCCCGGGCGTTCTCACGCATGTCGAGGCGGCTGAGCAGCCGGGAGAGGCGAGTGATGCTCTCGGCGAGTTGCCCGGGGGGCTCGGAGGCGGGATCGAGGAGCCTGAGGCGCCGGGAGAACGCGTCCGCTTCCTCTCTGGGAAGGACGTGTTCGTCCTCGTCGGACAGCATCCTCTCCGCGTACGCGACGGCGTCAGAGATGGTTTTGATCATCGTCGGTTTCCCGATGCTCGTCCATCCAGGTTCGGATGCTCTGGATCTGGTGCGCGTCCAGGAGGTCGGCCTTTCCCCACATGTCGAGGAGGAGGTCGGCGTGCTCCATGGGCACGGAGGAATTCCCGCGCTTTTTCTGGTCCTTGCCCTCCTTGCCCTCCTTGCCGTCCTTGCTTTCCGCGGCGCCGGCAATGGGCTGCTGTTGCCATGACTCCGCGATCAGACATTCCAGTAGATGACGATCGCTCAGGCTCTCGAATCTGGTGACGGCTTCCTGGACGGGAACCGCGTACAAAGTGTCCGAGCTCTCCTGGGGCTTCGCCCGGTTCGGCTGCTGCTGCAAGAGGATTCCCAGGACGGCACCACGCGGAAGTGCGCTGCTCGGTTCCAGTTCGACTGGACTGCCGGAATAGCCTCGGTGGCTGCCAAGATTTCCGGGACAGAGCAGTTGAATGACCTCGATGACTTCGCCGTCCCTCGCCTTTTTGGGGAGGGACGGGACGGAGACCGTTCCGGTGAGTGCCCCCAGCTCCAGCGTCGGCCGGTACGTGGCACGCCAGGGATCGTCGCGCGTGGCCCTGGCGGTGGTCGGGGGAACGTGCCCGCCCGGACCGCGCGGGAGATGCATCTCGATCAGCGCGATGTCGCCACGGGGGAGTTCCACCACGGTCCCGTCGAACATCTCCTCGTCGGTTCCGTCGACCACCGCCTTCGCGGTATGCAGCCGTAAGGTGTCACCTCGCCGGGGGTTGCGTCCCAGACAGTGCGCCGCCGTGATGACGAGATCGTGCGTGAACCGGAGGCCTCCGCCGAGCAGGCGATCGTTCCGGTACATGGCCACCCAGCATGTGTCGCACATTCGAGGTCACCCCGCCCGCTCTATGGAGAGAGTCACCTCGAACGAAGCCTCTCCCGATGCCTTGGAGAGGATGACCCCGGCCTCCACGGCCAAAGTCAGCCCGAATGTGATCTGAAGGCCGGAAACTTTCCACCCTGAGCGGTCCGGAAGGCTCTCCAGGGAGTCCTGTGCGATCCCCGACGCCTCTCTGATCGCCGCCTGTACTTCCGTGCTTCGCTCCGCCAGTTGAGCGGTGAGCCGGGATCCCTCGCTGATTTCTCGATTCCCGAGATCGTCCAGCTCGACCACTTCTACTCGAACACCTGCATCATTCATGCCGCCCCCCGGCCCCCCCTGCGAATCGATCTCCGGCTCGCAGTGCACAAGTAGGGGGAATTATAGGGAGGTTGACTTCTCGGCGGCAGATACTCCGGGTTTCTCTCACGGGCTGCTTCTTCACTGGAGCCGCAGCGTCAACTCACGTGTGACTCAGAGCCGTTGGCGTGCTGTGGGCGCGTTCGCGGACCTGGTCGCGGACCCGGTCGCGGGTGGTGTCGTGAACCTGGGAATGTGTCCGTCATGGATTCTGAGCCGGGCACCGGTCCTGCCCGCCACTACGACCCAGGACACTCGTTGGCCGAGTTCGCCGGCCGCATGCTGGTGGTCTGTCCGCGATGCGGCGGCTGTGCGCTCGTGATTCCCCGGCCCGGTCTTCCCGCACCCAGGTACTTCAGTGAGCTCTTGTTCCAGCCACGCCGTCTGGCTTGCCAAGGGTGCGGTGCCGTCGCGGACTGGGAGCCCGAGGTGCGGGGTGCCGGGCTGGTCGGTGCGGTGCTGGGCGGTAGTGAGGATCCGTTTTTCCGGCGGCCGCTCTGGCTTCAGACCCGGTGCGTCGGCCAGATTCTGTGGGCCTACAACGAGGAGCACGTCGACGCGTTGTCGGCCTACGTGGGCGCCCAGTTGCGCGAACGTGGCGGGATGCGGCCGACGAGGGCCATGCTGGCCCGGCTGCCACCGTGGATGAAGAGATCGGACCATCGCTCCGAGGTCCTGTCCGGTCTGCAGACGCTGCGAGCACTGGCCGAACGACCGTCGCCTGCCGACCGCTCCAACGCCGCGCATGAACGCGGCGACCGCCCCCGGCCGCACGGGAGCATCTACTTTCCGGGGCCGTCGGTCTGAGGCCCGGCCTTGCCCTGAGAGCTCTGTGCACCGCCATTCATCGACGGACGTGCCCTGCCGGAGGGAGGTACTCGCCAATCGACCGGCAGCCGCACCTGGACGTGGCGTACACCGGGATTCCCGGCTACGGTCACCTCGACAAGTTCCTCGGCCCGGGCGGCGCCCTCGACGTGTTCGGGCACATCCTCGACTTCCTCGGCAAGCGGCGATGACGGCTACCGGGACGCTCGGCGACCGTGCCCGGCCCGTTCGCGCACCGTACTTCCCGTACCCGCACCGCTCCCGTACCCGGACCGCACTCCAGGAGGGCACGACTGATGCCGCAGCTCGCTGTCGACGGCGCAGGACTGACGTACGACGACGAGGGCCCCCGCGACGGCGACGGCGCGCCCCTGGTGTTCATCCACGGCTGGACGGCCAACCGGCACCGCTGGGACCACCAGATGACGTACTTCGCCCAGCAGCGGCGGGTGATCCGGCTCGACCTGCGAGGACACGGCGAGAGCGACGGGGCGCCGGGCACGATCGAGGAGCTGGGCGGGGACGTGCTCGCCCTCCTCGACCATCTGGAGGTCGACCGGTTCATCCCCATCGGCCACTCCATGGGCGGGATGATCGCGCAGACCCTCGCGCTCGGTCATCCCGAGCGGATCGAGCGCCTGGTGCTCGTGAACTCGATCAGCCGGATGACGTACAGCCGGGGGAGGGGCCTGCTGATGGCGGCGTCGACCCTCGTGCCGTTCAAGCTGTTCGTCGCCGCCAATATCCAGCGGGCCTTCGCCCCCGGCTACCCCCGCGAAGAGATCCGGGAGTACATCCGGGCCTCCGCGGCCACGCCGCGGGACGTGGTCATGACCTACTACGCGGCCATGCGGGCCTTCGACGTCCTCGACCGGGTCGGTGAGATCCAGGTCCCCACGCTCCTGGTGCACGGCTACCACGACATCCAGTTGCCGGTCTCGCAGATGCTGCGGATGGCCAAGGACTACCCGGACGCGGTGGTCCGGATCGTGGACGCCGGCCATGAACTGCCCGTGGAGAAACCCGCGGAGCTCACCTCGGCACTCGACCGGTTCGTGAGCGGCAAAGTATGACGGTGGACGGGGCGAGGCGGCCCGCTCACTCTTTTTAACCGTTTTAAGAAGCTGGTACCATCGGTCCGGCTTATCGGGCGTGATCAGGGGTGTTGCGCCGGGAGACCCGGACAGGAGGATCGGTGGACGAAGCAGCCTCCGCCGCCCCTCGTACCGGCCAGGGCGCGAATTCCCGCCCCCGGCTTGAGGACGTGGCCGCGCGGGTGGGCCTGTCCACGGCCTCGGTGTCCCTGGTACTCCGTGGCGTGCCCGGCCCCAGCGAGCGCACCCGGCAGCGCGTGCTCCAGGCGGCCGCCGAGCTCGGCTACAAGGCGGACCGCAACGCCAGCCTCCTGGCCAGCCGACGCAGCCGGCTGCTCGGCGTCATGGTCGACATCCACAGCCCCTTCCACGCCGAACTGGTCGAGCACCTGCACACGGCCGCCGAGGAGGTCGGCTACGACCTCGTCCTCAGTCCCCTGACCCGCACCCGCGACGAGCAGACCGCCGTGGAGACCCTGCTCGCCTTCCGCAGTGAGGCGCTCATCCTCCTCGGCCCGGTCGCCCCCGCCGACACACTCACGGCCCTGCACCACAAGGTCCCCGTGGTCGCGGTGGGCCGCCGGATCACGGGCGCCGAACTGGACGTAGTCCGCACGGCGGACGAAGACGGAGTCGGCCAGATCGTCGACCACCTGGCAGGGCTCGGCCATCGGTCGATCGCCTACGTCGACGGCGGCAAGGGCGTCATCGCCACCGACCGGCGCCGCGGCTACCGAACCGCCATGCGCCGCCACGCCCTCGACGAGCACATCAGGATCCTGCACGGCGACAACACCGAGGCGGCGGGTGAGCGGGCCGCCCGCCATCTCCTCGACGGCGCCGAACTGCCCACCGCCGTCGTGGCGTTCAACGACCAGTGCGCCATCGGTGTCCTCACCGCGCTCACCCGGGCAGATGTCACGGTCCCCGGCGAGGTCTCCGTCGCCGGCTACGACGACGACGCACTGTCCCGGCTGAGCTGCTTCAACCTGACGACGGTCAGCCAGAGCGCCGAGGAACAGGCCCGGCGGGCGGTGGCCGCCGGCGTCGAACGCCTCGACGCGGGCCGCACCGAACCCCAGGAAGTCGTGCTCCCCCCGCGTCTCGTGGTGCGCGGCTCCACGGCGGCGCCCTCATAACGAGCCGGTGGCGCACGGGCGGCCGACCGTGACGAAGGGACAGCCGCACCTTCACACGAGGCGGTTCTCCGGGTTCCGCGCCACCATGATGCCGATCTTTCGGGCGGCGTCCTGTGCGGTCCGCCGGCACTGGTGGCGGGTCCTGCCGGATGCGAGCACGTGGCACAACCGGTCGGTGTTCGTGCCCGTGGCGGTGACGGTTTCCCGTCCAGACGGGCGCGCACGGCGGCCTTGTCGTTCCAGCCGCCGCTCGGCCAGTCCGGGTTGGCCGTGTCGAGACCGAGTCGGGTCGCCACCTCCTGGGCGATACCGGCATACGGATCGGCATACGGATCGACCCAGCTGATGAGCGCGTAGAACCGTTGCCCCGCCACCGCATCGGTCACGAGGTCCGCGCTTGTGGTGTCGCAGCCGATCCAGGTCGTGCGAGAGCTCGCCGACCGCCGGTTCCAGGCGATGCCGGTACGCGGTCACGACGACCGTCTCGCAGCCGAGCCTTCGCGCGGCACGCATTCTGGCGACGCCGTTGCTGTGCGGGGCCGGCCTGGCGCCGGGCGGCAGGAGTTCGACGAACCCGATGCGTCCGCCAGGGCGGGGGAGACGGTCAGCCATCAGAGGTCTCCGCCGTGGAAGGCAGTCGGCGCATGTTCCGGATCTCCCTGCGCAGCAGGAACGGCAGCCCGCTGATGCTGATCAGACCCGCGATGGCCAGGGCGGCGGCCAGTCCGGTGCGTTCGCCCCACAGCGCGGAGGCCCAGCCGGCCAGCAGGCCGCCGAGCACCGCTCCCAGTGGGATGGTGCACAGATTGATCGTGCGGGCGGTGGCGTGCACCCGGCCCAGCAGGTGTGGCGGGGTGATCAGCTGACGCAGTGTGGTGACGGTGACGTTCCAGACCGGCAGCCACACCGCGGAGACGAAGGCGATGACGATGACGACCGCACTCGAACCGGTCGCCAGGGCCAGCGGCGCCCCGGCCCAGACGACCCCCTCGGTCACGGTGGCGAGTAGTGCGGGGCCGACTCCCACCCGGTTCACGAGGGCTCGGCTGACGACGGCGCCGAGTACGGCCGCCAGCGCTCCGGCTGTCAGGACGAGGGCGGCCGCCGCCGGTGAGAGGCCCATGGCCCGGTAGAGGAACAGCAGCAGGACGGTCTCGACCATGGCCATGCTCAGGTTGCGCAGTGCGGCAGCGGCCGACAGCCAGCGCAGAACGGGGGTGCGCCACATGTGCCGCGCACCGTCCAGAATCTGTTTCCGCCACGGCGTGTCCGCCGGGACCGGCACGGCGTGCTCGGGGGTGCGGATGGTGAGCAGGCCGGTCGCGGAGGCCAGGAAACTGGCCGCGTTGGCCGCGACCGCGAGCGCGGGTCCCATCACCTGGGTGACCGCGCCGGCGACGACCGGTCCTCCCGCGCGCGCCACACTGCTGGACATTTCCAGGCGTGCGTTGCCCACGGGCAGGAAGTCTCGGCTGACCAGGCGGGGCAGATGTGTCTGGTATCCGACGTCGAACACGACGGTGCACACACTCGCGAGCGCGGCCGCGACGTACAGGTGCCACAGGCCGAGGGCGTCCGCCAGTGCCAGGACCGCGACCGACAGGAACAGCAACAGCCGCAGCACATCGGCGGCGATCATGAAGGGGCGGCACCGTACGCGGTCCATGAAGGCGCCGACGAACAGTCCCAGTGCGGGGAAGGCGATCGTCGCCATCGCCTGCAGTACCCCGACCTGGGGCCCGCTGGCTTCCAGCACCAGAATGGCCAGACTGGGCAGGGCGAACAGGGAGACCTGATCGCCGATCAGGCTGATGCTCTGACCCAGCCACATCCGGCCGAAGTCCCGGCGGCTCGCATCCGCCGGCTCGAGGTCGGGACCGGCGGCGGCCGGCCTCACAGCGGTCCCGGGCCGGGCTCGGCCGGCTCGCACATACCGAACGGGCCCTCCAAACGGGTGACGATCACCTTGGCCACCGACACACCGAGCTCCTGGCGGGTCAGACCGACCGCAACCACGGCATGCCGTGTGCCGGAGGTGACCGCCCGCACCACCGCCCGGAGGTCGTCGGCCCAGAGGACTCCGTCGCACTGCGGCGGGGCCAGCACGACGCAGCCGTAACACGGCACCGTCGTGTGCGAGGCGACGTCCCAGACCGCCAGATGGAGACCTGCCGAGCGCACCATCCCGATCATCCGTCGGCAGAATGGGTCCTCCACCGTGTCCAGACGCACCCGGTGCGACTCCGAGGCCGCACGCCAGCGGGATTCGGCGTCCCGTTCGACGACTTCGCACGGGGCGTGCAGCATCGCCTGCTCGAGCGAGTTGCCGGAGGCGAGGCCGTTGGAGCTCCTGGCAAGTCCGGGCTCGCCGAGCTGGTCGGCCACGGAGTTCATCGACACGGACTCTTCGGGGACCCAGGCGACGGCCTGGGGGGTGAGGTCGACTCCTCGTACCCAGGACCGCTCCTGGTGAGGATCGAGCAGCCCGCCGACGGCCCGGAACGGATCGCGAGACAAACCGGCAGTGCCGACACGGTCGAGGCCGGTCACGTCGGCCAGCCGGGTTATCCCCACTCGCTTTCCCACGGGGCCGAAACGCCGCAGTGTGGCTTCCGGCGGTATTCCGGGAGATGTGTGGCCGTGCTGTCTCCGGGGAGATTCGGCCCTGCGGTAATCGGGCAACGGTTAACAGGCAGCGTTCGCCGCGCCTGCGCTGGACACTGGCGACTTCACGGCGTTGGCGGCGTCGGCGGAACTCACGCGACGCTTCACCGAGTTTGCCGCACCGGCACTTTGGACTGAAGTCTTGACAGCATTGGCGGCACCCGCACTGGCGACCTGTTGCCGAACTACCTGCCACATGCATGCTCCATAGTTGGACGACGATCAGCCACGCTGATGCTAGTCATGATCACAATTGGCGTCAATGCGTCCGGCGAGTGTGGCTAATTCATTCCCTTGACTGTCCTCAGTAATTGGAAACTATGGGTCTCTTCAAACGTGAAGTTCTCGGCCACACCACTATGTTCGATTTTCTAGTTTGCAGTTCGCTATAGCGTATCAACCGCATCGGCGCGCTTGAGGTCGGTGTCCGAATGCCTGGGCGCGCTGGATGGGTTGTCCCTGGAGTTCTGCCGTGCGGTAGCCGGACTTCTCGTCGCTTTCGTAAATTCCATCGCGGTACGCCGCGAAGATCCGGCCACATCCCGCCATTCCATACGGCCATAATTCCGCCGCACGCGGCGCCCCCATGCTTGAGCAGCCGACAACGGTGACATGGCGGGACAATGCGTACATGATTTCCTTGTGCAAAATCGGCCATCGACAGTATCTTTTTGGCCTCTGTCGCAGGGATGGTCGGACCCACGCACACACACGTCCTCATATCACGCACCCCGCTGGACGGATCTGGGCAGAATCACAGTCTGCAGAAGGCAGCACAGAAACAGAGAAAAGCCTGGCAAGGTAGCATCGAACGCTCAATGTCGAAACGTCTCGACGCGGAGGTGGCAATGGGTGAGTCCGTGTGGCTGCTGGACAGGATCCAGAGCGACTGGGAGGTCGACACGCTCTGCACCGCATTGACCGATCAGGGGATTCCGTCGGAGCGCGTCGACTGGGGAGAAATCCTGCCGCACGGTTCCCCGCCCGGATTCTCCGGCCCTCAAGGCATACGCGATGCGCCTGAACTCGCCGTCGTCACAGCGCGCGTACTCACCCGGCACGTCGAGGGCGACATGGCACTGCTCTACGACTGGCTCAGCATGCTTGAGCGGCGCGGTACCCGGCTGGTCAACGCGGTCGATGCCCTTCGCGTCTGCCAGAACAAGATCTGGCAGGCGGCCACGCTCGCCGAAGCCGGAGTTCCGGTACCGCCGACGCGTGCCGTGCGAAGCGCCGACGACGTCGAGCAATGCCTCGCGGACTGGCGCGACGTCATCGTCAAACCCATCGCGGGACACGCCTCGGTGGATGTGATCCGGCTCCTGGCCGCGGGCAAGGGAGGACAGCCCGGCAGTCTTCTCGGGCTCCGCGAGGACATCGTGCTCTGGCACTGGCTGAGGCGCCATGCCGTGCTCTGTGCCCAGAAGTTCGTGGACAATCCGGGGCGCGATCTGCGTGCGGTCGTCATCGGTGATCAGGTCGCCTCCTGCCAGTACCACATCAGCACCGCGCCGGACGGAAGTGTGCGGAGTCTGCTCCATCCGCTGCGCTGGGAGCCCGCTGCGCTCACCGGGGATCTCGAAGACCTGCTGGTGCGAAGCGTCCGAGCCCTCGGGCTCGACATGGCGACCATCGATGTCGTCGAAGGCCCCGACGGCCCGGTGGTCATCGAGGTGAACCCCACCGTCAGCCGCTGGGAACCCGTCGAGGGAACCGAGTTGGACCTCACACCACGCGGCATCACCGCGGCCCAGGTCGAGTTGATCGCCCGGCTGCTCCAGCCCTCCCCGGGATGAACTGGCCGGCGGGCCGCTCCCAGGGGCGGCCGCCCAAGTCGTCCGAGACCGGTTCGAGTTGGGACCACCAGATGGCTCGTGGATCGAACCGGGCGAGAAAGGCCGTCCCACCCACGACGGGTGGCGCGCCTGCGAGGAGCTCCGCCACACTGAGCCGGTCCTCGCGGGGCAGCATGTCGGGCTGCGGAAAGGTCAGTCGGAACATCGGGTCGTCCGGAACGGCTGACCTGTCGATGAGTTGGTCGACCACGTACGAGTTCGTGCGGAACGGAAGTACTTCGGCGACCGCCCGCGCCTCGCGCCGATACCACTCGCTCAGCGACGACCGGCGTAACAACCTGCCGAGTTCCCGGCTTCCGTACGGCCGGGAGACGTCGGCCGGTGCGTCCTGGACAGGCAAGCTGAGCCCCCTCGTCGCATGCCACACCCCCTACCGTCGGTTCTGCTCCACTCACTACTAGCAAACACCGCACGTCACAGCCAGTACGCCTCCGAAGGAAGCGGAAGGCAGCGGGAGGAAGCGGGAGGAAGCGGAGCCCAGGGTCGTTCCGCTCAGCGGTCCTTGCCCGCGGTGAGGCTCGTGGGGCGGGTGCGGAGGATGACCTCGACCGATGAGAGCGCGAAGCGGACCGCGCCGGAGACCACCGCCTCGTCCCCGAGGGCGGACAGCTGCCATCGCGGCGGGTCGACGAGGAGGGCCTCGGCGTGCCGCTGGGCGGCGTCGAGGAGATGGGCGGCGGCCGGCTGGAGATCCGGGGACGGGAAGAGGCTGGTGCCGAGGACGACCAGCGCGGGGTCGAGGGCGAGCAGGACCGGGGTGATCCCTTCGGCCAGCCGCTGCCCGTACGCCTCGACCACTTGCGCCGCGCCCTGATCGCCGGCCGCCGCCTGCCGCACGACTTCGGAGGCAGGCGGTACCAGACCGGGGCGCGGCGGCTTGTGGCCGGGGAAGCGGATGAAGCCGATCTCACCCGCCGCGCCGCGGTGCCCCCGCAGCAGCCGCCCCCCGGTGATGACCCCGGCGCCCAGGCGTTCGCCCAGCAGGACGAAGACCATCTCGTCCGCGTCCTTGCCCACCCCGTGCCACTGCTCGCCCAGGGCGGCGAGGTTGGCGTCGTTCTCCACGGCCACCGGGCAGCCGAGTTCGTCGCGCAGGACGCCGACGATGTCCACCTGGGCCCAGTCCTTGAGGTTGTCGGCCTGCCGGATACGGGTGTTGTCCCGGTCCACCAGACCGGGCGTGCCCACCGTGGCGGCCCATACCCGCCGGGTGTCGACACCGGCACCGTCAACAGCGGTGCGCGCCACGGCGGTTACGGCTCTGGCGCGGGCCTGCCCGGTGAGGTCGGCGCGCACCGTCCTGCGTTCCACCGCGACGGTCCGGCCGTCGAGATCGGCCAGGCAGGCGGTCACCGAGCGGGGCCGTACGTCGATGCCGATGACGAAACCTGCGTGCGGACGGAAGCGGAAGCGGCGGGCGGGCCGGCCGGGGGAGCGCTGGCCGCGAGCGGAGGGGGAGGGGGCGACTTCGATGAGGCCGCAGTCGGCGAGTTCCTCGACGATCGCCTCCACCGTGGGGCGGGACAGCCGGGTGGCCTGGACCAGCTCGGACAGCCGCTGGTGACGGTCCGCCGAGCGGACGGCGGCGAGGATGGCGGCGGCGTTCGCGGTGCGCAGGTCGGCGACACCGACCACCGGCAGACCCTGGCCCGGAGGGATGGTCTCCGTGACCCCGCTGAGGGGCCAGAGCGTCTCCGGGGCGGTGGCCGCGGCCGGCTCCGGGAGCTGGTCTCCGGGGGTCCCGGGGGCCCTGGACGTGGCCAAGATCAACCTCCTGTGGGGGCGTCGCCGAGCGTCCCACACGGCCGCGGGCAACAACTCGGGACCATAACAATCAAGCCATCGACTCTTGACGCTGCCCAGACCCATCGTGATTATGAAACGCAACTGCTTTATTAAACCACTCCGCGGCAACCGGCTCCACACCTCGTGTGTCGCCACTGCCGAGCTGCTCGCCGACGCGCTCCCCACCACGCGGCCGCCGCTCGCCGCCGCGGCCTCACGCACCACGTCTCCGCACCGCCCCGTACTCCGGTAACCCGTGTACCCCCGTACGACACACCTCCGGCATTCCCTATCCCTCCCCGCCGCCCCAGGAGACCCCATGAGCCCGACCCCGTCCTCGGCCCTTCCGTCCGCTCTGTCCAGACGCGCCTTTCTCGCCGTCACCGGCGCGGCCGGCGCCTCCGTACTCACGGCGTGCACGAATCTGACTCCCGGGGCCTCGCCGACCGAGAAGAGCAGCAGCGGCGGCCCGGTCTCCACGGCGGTGCCGACCGACAAGAAGATCACCCTGATGCTCGCCGACGCGGACGACACCACGATGACCCCCGGGCTCGTCGCGGCCTTCCGCGAGAAGTACCCCAACATCACCGTCAAACGGCAGTACACGGGCTGGGACGACTACCTCAAGAGCATCAACACCACCATGTCGGCCGACACCGCCCCCGACATCGCCCAGTTCGTCTCCGGTATGCAGAACCTGATCCGTGGCCGTCTGCTGCTCGACGTCGGCAGCTACGGCAAGGCGTACGGCTGGGCGGACAAGTTCCCCGGCCTGGACCAGATCACCCTCACCGCGGACGGCAAGACGGTCGGCGAGGGGGCCCTGTACGGCGTGCCCGGCGGGCTGTCCTTCGAGGCCGTCTACTACAACAAGTCCAAGGCGAAGAAGCTCGGTCTGACCGTCCCGCCGACCACCGTGGAGGAGCTGGAGGCCCTGTTCGCCAAGGCCAAGGCGGCCGGTGAGACGGCTCTCGTCGAGGGCAATCTGGACGGCGGCCTGAACCATGTCTTCAACGTCCTGCTCTCCGTCTACATGAAGCCCGAGGACCGCGAGGCATGGGCCTTCGGTCACAAGGGCGCCACCCTCACGGGACCCGAGGCCGTGACCGCGGCCACCACCCTCAAGCGGTGGGTCGACAAGGGGTACGTCTCCCCGAAGGTCAACGGCATCTCCGACAACGACGCAACCGCCGCGTTCGCCAAGGGCGAGGGCGTCTTCCGGATCAGCGGCAACTGGGCCGCGGCGGCGGTCGCCAAGGGGCTGGGGGACCGCGCGGGCCTCTTCAACGTTCCCCCCGCCGCCGCGGACGGGAAGCTGCGCACCACCGGCGCCGGGGTGTACTACTGCGTGTCCAGCAAGTGCAAGAACCCGGCCGCCGCGGCCGCTTTCCTCGACTTCGTCGCGAGTGAGCAGGCCGCCGGCATCACCGCCAAGGCGGGCTTCATGGCCCCCGACGCGAGCGCGATGCCCCAGCAGAGCGGGCTGCTGGGCGACGTGAGTACGAGCTGGCAGGGGATCGTCAAGGACACGGGCCTGCAGGCGTTCATCCAGAACGCCTCCACCCCGACGATGCCGGACACCCTCACCACCCAGCTGCAGCTGCTGGCCGGGGGCAAGGCCACCGTGGAGAAGTTCCTGGCGGGCTTCCAGGCCGACTACGACAACTACCACAAGTGACGGCCACCGACCGGCTCCCCGGCCCCGGGCAGGGCTCCGGCTCCGAGTCCACCGGGGCCGCGACCAGCGCCGGGGGCGACCCCGGTTCCGGTCCCGGCCTCGGCCTCGGAGCCGGCTCGCGCCCCGGCCGTCGCACGGCGACCCGCGCGCCGGCGCCCATGGGTACCGTACGGGCCGCGCGGGCGAGCAGACGGCGACGGCGGACCATGGCGCTGCTGTACGTCCTGCCGGCCCTGCTGCCGTACACGCTGTTCGCCGTACTTCCGGCGCTGCACACCGCGTACCTGTCGCTCTTCGACTGGGACGGCGTGACCCTGCCGTCCTTCGTCGGACTGGACAACTACCGCCGTGTCGGCGCCGATCCGCAACTGCGCGCCGCGGCCTGGCACGCGGGTGCGCTCATCATCTTCTTCTCCCTCCTGCCCATCTGCGTCGGCCTGGTCGCGGCGGCGATCGTCTCCCGCCGCTCCGGGCGCCGGGGCACGGTGCTGGTCCGTACGGTGCTGTTCCTCCCGCAGGTCATTCCCCTGGTCGCCGTCGCCATCATCTGGCGCTGGGTGTACGCCGAAGACGGCACCCTCAACCAGGGGCTGCGGGCGGTGGGCCTCGGCCGGCTGGCGGACTCCTGGCTGGGCAGCTTCACCTGGGCCCTGCCCGCCGTCGGGCTGATCGGCAGCTGGGTCGTGTCGGGCCTGTGCATGGTGCTCTTCCTGTCCGGGACGCAGCGCATCGACCAGGAGATCTACGAGGCCGCCCGGATGGACGGCGCGGGCCCGGTGCGCGAGTTCCGGTCCATCACCGTGCCGCTGCTACGGCCGGAGATCGCCGTGGCCCTGTCGATCACGGTGATCGCCGCTCTGTCCAGTTTCGACCTGATCTACATGACCACGGGCGGCGGCCCCGGCACGAGCACCGTCGTCCCCGGGATCCTCGTCTACCGCCTGGCCTTCGGGGGCGGCGCGGTCGGGCTGGCGAGCGCACTGGCGGTCGTGCTGACCGCGGTCATCGCCATGGTCGTCCTCGTCATCAATCGCCTGGCGAGGGAGAGGTCATGACGAGCCGTCAACTCTCGTCGCGGATCGCGGCGCCTGCCGTCATCATTCTGTTCCTGGCGATCGTCCTCGTGCCGTTCCTCTCCCTGCTCCTGGCGGCTCTCCAGCCCGCCGGCACCCCGCTGACCGGCCTCGCTCTGCCCCGCGGCATCCACCTGGAGAACTTCGCCCACGCCTGGTCCGCGGCCGGCTTCGGCGTACTGCTGCGCTCCAGCGCGGTGATCGCGGTGAGCGTCGTGCCCGCCGCCGTGCTGTGCGCGACGCTGGCCGGTTACGCCCTGGCGACCATGGACGTCCCCGGCCGGGGCAAGGTCTACGGTTATCTGCTCCTCGGTCTGTCCATTCCCACCGAGGGCACCGTCATCGCGCTCTACTACGACATGCGGGCGGCAGGGCTGACGAACACGGTGCCGGGCCTGGCCCTCGCCGAGATCGGCGCGTTCATGCCGTTCGGCGTCTTCTGGATGAGGGCACACTTCGCGACGATGCCACGCAGCCTCATCGAGGCCGCACGACTGGACGGGGCCTCTTCGTGGACGACCCTCTGGCGCGTTCTGATGCCGAGCTCCCGCCCGGCGGTCGTCACGCTCGGCGTCCTGTACTTCGTCTGGAGCTGGAACCAGTTCCTGCTCCCGCTCATCCTGATCCAGGACCCCGACCGGCGTACCGCACCCGCCGGACTCGGCTTCTTCACGGGGCAGTACGGCGTCGACGTGCCGCTGCTCGCCGCCGCGACGCTCATCGTGATCGCCCCGGTCGTCCTCGTTTATCTGTTCTTCCAGCGGCACTTCATCAACGGCGTGCTCAGTGGCGCCCTCAAGGGCTAGGAGACCGTGCGTCCCATGGCAGAACTCGACATAGCGGTGATCGGCGCGGGCGGCATCGCGCGCGTCCATCTGCCGGCGTGGACCGCGCTCGGCGCGCGGGTACGTCTCTACGCGCCCGACGAGCGCGCACCCGAACTGGCCGGCGCCCACGGCGCGACGCTGCACGGCTCGCTGGACGAGGCCATCAGCGGGGCCACCGTGGTGGACGTGTGCACCCCCACGGACACCCACCGCGGGATCACGCTGGCGGCCATCGCCGCCGGGGCCCACGTCCTGTGCGAGAAACCGCTGGCCCTGCGGGCCGCCGACGCCCAGGAGATGGCCGATGCCGCGGACGCCGCCGGAGTGCGGCTCTATCCAGGCCACGTCGTGCGCTGGTTCCCCGCCTACGCCCGGCTGCGCGCGGTCGTCGCCGGGGGCGGGCTGGGCAGGATCGCGGTCGCCCGGTTCACCCGCACCGGCTGCTACCCCGCCTGGAGCCCGTGGTTCGCCGATCCGGCGCGCTCCGGCGGGATTCTGACGGACCAGATGATCCACGACATGGACATCGCCCACTGGCTGTTCGGCGAGGTCGTACGCGTCCACGCGCACCAGCGCGGCCATCTCGCCGCCCCGGTGCCACCGGCCCCGGTCGCGACCGGGACCGCCGTGCTCACCCACGCAAGCGGTGTCATCACCCAGGTCGTGGGTGTGTGGGGACCTCCGGCGACGCCGTTCCGTACGACCTTCCATGTCTCCGGCACCGACGGGACCGTACGGCACGACTCGCTGGCCTCGCCCGCGCTGCGCGTCACGGGCACCTCGGGGGAGCCCGAGGGCATCCCGTCCGGGGACTTCGGCCAGTCGCCCTACCTGGCCCAGATACGGGAGTTCGCCGACGCGTTCGCGGGCGGCGGGCGGGAACCCCGGGTGACCGCCGGAGACGGAGTGGCGGCCGTCCGTATCGCCGAAGCCGCTGTGGAGTCAGCCCGTACGGGCCGGGCCGTCGAACTGTCCACTTCGGTCGAACTGTCCACCTCGATGGAGGGAATCGTCACGTGAGGGTCGCCGTCCTGTCCTTCGCCCATGTCCACGCCACGGCGTATATCGAGCTGCTGCGCGACCGGGACGACGTCGACCTGATCACCGCCGATCCCGACGCCCCGCCCGGCGACCCCGAACGGGGCCACGCCCTCGCCGAACGGCTGGGCGTGCCGTATGCCGACAGCTGGGACGCGGTGTTCGCGTTGCGACCCGACGCGGTCGTGGTCACCAGCGAGAACGCCCGGCATCGGCCGCTGGTCGAGCGGGCCGCCGCGGCGGGGGCCCATGTCCTGTGCGAGAAGCCCCTCGCCACGACGGAGGCGGACGCCCAGGCCATGATCGAGGCCTGTGCCCGAGCCGGTGTCGGCCTGATGACCGCCTACCCCGTACGGTTCAGCCCCGCCTTCGCCGCCCTCGACCGCTCCCTCGCCGACGGCTCGCTCGGCGCGCTGGTGAGTGTCCACGGGACCAACAACGGGGCGAATCCCGCCCGTTCCCGGTCGTGGTTCGGCGACCCCGAACTGGCGGGCGGCGGCGCGGTGATGGACCACACCGTGCACCTCGCGGACCTGATGGACGTCCTCCTCGGCGGTGAAGAGGCGGCGGAGGTGTACGCCCAGGCCAACACCGTCCTTGACGCGGATCTGGCGGGCCCGGGGGTCGAGACCGCGGGGCTGGTCACCGTCCGGTACCCGGGTGGAGTCGTCGCCGCCATCGACTGCAGCTGGAGCCACCCCGCGGACCATCCGACCTGGGGTGGACTGACCCTGACCTGTGTGGGGGAGCGGGCCATAGTCGAGTTCGACGCCTTCCCCCGGCTGCTCGGCGGCTTCGACTCCACGACCGGCCGCGGCCGCTGGGAGCCGGGCGGCACCGATATGGACGCGGCCATGCTCGACGAGTTCCTCGACGCCGCACGCACCGGCCGCCGCCCCCGTCCGGACGGGGAGGCGGGCCTGCGCACCCTGCGGATCGTCCTCGCCGCCTACGCGTCCCTCCGCACCGGCCGGCCATGCGTCCTGGCCGATGCACAACGAGTCGCTTCATGATGCCTACGGGCGCAGGGCGTCGGAGAGGGACTCGCCGGCGCGGCCACGGTCGCCGGGTCCATCGCCTTCACCAAGCTGTCCGGGAGACCGCAGAGCACGCTGCCCGCGGCCTTCGCCCTGTGCGCCGCCGGGTTCGTGGTGATGGGCCTGGCCGGCAGCCCCGCGCTGTTGATCGCCGGCGCGGTTCTCAACTGCCTCGGCACCGGCGTCCTGTTGCCCTCGCTGCTCACCGTGACGATGTCGAAGCCGCACTACGCCGACCGGGGCCGGGGGCAGCCTGGCCACCGCCGTCGGCATCCTCGGCCTCGCCTCCGGAGCGGTGGCAGCCGGACTGCTGCTCGCCCGACCCCGGGTGATGGTCGCGGAGGACGGCCCGGGAGCGTAGGTCCTGTCAGGGCCTCCGCCCCAGCAGGACACCGGTGCGGCCGGAATGGTAGAAGCGGGCATGACCAACTCTCCTGCCTTCTCCCGTACGGTCGCTGTCCGATGACCGCGGGCATCGACACCCCGGACCGTCGCGGCCGCACCGGACTCGACCGTGTCGGCCGGGACCTGACCGGCAACCCCCGCGTCAGGGTGCGCGACGTGAAACTGCTGTCCAGCCACTGGTACGTCGAGCGCACCACGACCTTCGACTTCCAGCACGCCGACGGCAACTGGAGCACCCAGGAGCGCGAGACGCACGACCGTGGCAATGGCGCCACCATGCTGCTCTACGACACCGAGCGTGAAACCGTGCTGCTCACCCGGCAGTTCCGCTTCCCGGTGTACGTCAACGGACACCGCGACGGGATGCTGATCGAGACGCCGGGCGGGCTGCTCGACGATGATGACGAGCACCCGGAGATCGCCGTGCGCCGTGAGGTGGTGGAGGAGACCGGGCACACCATCGGCACCGTTCACCATGTCTTCGACGTCTACATGAGCCCGGGCTCGGTCACCGAGCGTGTCAGCTTCTACGCCGCCGCCTACGGCCCGTCGACCCGCACCCACACAGGCGGCGGCCTGGACGAGGAGGGCGAGGACATCGAGATCGTCGAACTGTCCTTCCACAGAGCCCTGGAGATGATCCGCACCGGCGAGATCGCCGACGCGAAGACGATCATGCTGCTCCAGTGGGCGGCCTTGGAGGGACCGTTCGCTCCCGCTCGGTGACGGCTTCGGTGCGCCTGTCGTCGGCATCCGGGCGTGGGACCGTGGAGGAATACCCGAAGCGTCACCTCCTGGAACAGCCGAAGGAGAGCGGTCATGAGTGCAATCCCCACCGCGCGAGGCGTCCGGACCACCCCGGAAGGCCTGCTGTGGGAGCCCAGCGAACGCTGGGTACGCGGCCGTAAGGGAGACGTCACAGTCGTCGACAGCCGGCACCCCGTCCTCGTCTGGGAGCCCGACCTGCCCGTTCCGCAGTACGCCTTCCCCCGCGCGGAGGTCCGCGAGGATCTGCTCCGCCCGGCGAAGAACCCTCCGACGGGCAGGCACGCCGGATCACGGATCTTCTACGACCTCGCCATCGGCGACGAACTGCTGGAGAGCGTGGCCTGGACGTTCCCCGCCGACGACCTGGCAGGCCACATCGCGTTCGAGTGGTTCTGGTACCGCGGCAAGGGACTCGACCACTGGTACGAAGAGGAGGAAGAGATCTTCGTCCACCCCCGTGACCCGCACAAACGGGTGGACGCCTTGCCGAGCAGCCGCCACGTCCGGGTCGAGATAGACGGCACGGTGGTCGCGGACACCCACCGTCCGGTCCTGCTCTTCGAGACAGGACTTCCGGTGCGGTACTACGTCCCGCGCGAGGACGTCCGCCTCGACCTGCTCGTCGCCACCGACCACAGCAGCCAGTGCCCCTACAAGGGCACCGCCGCGTACTGGTCGTGGCGGGGCGAAGCCGACGTCCCGCCGAACCTCGTCTGGACCTACCCCAACCCGCTGCCCGCGGTGGCCGCCGTCGAAGGACTCGTCGCTTTCTACAACGAAGCGGTCGACATCATCGTGGACGGTGAACGCGTGGAGCGCCCCGTCACTCCGTTCACCAAGATGCTCTCGATCTGACGAGGGCCGAGCCCTGTCCGACGGGGGCTGGGCTGGGCCTCGGAGGCCTCGGGGTGCTGATCCGGAACGTTTGCCTCCTGTTCAGGGGGAACCCCTCACGGTAACGGGCCAGGAACGTGACCCCGGCGGGGCGAACCTCCTGAGAGGAGCCGATCATGAGCAACGCAGCCGGAATGCGGGTCGTCGTCACCGGTGCGACCGGAAACGTGGGCACCAGCCTGGTGCGCCTCCTGAGTGAGGACCCGAAGGTGGACTCCCTGGTCGGCATGGCACGAAGGCTGCCCGACGAGCCTCCGGCGCAGGCCGAATGGGTCGCGGTGGACCTGACGGCCGGGTCCGACCTGACCAAGCACTTCGAGGGAGCCGACGCGGTCGTGCACCTCGCCTGGAAGCTCCAGCCCGCCCGGGACCCGGCGCTGACCTGGCGCACCAACGTGCTCGGCAGCGTCCGCGTCTTCGAGTCGGTGGCCGCCGCCAAGGTGCCGACACTGGTGTACGCCTCCTCGGTCGGCGCCTATTCGCCGGGCCCCGACGACCGTGCCGTGGACGAGTCCTGGCCGACGCACGGCTGGCCGGAGGCCGCGTACTGCCGTGAAAAGGCCTATCTGGAACGCGTGTTGGACACCTTCGAGTACGAGCAACCAGACATCCGGGTCGTCCGTCTGAGGCCCGCCTTCCTCTTCAAGGAGGAGTCGGCAAGCCAGCAACGCCGTCTGTTCGCCGGGCGCTTCAAGCCCGGCCCTCTGGCCAGGCCCGAACTCCTGCCCTTCGTCCCGGACGTCCCCGGACTGCGCGTACAGGCGCTGCACACCGATGACGCGGCGGAGGCGTACCGGCTCGCCCTGCTGAGCGAGGCGCGCGGCGCGTTCAACCTGGCGGCCGAACCGCCGCTGGACGCCGAGGTACTGGGCGAGCTGTTCCACTCCCGGCCGGTGCGGATGCCCCGCCGGGCGGCGCGCTCCGCCGTCGCCGCGGCCTGGGGCCTGCACCTGGCACCCGCCTCGCCGCAACTGTTCGACGCGGTGCTGCGGCTTCCCCTCATGGACTGCACCCGGGCCCGCCACGAACTGGGCTGGTGGCCGCGCTACACCGCCGTCGAGGCGGTCGAGGAGGTCCTGCGGGGTATGCGTGAGGGCGCCGGCGAGGAGACCGCTCCACTGGCGGGACACAAGGTCGGCTGACCAGCCCCCTCCGGTGGGTGAGCGACGCGGACCCGGGTACTCGGCAAGCGCCTCCGGCAGCGACGACAGGAGCGAGCGAGCAGCGGCGAAGGGAGCGTGCGATGAGGGCCGTGACCTGGCAGGGCAAGCGCGACGTGCGGGTGGAGACCGTGCCCGACCCGGAGATCGAGGAACCGACGGACGCGGTCATACGCGTCACCTCCAGCGGGCTGTGCGGTTCCGACCTGCATGTCTACGAAGTGCTCACCCCTTTCATGACGCCCGGGGACATCATCGGGCACGAGCCCATCGGCGTGGTCGAGGAGACGGGCTCCGAGGTGACCGGGCTGAAAACCGGCGACCGTGTCGTGGTGCCCTTCCAGATCGCCTGCGGACACTGCTGGATGTGCGCGGCCGGGCTGACGACGCAGTGTGAGACCACCCAGGTGGCCGACGCGGGCATGGGCGCGGCACTGTTCGGCTACACCAGGCTCTACGGCGGCGTTCCGGGGGCACAGGCCGAGTACCTGCGGGTCCCGCAGGCCCAGTTCGGGCCCATCAAGGTGCCGGAAGGGCCGCCGGATGACCGCTACATCTACCTCTCGGACGTGCTGCCGACGGCCTGGCAGGCGGTCCAGTACGCCGACATCCCGCCCGGAGGCTCCGTCGCCGTCCTCGGCCTGGGGCCGATCGGCGACATGTGCTGCCGGGTGGCCCGGCTTCAGCAGGCCGAGGTCGTCATCGGGGTCGACCTGGTGACGGACCGGCTGCGCCGGGCGCGTGAGCAGGGCGTGGAGACGTACGACCTGCGGCGGTTCGACGGGCGGAAGGACCTCGTCGAGGCGATCCGCGACCGCACAGGCGGCCGTGGCCCGGACGCCGTGATCGACGCCGTGGGCACCGAGGCCCACGGCAGCCCCGTCGGGCGGACCGCTCAGCAGGTGTCCTCGGTCCTGCCCCGCGCCTGGGCCTCCCGGCTCGCCGAGAAGGCCGGCGCCGACCGGCTGGCCGCACTCCTCACCGCCATCGAGCTGGTGCGGCGCGGCGGTACCGTCTCGCTGAGCGGTGTCTACGGCGGTATGGCCTCGCCGCTGCCCCTGATGACGATGTTCGACAAGCAGATCCAGCTGCGGATGGGCCAGGCGAACGTACGGCCCTGGGTCGACGACATCCTGCCGCTGCTCACGGACGAGGACCCGCTCGGCGTCGACGGTTTCGCCAGCCATCGGCTCTCGCTGGACGAGGCACCGCACGCCTACGAGATCTTCCAGCGCAAAGAGGAGGAAGCGGTGAAGATCCTCTTCCAGCCCTGAGTCGCCGGACTCCGGCATCAGGCAGCTCACCAGGTGTCGATGAACGAGCGCCCGCACTCCTCCCGCGTCACCTCCCCGCGGCCGTCCAGCGCCGACAGGATCCACTGCCTGGAGTCCGCCGGATCGATCACCGCGTCGATCTCCAGGGCGGCCGCGGCGTTCACCGCCTTGCCGTGCTCGTACAGCTCGGCGACGCGCTGCTCGAAGGCGCGGGCGCGTGCGTCCGGGTCGGCGATCGCCTCGAGTTCCTTGCGGTGGCCGAGCCGGACCGCGCCCTCCAGGCCCATGCCGCCGAACTCGCCGCTGGGCCAGGCGGCCGTGGCCAGCGGCGTGCGCGTGGAGCCGCCCATCATGGCCATCGCGCCGAGGCCGTACGCCTTCCGGAGCACCAGACTCACCAGGGGCACGCGGAGGTTCGCGCCCGTCACGAACAGCCGGGCGAAGTGCCGTACCGTGGCGGTCCGTTCGGCGTCCGGGCCGACCATGAAACCCGGGGTGTCGCACAGCGAGACGACCGGGAGCCCGAAGGCGTCGCAGAGTTGCAGGAAGCGCGCGGCCTTGTCGGCCGCGTCACGGTCGATCGCGCCGCCCAGGTGCGCCGGATTGCTGGCGACAAGGCCCAACGGCCGGCCCTCGACACGGATCAGCGCCGTCAGGATGCCGACGCCGAACTCCCGCCGGAGTTCCAGGACCGAACCGGTGTCCGCCAGGCCCTCGACGGCCTTACGCATGTCGTAGGCCCGCCGCCGGTTCTCCGGGACGGCGTGCCGCAGCAGCCGCCGGTCCGGTTCCGTCCAACCGCCTTGCGCGCCTTGGAAGTACGAGAGGTACCGGCGCGCCACTCGGACGGCCCCCGTCTCGTCCGGGGCCGCGATGTCCACGACTCCGTTCGGCACCTGGACGGACAGCGGGCCGACCTCCTCGGGGCGGTACACCCCGAGACCGCCGCCCTCGATCATCGCGGGGCCGCCCATGCCGATGGTGGCCTCCGGCGTGGCGATCACGACGTCGCAGCAGCCGAGCAGCGCCGCGTTGCCCGCGAAGCACCGCCCGGAGGCGATGCCGATCAGCGGTACCAGGCCGCTGAGCCGGCCCATCCGGTGGAACGTGGTCACGTCCAGTCCGGCGATCGAGGGGGTGTCCGTGTCTCCGGGGCGGCCCCCGCCACCCTCCGCGAACAGCACCACCGGCAGCCGCCGTTCCTCCGCGATATGCAGCATCCGGTCGGTCTTGCGGTGATTCTGCAGACCCTGGGTGCCGGCGAGAACCGTGTAGTCGTACGACATCGCCACGCACGGCCGGCCGTTCACGCGCCCGGTGCCGGTGACCATCCCATCGGCCGGCGTCGAGCGGATCAGGTCCTCCCGTGACCGGCGCTGCCGCTGGGCGGCGATCGCCAGCGCGCCGAACTCGGTGAACGTGCCCTCGTCGCACAGGTCCTGGATGTTCTCCCGGGCGGTACGCCGGCCGCTGCCATGCCGTCGCGCGACCGCCTCGGGGCGGTGCTCGTCGAGCCCGTACGCGTGTCGGCGCAGGGCTTCGGCCAGGTCGGACCGGATCGCGTCGAGGTCCACCGACTCGGCGTGGTCGAGGACCGGAGCATCCGTCGTCCCGTCCTCCAACGCCACCAGAAGCTGCCCTTCGCCGACCGTCTCGCCCACGCCTGTCCGCACGGCGTGTACGACTCCGGAGCCTGGCGCGCGTACGACGTGCTCCATCTTCATCGCCTCCAGAACCAGCAACTGCTGCCCGGTGCGCACCGGTTCGCCGGGGGAGACGGCGACGGAGACGACCGTGCCACTCAGGGGCGCGGTCACTGTGCCGTCGAAGGGCTTCGGGACCGCGTCGTGGAGGGGCTTGGGGCCCGCGTGGTCGGGGGACTTGGGGACCGTGTCGTGGAGAGGCCGCGCGACCTCGTCGCCCCGGGAACGCGCCAAGTGCTCCTCGACCACACCCGAACAGGCCCAGAACCCCTGCTGCGCGAGAAGCTCCCGCAGCAGGGGAATCCCGGTCCGCACGCCCTCGATCGTAAATTCGCCGAGTGCCCGCCGGGCCCGCTCGCAGGCCGCGGTCACGCTGTCGCGCGGCACGTGGGCGATCACCTTCGCGAGCAACGAGTCATAGCGCACACCGACTTCGGCACCGGCTCGGAGGGCTGTGTCGACACGGATGCCCGGCCCCGTGGGCACGTCGAAGCGGGTGAGCCGGCCGGCCGAGGGCCGTACCGTTCCGTCGGCCGCCGCGACCTCGGCGTTGACGCGTGCCTGCACGGCGTACCCGCGCGGCGGCGCAGGCGGCTGCGCCAGCCCCAGAGACTCCAGCGAGTCGCCCGCGGCCAGCCGCAGTTGTACGGCCACCAGGTCGACCCCCGTCACCTCCTCGGTGACCGTGTGCTCCACCTGAAGCCGGGGATTGACCTCGATGAAGTGGAACTCCTCGCCGCGGACGAGGAATTCGAAGGTGCCGAGCCCCGAGTAGCGCGTGGCCCGCGCCAGACCCTGGGCACAGTCCAGGAGCCTCTCCCGTACAGCGGCCGGCAGTTCGGGAGCCGGAGCGACCTCGATCAGCTTCTGATGGCGGCGCTGGGCGGTGCAGTCCCGTTCCCACAGGTGCGTGACGGCCCCCGTCCCGTCCCCGAGGACCTGCACCTCGATGTGCCGGGCGCCCTCCAGCAGCCGCTCGATGTACAACTCGCCACGCCCGAAAGCCCGCTGTGCTTCCGACCGGCACCGTTCCCAGGCCTCGCCGAGCTCTTCGGGCGAGCGCGCGACGCGCATCCCCCGGCCGCCGCCTCCGCCGATGGCCTTGATCATCACGGGGCCGCCCGTCAGGAACTCCCGAGCCTCCTCCAGGCTCGTGGCACCCGGCGTTCCCGCGAGAACAGGCACGCCCAGCTGGAGCGCCAGTTCCCGCGCGCGTGCCTTGTCCCCGAAGAGAGCGAGGACTTCGGGGGACGGCCCGACGAAGATGATCCCGGCCTCGCCGCACTGCCGTGCGAAGGCGGCGGACTCGCTCAGGAACCCGTAGCCGGGGTGGAGGTACGCGCAGCCCGTCTCCCGCGCGGCGGCCAGCAGTGCGCCCGCGTCCAGATAGTCAGAACCCTTCAACGGCACGGCATGGTCGGCGAATTGAACGTGCGGGTCGTCACCCTCCGCATACACGGCGACGGTCCGCATACCGGCCTCGGCGGCGGCCCGCAGGACCCGTACGGCGATCTCCCCGCGGTTGGCGACGAGCACGGCGGCAGAACCCATGAGCCCCTCCGGGACGCGGCGGTCGGCCTCGCCATGCTCATGGGCACCGAGGTCAACGTCAATAAGCCGCCCCCGTGCCAGGCTCGCGGCGCCTGCGGCCGCCGGTCAGCGAGTGGAGGACGGTGGACAGTCGGCAGTGTTTCGCTCGGCAGCGTTTCGCTCGTCAGGAGGACGGAGCCGAGCGCACGAGCCAGTCGTACGCGGCCCGAGCCGTGAACTCGGTCTGGCCGCCCCGCAGCAGCAGCCCCGCCGTGGCGAACGCCGGGTCGTCGGCCTGCGCGGCGACGTACGGGATCGCGATGCAGCGCATCCCGGCCGCGTGCGCCGCCGCCGCACCCGGAGCGGCGTCTTCCAGGACCACGCAGTCGGCCGGGGCCGCTCCCAGCCGGCGTGCCGCCTCCAGGAAGACGTCGGGGGCAGGCTTGCCCCGGGCCACCTCGTCGGCCGAGACGACGGTCCTCAGACTGCTGTCCAGACCCGTGCCCGCCAGAATCGACTCGATGGCCTGGAGCGAGGAACCCGAGGCCACGGCCATGGGTACGCCTTCGGCGGCCAGCAGTTCGACGAACTTCCGCATCTCCGGGTAGACATGCGTGGCGGTACGGGCCAGCGCCAGATAGCGGCGGTTCTTCTCCGCGAGCAGTACGTCGGCCGGGGCCTGGATGGCGTGCCGCTCCTTGAGGAGCGCGATCGTCTCGGCGGCGCTGATGCCGACGTACCCCTCGTGGTCCGCCCAGGTGTAGTCGGTGACGCCGTGCTCGGCGAGCGCCTGCCGTCCCGCCTCGTAGTAATTCGGCTCGCTGTCCACGAGCGTTCCGTCGAGATCGAAGATGACCGATGTGCTGCCGAGAGCGCTCATGCGGTCCAGGGTGCCAGGGAGCGGTTCTCCCCTTCGGGGTGGGCCTGCAGGCCCTCCGCCTCTGATCAGGCCGATCAGTTGCCGGCCGCGCGGCCGATCGACTCCACGAGCGGCAGCATCCGGTGCGGCACGCGCTCGCGCAGGGCCACCTCGGTACGGGTGCGGACGACGCCCGGCAGGCTGATCAGCGCCTGGATCACGTCCTCCAGATGGGCGTTGTCGCGCGCGACGACCCGCGTCAGCAGGTCGCCGCCGCCGGTGATCGAGAACGCCTCGACGATCTCCGGCACGGCGGCGAGTGCGTCGCCCACGTCATCGAGGTGCCCCTGGGTGACTTCGATGTGCACGAAGGCGAGTACGGGGTGGCCGAGCGCGGCGGGCGAGAGCGAGGGGCCCGTGCCCGTGATCACGCCGTCGCGCTCCATGCGGTCGAGCCGGGCCTGGAGCGTGCCGCGGGCCACGCCGAGCGCACGGGCGTACTCGCGCACGCTGGTGCGCGGCTGTTCCAGGAGGATGCGCAGGATGCGGGAGTCGAGTGCGTCCACGGCCATGGTCCGTTGGCCTCCTCGCGGTCTGGATTGATCGCTCCCGACTGTACCAATGGCTCAGTGAAAAACGTGCCTGTTGAGCCACTGCCTCATTGTTGCTTACCTTGTTCTCATCGATGGCGCCGCGCAGCGCCGGACGGCGAAGACGCCGGATCCGTGCCGCGGCGCCATTCCCATGTCTTGAAGACGCCTTTGTCCTGAAGGCCTCTCTGTCCTGAAGATCCCTTGTCCGAAGATGCTCTCGACGCGAAGTGGAGGCGGGCTGCCCACAGTGAAGAAGATGTTCATGGCTCCGGATCCGGGTCTGGCCCGGCTGCGGGTCTCGTTGCGCGCGGTGCTCGGCATCGGCCTCGCGGTGACGGTGTCGGAGCTCGCCGGGCTCTCCCTGACCGCCTCGATCACGGGCGGGCTCGCCGCGCTCCTCGCGCTGTTCACGGTCGGCGACCCGACCGTGCGCCGCCAGGCGGTCACCACCGCTCTGCTGCCCGTCGTCGGCTTCCCCGTGCTCGCCCTCGCGACCGCGCTGCACTCGGTGCCGACCGTGCGCGACGCGACATGGCTCGCCGTGATCTTCTGTGGGGTGTACGCCCGCCGTTGGGGACCGCGTGGTCACGCGCTCGGCATCTTCGCGTTCATGACCTTCTTCATCACGCAGTTCCTGCACGCCGTGCCCGGTCAACTCCCGCAGCTGTACGCCGCGATGGCGCTGTCGCTGGCCGCGTCCTCGGCCGTCCGCTTCGGCGCGTGGTGCATCGAGCGGCGCACTCCGCCGCCCGCGGTGCCCGCCCCGCCGGCCGGCCGTGGTCTCTCCCGCCCGACCACCCGACAGGCCTTCCAGGCGACGGCCGCCTGCGCCTTCGCGATCGCCGCGGGCCAGTTCCTGTCGCACGAGCGCTGGTACTGGGCCGTCGGCACCGCCTGGTGGATCTTCGTCAACACGGCCTCGCGCGGCGAGACACTGGTACGCGGCTTCCGGCGCGTCGTCGGCACGGTCACCGGCATCGCGGCCGGCCTGCTCGTCGCCGTACCGCTGCACGGCGCGCCGGCGCCCACCGCGGCCCTCGTCGGGGCGTGCGTCTTCGGGATCTTCTACACGGCCGCGCTGTCCTATTCGTGGATGATGTTCTTCGTCACCGTCATGGCGGGCCTGCTGTACGGGCTCCTCGGCGTGCTGCATCCGGGGCTGCTGGGGCTGCGACTGGCGGAGACGGGCGCCGGAGCCCTCGGCGCCGCGCTGGCCGTCGCGCTGATCCTGCCGGTCACCACGCACGCGGTGACCGATCGCTGGGTGGGCCAGGCCGTGCGCGCGGTGCACGGCTGCACCTCGGCGGCGGCCCGGCGACTGGCCGGTGACTCCGACGCCGATCCCGCACCGCGGGCCGCGGAGCTGGAGGCACTGCTCGGCCGGGTCCGGTTTGCGCTCGCGCCGCTGGTCCACCCGCTGAACCCGTTGCGGGCGCGCAAGGCGCGGGCCCGCCAGGTGCTCGCCCTCCTCGACGACTGCGCCCGCGAGGTCCGCGGCCTCGCGGGCGTCGCCGCGGACCCGTACGCCTCGCACGACGCGCGCCTCACCGCTGCCTGCCTGCGGGTCGAGGCGGCGGTCGAGGTCCTGGTCGGCGCGCTGCCGGAGCACGAAGTAGCGGCAGCCGCGGGGGTGCCGGGCCACCATCCGGGAGCGGAGCAGGCCCTCGCCCACCTCCATGGTCTGGAGCGGGCCCTCGCCGCGCTGGCCACGCCCCTGCGCGGCTCCTCGGCCATGGGGGCGTGAACCCCGCCGCTGACACAGTCACCTGAGCCCGCGGTTTGGTCTAGGCCTTTAGCGTTTGACTGCTAACGTCGCCCCGAACAGCGCGGCACCGGAAGGGGACGGCAGTGACAGACGGCGGCAGACGGCGGCAGAGGGCGTTCATCGGATCGTTCACGGCCGCGGGGGGCCTGGGCATCCTCACCGCGGCCGTGGACGACGAAAGCGGCGCACTGACGGTCCTCAGTTCCGTGGACGGTGTCCCCGACCCGTCGTACCTCGCGCTGTCGCCCGCCGGGGACATGCTCTACACGGTCAGCGAGACGGCCGACGGCGCGGTGGCCGCGTACCGGGTGAAGGGCGACAAGCCGGAGCTCGTGGGTCCGCCGGTCCCGGTCGACGGCAGCGGGCCCACGCACCTGAGTGTGCACGCCGGACACGTCCTGACCGCCAACTACGGTTCCGGCAGCGTCACCGCCGTACCCGTCGCCGCCGACGGCAGCCTCGAGGGCACAGCGTCCGGCGTGCTCCAGCACTCCGGATCGGGCCCGCACACGCCGCGCCAGCAGGGCCCGCACGCCCACCAGGTACAGCCGGACCCGAGCGGGCGGTGGGTCGTGAGCGTCGACCTAGGCACGGACTCCGTGCGCGTGTGCGCGCTGCGGGACGGGGCGCTCACGGTGCACCGCGAGATCGCGCTGCGCCCCGGATCCGGGCCGCGCCACCTCGCGTTCCACCCGGACGGCGAACACGCGTACGTGCTCAACGAACTCGCGCCCACCGTCACCGTCTGCCGCTGG
This sequence comes from Streptomyces montanus, assembly GCF_005786655.1. Classification (NCBI taxonomy): domain Bacteria; kingdom Bacillati; phylum Actinomycetota; class Actinomycetes; order Kitasatosporales; family Streptomycetaceae; genus Streptomyces; species Streptomyces montanus. Next base: position 259,118 of record NZ_VBZC01000002.1, read on the forward strand.
GACTCCGTCGACGGCACGCTACGGCCCGTCGACGAGACGCCGGTGCTGCCGATCGCCCCGGACGGCGACGCGTATCCGTCGGGCATCGTCGTGTCGCCCGACGGCCGCTTCGTGTGGACCGCCACACGCGGCCAGAACGTCCTCTCCGTGCTCGCGGTCGACGCGGAGGCGCTGCGCCTGGTCGTCACGGTGCCGTGTGGCGGCGCTTGGCCACGCGAGCTCGCCCTCGCCCCCTCGGGACGCTTCCTGTACGTGGCGAACGAGCGCTCCGGGGACGTGACCTGGTTCGCGGTCGACCCGGACACCGGCATCCCGCGCCGCGGCGGCTCCGTCGAAGCACCGGCGGCGTCCTGCGTGGTGTTCGGCTAGGAGACAGACCGAAGGGCCCGCTCCTGCGTGAGAGCGGGCCCTTTGCGTACCGGGTGGTACGGGCCGTCCGGCGTGGTGCCGGGCCGCGTACACGGGGTACCGGGCGTACGGGGTGGTGCGTGCGTCAGCGGGCCGGCGCGCCCTGCGGCTGCTGCGGGGCAATGCCCAGCGCCGTCGTGTACTTGGCGAGCGCGAGCTTGCCGATCGCCGGGTACGCGCCGAGCGCCTCCGCGGTGGAGCAGCCGGCTTCCTTGGCGGCCGCGTCGAGCAGACCCGGTTCGAGCTCGGGGCCGATCAGATACGGGGCGAGCGCGAGCTGCTGGGAGCCCGAGGAACGCAGCTGCTCGGCGGTGGCCGCGATCGCGCCCTCCTCGTCGAGTGCCGCGGCCATCACCGGCACGGCGAGACGGGCGGCGAGCAGCATGCCGGTGATCCCGGCCGCCTGCACGGCCTCGTCGCCGCCCACGGACGCCAGGATGATCCCGTCCGCCGCGGTCGCCACGGTGAACAGGCGGGCGCGGTCTGCGCGCGCCAGACCCGCCTCCGAGAGGCGCACGTGCAGCGCCTCGGCGAGCAGCGGGTGCGGGCCGAGTACATCGGTCAGCTCGGCCGCGACGCGGCTCTCCATGACGGCCTGGCGGACCCGGCGCAGCAGCGCGCTGTCCGGACCGGCGAGCAGCGGCACCACGACCGCCACGGGGCCGTCGGGCTCCCTCACGTCCATACCGGCGGCGCGGGCCTGCTCGAAGCGGGCGGTGCGCTCCTCGGCGGCACGCGTGAGCACCAGCTGGAGCGTGGGGAATTCCGCGTCGTCCCCGTCGAGGTACCCGATCCGGGCGTCCATGCCGGGCAGCTCGGAGCGGGCGATGCTCACGACCTCTTCGGCGAGGCTGCGGACGACGGCGCTGGGCGTGCCGGGCACCGCGAGGACGAACGCGGGCGCGCCCTCGGGAGCCGCCAGCGGTTCCGGACGGCGGTGCCGCCCGGGCTGGCGGGGTCGCGGCATTCGTACTGGCAGGCCGGACACGGGCCCAGTGGGGGAGCTCATGGCGCCGCATGTTACTGGTTTCTTGGGCTCCCCTGTTCGGGGAGGGTGCAGGTGAGCGGTATACGTCCGGTTTTGTCTGACGAGTTACGTACCGATTGATCTTACTGGTCACGTTCTGCTACGAGTAGACGCACAGCATGTCCTCCTCGCGGGGGAGCGTCAGACGGCCGTCGGCCAGGTCGACGGCGATGCGTACGGCACCGGCGAGCGGGTCGCCCGCGGCCGGGACGTGCCGCGCGTACGGCAGCCGGTCCGTCAGGGCGGCCCGCAGCGGCATGAGGAGAGCATCGCCCATCTTGAACAGTCCACCCGTGAAAGCGACTCGGATCTCTCCGGACGAGGCCTCCTCCTCGGTGGGGCAGACCGCGGCGGCCGAATCGACGATGTGCCGGGCGGCCTCGGCCAGGATGCCCGCCGCCACCGGGTCGGCATCGGCGCAGGCGGCCACCTCGGGTGCGAAGGACGCGAGTACGGCGGGGCGGTCGCTGCGCGGGTAGAGCTGCCCCGGCCATGTCGAGGGCGTGCCGAACCTCTCCTCGGCTCGCGCCAGGAGGCGGGCCGACCCGTCGGCCCGGCCGTCGTGCGAGCGCAGGGCCGCATCGAGTCCGGCCCTGCCGATCCACGCCCCGCTTCCGCTGTCGCCGAGCAGATGGCCCCAGCCGTCCGCTCTGTGCCAGCTCGTCAGATCCGTACCGATCGCGATCAAACCGGTGCCGGCCGCGACCACCGCCCCCGACCGCTGCCCGAGCGCGCCCACGTACGCGGAGACGCCGTCGGCGACCAACGCGAGCCGGTGGACGCCGAGTTCGCGGGCCAGCGCCGACGGCAGCTCGGCGCGCAGCGCCGCACCCAATGTGGTGAAGCCCGCGGCCCCGATGGTGACGGCCCGGAGCGAGGCGACCCCCGCGTCCGCCATCAACTGCCGGGCCATCGGTACCAGTTGCTCCACCAGATGCCCGGCGTCGATACCGCGCGGACCGGTGCGCACCGGCTCCTCGGAGCTCAGCGGAGCCGTGCCCGGGCTGCCGCCGTCCGCCAGCACGGCACGCAGCCCCGAACCCCCGGAGTCCACACCCAGCACGCCCGACCGCGCGCCGGGACCGGTCACGGCAGCCGCCAGTCCACGGGTTGGCCGCCCTGACGGGTGAGCGGTTCATCGGCGCGGCTGAACGGACGCGAACCGAAGAAGCCCCGGTCCGCCGGCATGGGCGACGGGTGTGCGGACTCCACCGAAGGCAGATCGCCGAGCAGCGGCCGGAGGTTGCGGGCGTCGCGTCCCCCCAGGATGCGGGGGAGAGAGGCTGACGGCGTGTGATGACCTTGGCGGAGTGGCTTGATCACTGGACGGAACAAGCTCCCCTCCTTCCCGGTGACCGGCTGCGTGATCTGCTCGACCGGCTCGAAGATCTCGGTAAGGAGGAAGAGTAGCGCCGGGCGCTGGGTCCGTGCGTGAGAGCCACTGTGTTTGTGCCGGGGCACGGCATGTGCCACTAGAGTGACGCGCTGTGGCACCACGACCCTTGCATGAACTTGTTGAAGCAGGCTGGGCGAAGGCTCTTGAACCTGTGGCCGAACGCATTGCGGCCATGGGGGACTTCCTCCGGGCCGAGATCGGGGCCGGCCGGACGTACCTGCCGGCTGGGGCGAATGTCCTGCGGGCTTTCCAGCAGCCCTTCGATGACGTCCGTGTCCTGATCGTCGGTCAGGATCCCTATCCCACGCCGGGGATGGCCATCGGGTTGAGTTTCGCGGTGTCGCCCGAGGTGCGTTCGTTGCCGGGGAGTTTGGAGAACATCTTCCGGGAGATGCACTCCGACTTGGGGCTGCCGAGACCGTCGAACGGGGATCTGACGCCGTGGGCCGAGCAGGGTGTGCTGTTGCTCAACAGGGCGTTGACGACGGCCCCGCGCAAGCCCGCGGCGCACCGGGGCAAGGGCTGGGAGGAGGTCACCGAGCAGGCGATCCGGGCGTTGGCCACGCGCGGCAAACCACTGGTGTCGGTCCTTTGGGGGCGTGACGCGCGTAATCTGCGGCCGCTGCTGGGGGATCTTCCGGCTATTGAGTCGGCGCATCCGTCCCCGATGTCGGCGGACCGTGGCTTCTTCGGCTCGCGTCCGTTCAGCCGGGCCAACGATCTGCTGCTGCGGCAGGGTGCGCAGCCGGTGGACTGGCGCCTGCCGTAACGCCACCCATGGGACCTGCCCGGCTCAGGCGAGGTTGATCCACACCCCCTTCGTCTCGGTGAACTCGTCGATCGCGGAGCCGCTCATCTCGCGGCCCCAGCCGCTGGCGCCGAAGCCGCCCCAGGGTGCGGCCGGGTCCAGGAACGGCAGCATGTTGCCGTAGACGCTGCCTGCCCGGATGGTGGCGGCCAGGTTGTGTGCGGTGGTCAGGTCCTCGGTCCACACGCAGGCGGCCAGACCGTACTCGGTGTCGTTCGCCCGGGGTGCCAGCTCCTCGGGGTCCTCGCAGGAGAGGATCGACAGCACCGGGCCGAAGATCTCCTCCCGTGCGATCGCCATGTCATCGGTGACCCCGCTCTCCGCCCACCCCTCGGCCCTCACCGTGGATGGTGCGCAGCCCTGAGGGATACGACGGAACCTGCGGCGGCCCGTTCATAGGCGCGATCCGGTGCGCTGAGCCCACCCCTTCCGCGAGAAGGGGTGGGCTCAGGGTGAATTGCCGCGTTGCTCGAGTCAGGAACCCATCGCCAAGTGCTGCCGGGGTTCAGTCGACGACCGCCGCACGCACGCACAGCACGTCCGGCAGATGGGACGCCAACTGCTGCCAGCTGTCTCCGTCGTCGGCCGATGCGTACACCTCCCCGTTGCGATTGCCGAAGTACACGCCCGCCGGGTCCGCGCCGTCCGTGCACAACGCGTCGCGCAGCACCGTGCCGTAGTGGTCCTCCTGCGGAAGTCCCGCGGAGAGCGGCTCCCAGGTCTTGCCCGCGTCAGCCGTGCGGAAGACGCGACATCTGTGGTCGGCGGGGACTCGGTCCGCGTCGGCGGTGATCGGGAACACGTACGCCGTGTCCCCGCGGTGCGGATGGGCGGCCGCGGCGAAGCCGAACGTGGACGGCAGGCCCTCTCCGATGTCCTTCCAGTGCGCGCCCGCGTCGTCGCTCCGGTAGACACCCCAGTGGTTCTGCAGGTACAGCCGGTCCGGCGTCGCCGCGTCCTGTGCGATCTTGTGCACGCACTGGCCGAACTCCGGGTTCGGATCGGGAAGAAACACCGCGGAGACACCGGAGTTGGAGGGCTGCCAGCTCTTCCCGCGGTCCTTGGTGCGGAAGACGCCGGCCGTGGAGACGGCGACCGTCACCGCGCTCGCGTCGCGCTCGTCGGTGAGGACGGTGTGCAGGCCCTCGCCGCCGCCGCCCGGCATCCACTGCGAGCGCGTCGGGTGCTCCCACAGGGGGCGGACGAGGTCGAAGGTCTCGCCGCGGTCCTCGGAGCGGTACAACGCGGCCGGCTCCGTGCCCGCGTACACCACGTCCGGCTCGGCCGCCGCCGGGTGCAGCTGCCACACCCGCTCCAGCGAAGCCCCCGTGTCCTGGGGGAACTTGACCGCGGGCTTGGCCGGTTCGGTCCAGGTGCGGCCCAGGTCGTCGGAGTGGAACACGGACGGGCCCCAGTGCGCACTGTCCCCGCCGACGAGGAGCCGCGGGATCTCGCGGCGGGTGTCGATGGCGACCGAGTAGACGGCCTGTGCGTTGAAGTACGGACTGTCGTCGAACTGCCAGCGGCCGCCGCGCCGCCGGCCGATGAACAGCCCTTTGCGCGTGCCTACCGTGAGCAGAACCTCGGTCATGCCAACCACCTCCGGACGCGTTGTCTCAGCCATGTGTCTCAGCCATGGCTCAGTCTGCACCCAGGCACTGACAATCTCCCCTGGACGCGCTCTCCGGGCAGGTCGGAGCGTTTCCGGCGGTCGATGGCGGTGTGGGAAACGTCTCCCTCTGAGCACCCGGGCGACCTCTGCCGTATGGGAGGGCGGAGTGGTGTGTCGGGTGAGTAGGAGGGGCGTTCGATGGCGGCATTCCGTGGTCCGAGGGTGTGGCTGTGGCGATGGCGGCGCAACCCGCTGCGGCGCCGCAGCGACGAACTGGAGTCCTGGATCGTGCTCGCCACCTGGACCCTGGCCCTGATCGCAGGGTTGCTCGCCGGTCTGGTGAGCGCGCGATCCGTCGAGCACAGCCTCGCCCGGCAGCGCGCCGAGTGGCACCCCGTCCCCGCGTTGCTCAGCGAGAAGGCGCCCGGCTCTCCCGCGGCGTCCGCCTCGAGTACCGAACAGGTGTGGGCGGAGGTGCGCTGGACGGCGGCGGACGGATCGCCCCACAGCGGCCAGGCGCGGGTCGAGCCCGGCAGCAGGGCGGGCACGCCGGTCAAGGTCTGGACGGACCGCGAAGGCCGCCTCGTGACCAAGCCCGCCGGCGCGTCCCAGGCCGGCCTGCGGGCCGGACTGGCCGGAGCTCTCGTGGGCGCGAGCGCCGCCGTCGTGCCCCTCGGCGGCGGCCGGCTCCTCCGCAGGCGCCTGGACCGACGGCGCATGGAGCAGTGGGACGCGGACTGGGCGCGAGTCGGCCCTCAGTGGGGGTGGAAGACAGGCTGAGGGGCGGCGTGACGTCCTGCCCACAAGTGGCCAGGTGGCCAGGTGGCCAGGTGGTCATGTGGCCGGACGGACCGGTGCCAGAAGGACCGGTGGCCAGACCGGACCGGTGGCCAGACAGACCGTTGGTCAGACAGACCGTTGGTACTGGTCCGGCACATGGACCTCGCTCCCGAGTTCGCGGGCCGCGTGCCGGGCCCACGAAGGGTTGCGCAATAGCTCCCGGCCCAAGAGCACCGCGTCCGCCTCCCCGTTGGCGAGGATCTTCTCCGCCTGCTCGGTCTCGGTGATCAGGCCGACGGCGGCGACGGCCATCGGCGTCTCGTTCTTCACGCGTGCGGCGAAGGGGACCTGGTAGCCCGGGCCGACAGGGATGCGGACGCCGGACGCGTTGCCTCCGCTGGAGACATCGAGGAGATCGACGCCGTGGGCCGTCAGCTCATGGGCGAAGCGCACCGTTTCGTCGGCCGTCCAGCCGTTCTCCTCCAGCCAGTCGGTGGCCGAGATACGGAAGAAGAGCGGCTTGTCGTCCGGCCACACGGCCCGTACGGCCTCGACGACTTCGAGGGCGAGGCGCGTGCGGTTCTCGTACGAGCCGCCGTACACGTCCGTGCGCCGGTTGGAGTGCGGGGAGAGGAACTCGCCGATCAAGTAGCCGTGCGCGCCGTGGATTTCGGCGATCTCGAAGCCGGCGGCGAGAGCACGACGTGCGGCGTCCGCGAACTGGCCGACGATCTCCCGGATCCCCTCCACGGTGAGTTCGGTCGGGACCGGGTGGTCCGCGTCGAAGGCGAGCGGGCTGGGTCCGAGGGGCTGCCAGCCGTGGGCGTCGGGACCGACGGGGGCGCCGCCCTTCCAGGGGCGGTCGGTGGAGGCCTTGCGCCCGGCGTGTGCGAGTTGCAGCGCGGGAACGGTGCCCTGCCCCTTGAGGAAGCGGGTGATCCGGCGGAACGCCTCGGCCTGCGTGTCGTTCCAGATGCCCAGGTCGTACGGCGAGATCCGGCCCTCAGGGCTGACCGCGGTGGCCTCGACGATGATCAGCCCGGTGCCGCCGGCGGCGCGCGCCGCGTAGTGGGCGAAGTGCCAGTCGTTCGGGGCGCCGGTCTCCGGGCCCTCCGGCGCTGCCGAGTACTGGCACATCGGGGGCATCCAGACGCGGTTCGGGATGGTCAGATCGCGCAGGGCGAGAGATTCGAAGAGCGCGCTCACGGCGGACTCCCTTCGTCACGGGGACGGCGGACGACTCGTACGATAGGCATCGTAGTACGGAGGATGTCAAACTACGAGAGATCTCGTACTATGGAGTCATCCGGAGCCCAGCACCAGGGAGCTCTCCGGACACGTCCTGGCCAGAAGGCCGGTGTCGAAGGACTGGAGCCCGCCGTGACCACCGCAGCCCCGACCAGCAGCAGCCGCGATCTTCCGCACCCCGCCCGGGAGGAGATCCGCCTGGAATCCGTGCTGCACGCGCTCTCCGACCCGATGCGGCTCCAGGTCGTGCGAGAGCTCGCCGCCGTCGGCGGCGAGCTCTCGTGTTCGCACTTCGACCTGCCCGTCACCAAATCCACGACCACGCACCACTTCCGGGTGCTGCGTGAGAGCGGAGTGATCCGGCAGGTCTACCGGGGCACCGCCAAGATGAACGGGCTGCGCCGAAGCGACCTAGACGGCCTCTTCCCGGGGCTTCTCGACAGCGTCCTGGCCGCTGCCGCCGGTCAGGCCGCCCGTCCCGGCGACGGGTGACGCCTCGGCCGAGGCGTCCTTCGGAGACTCCTTCGACGGAAGGTGGTTGAACAGCAGGTTCAGCGCGATCGCCGTCAGGCACCCCGCGCTGATGCCGCTGTGCATGACGGTCTGGAACCAGTCCGGGAACTTGTCGTAGACCGTCGGCACGCCGACCGGCAGTGTGCCCATGGCCACCGAGACGGCCACCACCGTCAGGTTGTTGTTGCCCTTGAAGTCCACCTGCGCCAGCGTCCTGAGTCCGCTCGCGGCGACCGTCCCGAACATCACCAGGCCCGCTCCGCCGAGCACGGGCGCCGGAATCGCCGCGACCACCGCGCCCAGCTTGGGCAGCAGTCCGAGAAGGACCAGCATGCCGCCCGCGGCGGCGACCACCCAGCGGCTGCGCACCCGGGTCATGCCGACGAGACCCACGTTCTGGGCGTAGGCCGTGTACGGGAAGGTGTTGAGCACACCGCCGAGGACCGTGGACAGACCGTCCGCGCGCAGACCGTCCGCGAGCGCGCGCGGCTCCACCTTCCGGTCGGTCATCTCGCCGACCGCGATGAAGTCACCGGTCGTCTCGGTCATCGCCACCAGCGCCACCACCAGCATCGACACGATCGCCGACACCTCGAACGTGGGCGCGCCGAAGTGGAAGGGCGTACTGATGCCGAGCCAGTCGGCGTCCCCCACGCCGCCGAAGTCCGTGAATCCGAACGGCACCGCGACCACCAGCCCCACCACGATGCCGATCAGCACCGCGATCCGGCTCAGGAAGGCGGGCGCGAACCGCTGCACGCCCAGTACGACCAGCAGGACGAAGCCCGCGAGAGCCAGGTTCTTCGGCTCACCGAAGTCCTTCGCGCCCACGCCGCCGGCCGCCCAGTTGCCCGCCACCGGCAGCAGCGAGATTCCGATGATCAGAATGACCGTGCCCGTGACCAGCGGAGGGAAGAAGCGGAGCAGCTTTCCGAAGACCGGGGCCAGGAGCACGATCGCCAGGCCCGCGACGATCACCGAACCGTAGATCGCGGGCAGTCCGCCGCCGGTCGTGCCGATGAGCACCATCGGCGACACGGCGGCGAAGGTACACCCCTGCATGATCGGCAGCCGTACCCCGAACCGCCAGAAGCCCACGCACTGGATCAGCGTGGCTATCCCGCACACCAGCAGATCCGCGGTGATCAGATACGCGAGGTCCGCGGCCGACAGCTTCATCGCACTGCCCACGATCAGCGGCACCGCCACCGCGCCGGCGTACATCGCGAGCACGTGCTGCAGCCCGAAGGCGGCCAGTTGGCGGACGGGTGGGACTTCGTCCACCGGATGCACGGGGTGCGCGGGATGCACGGGTTCGGTCGTTGTCATGGGTACTCCTGGAGGGGGACGAGCGGGGGAGTGGCGCAACAGCGGGCCGCGCGCTGACGAGCAGCACGCGGCAGAGACCGTACGTGAATTGAACAGTTTGTTGATTTCGGTCGCGTTACCGAGAGACCCTTGCCGCCGCCAGCAGCGAGTCCCAGTCCGGCAGCTTCACCACACCACGCCCCAGCGAGGCGCCCAGCTCCAACTCGGCCTGCTCGATCGCCCGCCAGCCGGCCCACTCGACCGGTCGCAGCCCTTCCGCGCGCAGTGCGGCGAGCGGATCCTCCTGCACCTCACGCCGTGCGAGCACGGGCGCGTCCTCCAGCAGGGAGGTCACCGTCTCCTTCGCGCACGGCCGGTTGGTGCCGATGACACCCGTCGGCCCCCGCTTGATCCACCCCGCCACGTACTCGCCCGGCGCCACCGAGCCGTCGCGCAGGACCCGCCCCGCCAGATGCGGCACCGTGCCGTGCTCCGCGTCGAACGGCAGTCCGTCGATCGGCACTCCGCGGTACCCGACCGAGCGCAGCACCAGCTGTGCGTCGATGTCCTCGTACCGCCCCGTGCCCGTCACGCCGCCGTGTCCGTCCGGAGCCGTCCGCTCGAAGCGCACGGCGCGCACGCTCCCTCCGTCGGCGAGGAACTCGACCGGGCGCAGGAAGAAGCGCAGCCGGATCCGCCGGGAGCCGCCCCGCGGTGGCTGCGTGGCCCAGCCGCGCAGCACCTCGACGTTGCGGCGCTGGGCGGCGGGCAGGCCCGACGGATCGATGTACGCCGGATCGAGCGCCAACTCCTCGGGATCCACCACCACTTCGGTGTCGGGCAGGGCGCCCAGTTCCCGCAGCTCCTTGGTGGTGAAGCGGGCCTGCGAGGGGCCGCGTCGGCCCACCATCTGGATGTCCCGCACCTGGCTGTGACTCAGCGCGGCGAGCGCCGCCTGTGGCATGTCCGTCGGGCTCAGCTCCGCGGCACCACGGGCCAGCATCCGGGTCACGTCCACCGCGACGTTCCCCACTCCTATGACGACCGCCGCCCGCGCGCCGAGCACGAAGCCGTCGGGGGCGGCGTCCGGGTGCGCGCTGTACCAGGAGACGAACTCGGTCGCCGACCAACTGCCCGGCAGCTGCTCGCCCGGCACCCCGAGACGCCGGTCGGTGGCGGCGCCCACGCAGTACACGACCGCGTGGTACAGCTCCCGCAGCCGGGAGGTGGGCACCCCGTCCGGGCCGACCTGGACGCCGCCCAGGAACCGCACCCGCTCATGCTCCAGCACCGCACGCAGGTTGTTCTGCAGGGACTTGATCTTCTCGTGGTCGGGTGCCACGCCGTAACGCACCAGACCGTACGGGCACGGCAGCCGGTCGAGGACGTCCACCCGGACCCCGGGCACCTGGCTCTGCTGGACGAGACCCTGCGCGGCATAGACCCCGCTCGGCCCCGAGCCGACCACGGCGACGTGCAGCACGGCGGGACTCCTTCCCCGAGAAGAACGAGGGGATCGCTGATGGTTTCCAGGATCGCACCGCGCCGCACACCATGGGAGGGGACGCGCCGCACACGACGGGAGGGGACGGCGGCGCACAGCGCGCCAGGGGGGCGCGCGGAGCTGCGCCGACGGAGTGCCGTGGAGTCGGCCCGCATGCGTGCCTGAGCGCAGTGAATGTGATGATGCGGTTACGTTGCGTGTGTGCTGGAAGCATCGTTTCTTGATCTTTCCGATCGCCATCGGCTGGATGGCGCGGTGTCCGTGTGGCCCGCATGGGAGGTGCGGGACCACCACACCGCCACGACGTGGTGCAACGTCCGGCTGGCCTTCGACGACGGCGCCCAGGTCGACGTACTGGCCGTGCTGTGCGAGGGAGCGGTCTCCATCGAGGACGTACGCGCCAGGCCGCCCCTCTCGCTCGATGACCTGGCGGTACTTTCCGACTGGATCGAGGGCCCGCTCCAGGAGGCCTACGGAGTCGCGATCGAGCCGGCGGGCGCCGCCGTCGGTGACGACGCCCCGGAGAAGCGGCACGCGCGCCCCACGTGGCCGCGAGGGGTCGAGGGCCGGCGTGCGGTCGCCGAGGTGTACCTCACGGCCCAGGAGGCCGGCCACGATGCGGTGCTGGCGGTGATGTGCGCGACCGGCCGCAGCCGCCGCGGGGCGCTCAGGCTGATCGCCGCGGCGCGGGACGCGGGGTTCCTGACGCCGCGCCACGCCCGCCGGTGAAGAGCCGCGTGACGGTCCGGGTGCGTGTCCGCGTCAGGACATGTCGCGCATCTTGCTGATCTCGGTCGTCTGCTGCGCGATCACGTCGTCGGCCATCTCGCCGATCTGGATGTTGTTGCCCTGCGCGAGTACATCCGTGGCCATGGTGATCGCCCCTTCGTGATGGGTGATCATCAGCGTCAGGAACAGCTCGTCGAAGGCCTCGCCCTTCGCCGCGCGCAACTTCTTCAGCTGCGCCTCGGTCGCCATGCCCGGCATCGCCTCGTGGTCGTGCGTCCCGGCCTTCTCGTCGCGGCCATGGGCCTTCTGCCAGCGCTTCATGGCGTCGATCTCGGGTCCCTGCGCCGCCGCGATGCGCTCGGCGAGCCGCTTCACCTGGGTCGACTCCGCGTGCTTCGGGGCGAGTTCGGTCATGTCCAGGGCCTGGGAGTGATGCTGGATCATCTTGCGTGCGTAGTCGAAGTCCGCCGAGTTGGGGGAGTCGTCGTCGGTGCGCTGCTTTGAGGCGTCCTCCGCGGAGAGTGTCTGCGCCGCCTCGCCCGGTTTGCCCGGAGCGATCACCGAAGGACCCGTACCCGATGCGGAATCCGGCTTGTCGTCCGAACCGGTGCAGCCCGCGAGTGCGAGGACGGCGACCGTCACGGAGGCGGTGACCAGGTGGCGGGACGAACGGGGTAAGAGCACTGCGACCTCCTGTGGCGCACGGGATGACAACCACCTTGTGGGTGTTGAGAACCGTCCTAGCACGCTTCCGCTCGCCGGCGATCGGAAAGATTCATTACGAATCTGTTGCCCTCTGTTGATCTGTGCATGATGCAGACGATACTGCGGTGGTGCCTGAACCGTTCACCCGTGAACGGCACTAAGGGAGGATGCAGTGACCCTGTTAAACAACCACCGAACCCGGCGCAGACGCCTGGGAGTTGTCGCCACCGCGGCCGGACTTCTGGCCGCGCTGCTCACGGCCGGTCCGGCCGTCGCGACCCCGGACCCCGGCGACACGCCGGCCACGCCGGAGAAGGTCTCCAAGAGCGACGCGGCCGAGGCCAGGGCCGCGATAGCGAACGGCGAGATACCCGGCAAGGACGAGATCGTCCACTCGGACAACATCAAGCACCTCGGCAACATCCCCAAGGATGCGCTGCCCGGCACCAACTCGGACCTGGCCTTCCAGGGGAAGTACGCGTACGCCGGCAACTACGACGGCTTCCGCATCTTCGACATCAGCAACCCGAAGGCCCCCAAGACGGTCTCCCAGGTGCTGTGCCCCGGCTCGCAGAACGACATCTCCGTGTCCGGGAACCTGCTCTTCCTCTCCACCGACTCCTCGCGCAGCGACAGTTCCTGCAACAGCACCACGCAGCCGGCGACGGAGAAGTCCTCGTGGGAGGGCATGAAGGTCTTCGACATCAGCGACAAGGCCAACCCGAAGTACGTGGCCGCCGTCGAGACCGCGTGCGGCTCGCACACGCACACGCTGGTGCCGGAGCGCAAGGACGTCTACGTCTACGTCTCCTCGTACTCGCCGAGTGCCACCTTCCCCGACTGCCAGCCGCCGCACGACGGCATCTCGGTCATCAAGGTGCCGCGAAAGGCCCCCCAGAAGGCGGCGGTTGTCGGCTTCCCGGTGCTCTTCCCCGGTGAGGGTCCCGACGGCGGCGGCAACCCCGGCTCGCCGACGAACCCGGGTGTCTCCAAGACCACCGGCTGCCACGACATCACCGTGCTGCCCTCCAAGGACCTCGCGGCGGGCGCCTGCATGGGCGACGGCATCCTGTTCTCCATCAAGGACCCGGAGAACCCGAAGGTCATCGACCAGGTCGAGGACAACGTGAACTTCGCGTTCTGGCACTCGGCGACCTTCAACCAGAAGGCCAACAAGGTCGTCTTCACCGACGAGCTCGGCGGCGGCGGTGCCGCCACCTGCAACGCGGAGATCGGCCCGAACCGGGGCGCCGACGGCATCTACGAGATCGTCGGCAAGGGCGACAAGCGCAAGCTCGTCTTCAAGAGCTACTACAAGATCCCGCGCCACCAGGCGGACACCGAGAACTGCGTGGCCCACAACGGCTCGCTGATCCCCGTCAAGGGCAAGGACATCATGGTCCAGGCCTGGTATCAGGGCGGCGTCTCCGTCTGGGACTTCACCAACTCCTCGAAGCCCAAGGAGATCGGCTACTTCGAGCGTGGCCCGCTGTCCACGGACACCCTCACGGGTGGCGGCTCCTGGTCGGCGTACTACTACAACGGCTACATCTACTCGAACGACATGGTGAAGGGCTTCGACGTCCTGAAGATCAGCGACAAGCGCACGGACCCGGCGAAGCGGGTCCGGGTGCCCGAGCTGAACGTGCAGACGCAGCCGGACTACTTCGACTGACCGGCCCCGTCCGCCGCACGATCCTCCGGCGAGAAGAACCGTGAGAGGTTCTTGTCGCACGTCCCGTCGGGCGCCTCGGCGTCCGGCGGGACACCCTGCTCCCAGTCGAGTCCGTAGCGCCGGAACAGCTCGGCCCGCAGGACCGGCAGGGGCATCGGGACACCCGGCACCAGAGCCGCGTAGACCGCGCCCATCAGCAGCGCGCGCAGCATCGGATAGTCGACCGCGGCGTCCCGCGAACCGTACCGGGCCATGGTGTCGTTGAGCAGGTCCGCCAGACGCTGCTGCTCCGCGCACCGCACGAAACCTTCGCCCTGCAGGATGCTCGCCATGTGCTGGCGCATCAGCACCGGATGGTCACGGGCCAGACCCAGGATCGCGTCGATGGCCCGCGCCATGAGCTCCCGGCCGTCCTCGGTGCGCGGCTCGCGCTCCAGCGCCTCCTGGAGCGTGCAGTGCATCAGCCGGTGGACAGCCGACTGCACGAGCTGCCGCTTGCCCGGGAAGTAGTACGAGACGAGACCGCGCGCCGAGCCCGCCCGGTCCGCGATGTCACCAAGCGTTGTCGCCTCGTAACCATGCTCGCTGACCAGCTCGAGCGCCGCCTGCAGAAGCTTCTCCCGGGAACGCCGCCGCAACTCTTCATTGACCGAGCGGCTGCGCGGGGACATCCTGTAACTCCTGCGTTGACTGGCTGCCAGCCAACTATACTCAGCGCGTCCCGAGGCGAACCCTTCCAGGGTCCCCTCGGGCTGCCGTCCGCCTGGGCGACGCGGGGGATCGTCCAGGCGGACGATCACGTCTGGCCGGGAGTCCTGGCCACGGCCCTCAGCCGATCAGGTCCAGGACCGGGCGGAGGCTGTCCGGCCGCCTGCTGACCGGCAGGTGGTCGACGAAGTGCACCCCGCAGCCCAGGGCCGCCGCGCCGCCGTCCGCGCGGCGGCTGTCGCCGACCATCAGCGCGTCCCTCGGGTCGGTGCCGAGCGCGTCGCACGCGGTCGCGAACAGGCGCGGGTCCGGCTTCTGGATGCCGTGCTCGTACGACAGTACGTAGGCGCCGACGTACGGGTCGAGGCCGTGGTCACGGAAGATCGGCCGCAGATCCCAGCCGATGTTGCTGACGACGCCGACGGCGACACCACGCTCGCGCAGCGCGCCGAGCACCTCGGCCGTATCGGGGTAGGGCTGCCACGCGGCCGGGGTCATGTGGCGGTCGTACAGCGCGTCGTGCAGCGCGGGATCGGGGAGCGGTACCTGGCGGGAGAGGCCGGTGTACGCGGCGCGGTGCAGCTCGGCGCTCGTGTCGCGGATGTCCCACACGGCGGCGACGTCGTCAGGCAACCGCCCGGAGGGGAGGGCGCCGCCCGGCAGCGCGCCCACCGTCTCCAGGTCCCGCGCCGCCCGGATCAGCTCCGGTTCGGGCAGGAGGACGTCGGCCTCGGCCAGCACCGCGCGCAGCCAGGACTCGGTGGATTCGATACGGAAAAGGGTTCCGGAGAAGTCGAACAGAACGGCAGCCATGCGCGGGACCCTACCGATACCGCAGGCCGTACCGATGCCGTACCGATGCGGTCCAGCCGGCGCGCGGCCCATGGGAAGGTCAGGTCGCAGGGGCTCTCCACCGCTCGTACGACGCCACCGCCAGCGCCACGATCAGCGCTCCGAGGAACCAGCCGCCGAGCACGTCCGTCGGCCAGTGCACGCCCAGCCAGATGCGGGTGAGGCCCACGCCGATGACGGAGACCGCCGCGAGGGTCAGCGCGACACGCCACAGCACGCGTCCGGCGCCGTACAGGCGCAGGAGCCAGAGCAGCAGGCCGCAGACGACCGTCGCCGTCAGGGCGTGGCCGGACGGGAAGGCCGAGTAGTGGGCCGAGTCCACGGGGTCGGGCCAGACGGGGCGGTCCCGGCCGATCGCGCCCTTCAGCCCCTGCTGCAGCAGGGTGCCGAGCGCGCACGTGGCCGTCAGCCACAGGGCGAGCCACCACGCCGAGTGCTTCAGGACCAGCCAGATCACGGTCGCGGCGCACAGGGCGCGCATCGTCCAGGGGTCCCACACCCAGTCCGTCAGAATGCGGAAGGTCTGCGTCGTGTCGGGGTCGTCGACCGCCCAGCGATGCGTCGTGCGCGCGATGTCGCCGTCGAGGTCCATGAGCGGGTCCCAGGACACGGCGACCAGTACGAGCAGCAGCACGGAGGGGATGGCGAGGGCCACCGCGGCGCGGACGGCGGCCCCGGGGGCCCGCGTGTGGGGTGGCGAGTCGACGGGTGGGGAGTGCATGCAACGATCCTCGCCGACCGGTGGGGTGGGAAGCCAACCGGGCTATCCCAGCGCCCGCAGTCCCGGCACGAACGCCACCAGAACGGGGATCACCGGCACCAGCGCCGCGGCCGCCGTGAGCCGCAGCCGACGGGCGGCCGTGAGACGGTCCGGGGGAGTGAGCAGGCGGTGGACGCGCTGCGGGACATGGGCCTGCGGGGTGGGGCAGGGACCGAACACGCCTCGGTCCTCGTTGAGTTCCACCAGCGCGAGGGCGATCGTCAGCCGGCCGAAGCGGCGGGACGCCATGTCGTCGGCGGCGAGTTCGACCAGGCGGTGCATCTCGTCGCGGAACGCCGCGAACACGGGAACCTGCGGAAAGCCGTTGGCCAGCGCGGCCGAGCTGTGCAGCAGCCAGTCGTGCCGGGCTTGCGCGTGTCCCTGCTCATGGGCGAGCACGGCGTCCAGCTGGCTCCCCTCGAGACGGCGCAACGCGGCGGTGGTGATGACGAGTTGGGGCGCCGCCCCGGGCAGCCACCAGGCGTCCGGACGCTCGCCCTCCAGCACGACCAGGCGGTCGGTGCCGGGCTCCTCGCCGGGCAACAGCGGGGCGCGTACGAGGAGTTCGGCTCGGCGGCGGCGCCGCCGCGCGCGAGCCCGTACGATCTCGCGGACCAGCATCGCCGCACTCCACACTCCGCCGCATGCGAGAGCGACCGCGGTCGCCGCGGCCCAGGGGCTCGCTTCGGAGAGGGCGTAGGACTCCACGACGGAGTGCGGGGCGGGGGCGAAGACCCGGCCGCGCACCGCCTGCCAGGCGGCGGCCGCGCTGAGCGTCATCGACAGCACGCAGCACAGCAGAACAGCCACCACCACGCACTGCCACACCCACAGGGCGACCACCGGTTCGCGGTCCGGCCAGTCCGTTCGGGCGAGCAGCCGCGGAGCGAGGACGGCGGCCAGGGCGCCGAGCAGCAGCAGTGCCGCGGGGACCATCATGGGTGCAGCCTATGAGCGGGGCGGTGCCGGAAGGTACGGCCCGGCCCGGCAAGTGACGTAGACCACGGTTTTGTACAGCCGTGGCACACGCGAGGGAGGGGGCGCCGAGCCCGGTCGAGAGCGTGACTCGGAGCGTGACTCGGGGCGGGATGCGGAGCGTGATGGTCAGAGCGTGAGGAGCATCGCGAGCATCCCGATGCCCATCGAGAGTCGGCACGCCCGCGACAGCTCCGGACGATCGCCCCAGCGGGCCGGACGGGCGCCGCCTCGTTCGTGTCCGGCGACAGCGACCGGGACCAGCCGTGTTCCGGTCCACAGCACGTACGCGGTGAAGTACACGAGGAGCACCCCCGTCAGCACGGGCACCCCGGAGTGCGCCCCGCGGGCCATCGCCGCCGCCATGTAGACCATCGCGGACGCGCCCACCAGATGGTGCAGATGGTGCGGGCCGGTCCGCGCCGCCCACAGGGCGCGCAGCGCGGCCGCGCCGAACACGGCCGTGTAGCCCAGCCACGCCCACCGCGGCGGCGTCAGCGCCGCGGCGGGCACCGCCATCGCGGCCATGCCGAATCCCATGAGCGCCTCGCCGCCCGCCGTGCGGCGCTGCTCTTCCACGGGGCTGCGCATCCGCAGCAGACAGTAGGTCCCGGTCGCCGCGCACAGCGCGACGAGCAGCCAGCCCTGTGACGTCGCTCCGTGCACCGCGCACCTCCCCGCTCGACGGTGCCGAACAGCCCGGTCGAAGAGATGCCCGTGCCGATCGGTGCGCACGCGAGCGCAAGGGTGTACTCGGGGAGCGTGCGGGGGTGCACCGAGGGGCCCTTCCGCGACACCGGGTCAGAAACTTTGCGGTTACCGACCGTTGACATGAGACACAGGTCACTCCTACCTTCAGGCACGCGGTTCGGGAATCCGGCTGACGTACGAAATATCGAACGACCGTGGGTGGCGGAGGTGTGTACGGGGTGTCGAACCGGTTCGACGAGGTCGCCGCGGGCGACCGTGGCCCCGCGGGCAACGGCAGCCGCACTCGCGCGAGCAGCGGCAGTCCCACTGCCGCTGCCGTCAACATCGGTGAGATCGCGCGCCTCGCCGGTGTCTCGCGCAGCACGGTCTCGTACGCGCTGAGCGGCAAGCGGCCGATCTCGGAGCGGACCCGGCTGCGCATCCAGCAGGTCATCGACGAGCACGGCTTCCAGCCCAACGCCAGTGCCCGCGCGCTGGCCCACGGTCGCACCCGGACGCTCGGCGTGGTCTTCCCGCCGGCCGGCCGCCGCTACACCGACATGCAACTCGACTTCCTCAACGCGGTGATCGACGCCGCCGCCGCGCACGACCACGACGTGCTGCTGTCGCGCAGTGGCGAGGGCACGGACGAGGCGTTCGACCGGCTGGTGGGGCAGCGACGCGTGGACGGAGCGATCCTGATGGAGATCCGCGTCCGGGACTCACGTGTGGACCGGCTCCTCGGCACCGGATTCCCCTTCGTCACCATGGGGCGGACCGCGGACCCCGACGCCAACTCGTGGGTCGACATGGACTGGACGGAGCTCACCGCACGCTGCGTCCGGCATCTCGCCGAGCTCGGGCACCGGCGGCTCGCCCTGGTGAACCGGCCGCGGGAGCTGTTCGCCGTCGGATACGAGGCCGCGCACCGCGCCGTCGAAGGCTTCCGGGCGACCGTCGCCGAGCAGGGGCTGACCGGCGAGATCCACCACTGCGGGGACGACGCGGCCTCCGGTGAGGCCGTCGTCCGGGAGATCCTCGCCCACGACCCGCTGACGACCGGCCTCGTCGTCCTCAACGAGGCGGCACTCGTGGGTGTGTACCGGGGACTGGCCCAAGCGGGCCGGACCGTGCCCGAAGACGTCTCGGTGACGGGTATCGCGGGCGCCCGCTGGGCCGAGACGGTCACCCCGATGATGACCGGTGCCGACAACCCGTCGGACCTCATGGGCCGGCTCGCCGTGGAGCTGCTGCTGGAACGGCTGGCGGATTCTCCGGCGCGGTCCCGGCACCACCTGCTCGCCCCCGAACTCACCTTGCGGGCGAGCACCGGCCGTGCACCGAACCGCAGTTGAACCACGCACCCCTGGGAGAAACACATGTCGAACCGGTTCGATCGACGCTCGTTCCTGCGGATATCGGGCTCGGGGCTCCTCGCCGCGGGTCTGGCGGGGCCGCTCACCGCCTGCGGCGGCTCGGACAGCGGCTCGTCCGGCGGGAAGGAGCTCGTCTGGTGGGACTACCTCGTCGAGGACGCCCGCCAGCCCGGCATGAAGGCGCTCATCGCCGACATCGAGAAGCAGGTCGGCGTCAAGATCACCCGCCGTACGTTCTCGTACGCCGAGCTGGAGCCCGCCATCATCAAGGGCGCCGCCTCCGGGGACCTGCCCGACATCGCGATCGTCGACAACACCTCGATGAACTCCTTCGTCCCGCAGGGGCTGCTCACCGATCTGACCGACCGTGTGAAGGAGTGGGGCCAGTCGGACGCGTACTTCGAGGGTCCGTGGAACAGCGGCGTCATCGACGGCAAGACCTACTCCGTCCCGAACAACTCCAACTGCCTCTGCCTCTACTACAACACCGAGATGCTCAAGGAGGCGGGCGTCGAGCCCCCGAAGACCTGGGACGAGCTCGCCAAGGCCGCGAAGAAACTCACCAAGGGCGACACCTTCGGCTTCGCCATGAGCGCGATCAAGACCGAGGAGGGCGTCTTCCAGTTCGAGCCCTTCCTGTGGTCGACGGGCGGCGACCTGGACACCTTCGCCACCGACGGCGCCACCGCGCTGGCGTACCTGAAGGACCTGGTCGACGCGGGCGCGCTGTCGAAGCAGTGCGTCGGCTGGACCCAGCAGGACACCAACAACCAGTTCGTCTCCGGCCGTGCGGCCATGCAGATCAACGGCCCCTGGCAACTGCCCGCCCTGCAGGCCCAGAAGAAGGTCAAGTGGGGCGTCGTCCCGATCCCGGTGGACAAGAAGGCGGCGAGCTGCCTCGGCGGCGAGAACTGGGTGATCCTCAAGACGAGCGGCAAGGCCGACCAGTGCTGGCAGGCCATCAAACGCAGCCAGGAGAAGTCGGTCCTCGCCAAGTACCTCGACGGGCTCGGGCTGCTGCCCGCCCGCTCCGACATGGCCGACGCCGGAAAGTGGGCCACCGATCCCACGCTGAAGGTCTTCGTGCAGGAGTTCGCCAACGCGCGCCCGCGGTCCTACGGCCCGAACTACCCGCAGCTGTCGCAGGCGATGGCCGAGGCCCTCCAGGCGTCCCTCACCGGCAGCTCCAGCCCGCAGGCCGCCGCGAAGAAGGCCGCGTCCGCCATCACACCCAAGCTGAAGAAATAGGACCGGGATGAGCCTCCAGGTGAAAGCCCGCGAGCCGGCGAAGGCGGTGACGAAGACGGCAGCGGTGCGGCGCGGACACTCCCTCGTGGCACGCCGCAACCGGGCCGGCTACCTCATGTCGGCGCCCGCCCTGCTGTTCCTCGGCGCGACCATGCTCTTCCCGCTCGTGTACAACTTCTGGACCTCCGTCCACGACGTCGCCATCGGTGATCTGATCACCGGCGACTGGACGTTCAGCGGCGTCGACAACTACGACAGCGTCGTCTCCGAGAGCGCCTTCTGGCACTCGGTGCGTGTCTCACTGGCCTTCACGGCCGGGTCGCTGGCCTTCCAGTTCACGATCGGCTTCGCGCTGGCGCTGCTGTTCGTACGGAAGTTCCCGCTGGCGGGCCTGTTCCGGTCCCTGATGCTGGTGGCGTGGCTGCTGCCGCCCATCGTCTCCGGCACCCTCTTCCGCTGGATGCTGGACGCCGACGCAGGCGCCTACAACGAACTCCTGCGGGCCGTGGGACTCGACTCCCTCGCCCACAACTGGCTGACCGACCCGAGCACCGCCCTGCCCGGCGTGATCGCCGCGAACATCTGGGTGGGCGTGCCGTTCAACATGCTGCTGCTCCTGGTGGGGCTGCAGTCCATCGACCCCACGCTGTACGAGGCGGGTGCCATCGACGGCGCCGGGCCCTGGCAGCGGCTGCGGCACATCACGATCCCGCTGATGCGGCCGGTGTCGGCGGCCGTTCTGCTGCTCGGCCTGATCTACACCTTCAAGGTCTTCGACCTCGTCTTCGTGCTCACCGGTGGCGGTCCCGTCGACACCACGACCGTGCTGCCGCTGTACGTGTACCAGGTGGCGTTCAAGCTGTTCCAGCTCGGCCGGGGCGCGGCAGCGGGCACCCTCCTGCTGGTCATCCCGCTGCTGGTCGCGATCGTCTACGTACGGCGCCTGCGCAAGGAAGGAGCCGCCGCATGACCGGTACGAAGCGGCCCTGGCTGCTCACACTCGTCGCGGGCGTCATCACCGCGTTCTTCCTGCTGCCGCTGTACTGGATGATCGCCACGTCGCTGAAGAAGCCCGACCAGGTACTCACCTCGCCGCCCCAGTGGATCCCGTCCCCGCCGACCGGCGAGAGCTACACACGGGCGCTGGACAAGCCGATGCTCGGACAGGCGCTGCTCAACAGCGTCGCCATCTCGCTCGGTGTCGTCGTGCTGACCCTGTTGTTCGCGGTGCCGCTCACCTACGCCATCGCCCGCATCGGCATGCGCGGCTCCGGCGCCATGGTGCTGTCGCTGCTCGTGGCGCAGCTGCTGCCCAGCATCGTGCTCGCCGCGCCCTTGTTCATCGTGCTGCGGCAGGTGGAGCTGACCAACACCCTCATCGGGCTGATCATCGCCGACACCACGCTCACCCTGCCGTTCGCGGTGATCGTGCTGCGTCCGCTGGTGCGGGCCATGCCCGTCGAGGTCGAGGAGGCGGGGCTGGTGGACGGCTGCGGTCTGCCGGGAGTGCTGTGGCGGATCGTGCTGCCCGTGATGCGGCCGGGTCTGATCGCGGTGGGTGGTTTCTCGTTCCTGCTCGGCTGGGGTGAGTTCGTCTTCGGGATCACCCTCAACAGCGATCCGAAGGTGCAGCCGGTGACCGTCCTGCTGAACACCTTCGTCGGCCAGACAGGTACCGATTGGGGCCCGCTCATGGCGGTCGCCACGCTCGTCAGCATCCCCGTGGTATGCGTCTTCGCGATGCTCCAGCGGTTCATCGTGGGCGGGCTGACCGCCGGAAGCGTCAAGTCCTAACCCGCTGTTCCGAACCCCGCTGTCCGTATCCGCCGTCCCGAACCTGCGTCCTGAACCGTTTTCCCGAACGGCCTTTTCCCGCAAGGAGATCCATGCCTGTCTTCCGCGTGCTCGACGACGCCCTGGAAGTGCGGCACCGGCACCAGGTGCTGCGTGTCGAGGCCTGGGGCACGGACAGCGCCCGCGTCAGGGTCGCCCAGTACCGCATTCCGACGGACGATGTCGGGGCGCTCGACGCGGCACCGGAGCACAGCGGCACCGTGACCGTCGGCGCGGAGAAGACCACGGCTCAACTCGTGAACGGTGAGCTGACCGTCACGGTCGTCTTCGACGGCAACGCGGCCGACCCCGAGCCGCGCCTGACGTTCACCCGCACCAGCACCGACGAGGAACTGCTCGCCGAGCAGCCGGAGCACCCCTGGTCCCCGGGTGCCCGCGCCTTCCAGGGCAACCGGTCCGGCGCGTACGAGATCCATCAGAGATTCGCCGCCCACCCGGGCGAGCGGCTCTACGGACTCGGCCAGCACACCCACGGCCGCCTCGACCACAAGGGCCTGCGCCTCGATCTGGTCCAGCGCAACGGCGAAGTGAGCATCCCCTTCGTACTCTCCAGCCGGGGCTACGGCTTCCTGTGGAACCAACCCGCCCTCGGCCGGGTCGAGTTCGCCGAGAACGCCACGCGCTGGACGGCCGGCCAGGCGCGCGGGATCGACTACTGGATCACGGCCGCGCCCACCCCGCGCGACATCCTCGCCCGGTACGCCGACGCCACTGGCCACGCGCCCGAACTCCCGGACTGGGCCAGTGGTTTCTGGCAGTGCAAGCTCCGCTACCGCACACAGGACGAACTCCTCGCCGTCGCCCGCGAGCACAAGCGGCGCGGGCTGCCCATGTCCGTCATCGTCTCCGACTACTTCCACTGGTCGGCGATGGGCGACTACCGCTTCGATCCCGAAGAATGGCCGGACCCACAGGCCATGGTCGACGAACTCGCCGAGATGGGCGTCGAGTTGATGGTCTCGGTCTGGCCCACCGTCTCCCAGCTCTCCGAGCACTACGAGGACTTCCGCGACCGTGGCCTGCTCCTCGGCTCCGACCAGGGCGCCGAGGTGCACCATCTGGTCCAGGACAAGGGCATGACGACCCGGATGCCCGTCTCCGTGTACGACCCGACCAACCCCGACACCCGCGCGTACGTCTGGGACCTGATCCGCCGCAACTATCTTGACCTCGGCATCCGGGTCTTCTGGCTCGATGCCTGCGAGCCCGAGCTCGACCCCGCCCACCCCGCCAACACCACGCTGTACGCGGGTCCCGGCGCCCAGACCCTCAACGTCTACCCCCGCGACAACGCCCGCCTCTTCGCCGAGGGCATGGCCGCCGCCGGACAGCCCGGCACCGTCCTGCTGTCCCGCTCGGCCTGGGCCGGCTCCCAGAAGTACGGGGCGGCCGTCTGGTCCGGCGACATCCCCGCGACCTGGGACTCGCTGCGCTCACAGGTGCGGGCGGGGCTCTCCATCGCCGTGTCCGGCATCCCCTGGTGGACCACCGACATCGGCGGCTTCCACGGTGGCGACCCGGACGACCCGGCGTACCGGGAACTGATGATCCGCTGGTTCCAGTACGGCGTCTTCTGCCCCCTCTTCCGGCTGCACGGCGACCGCGAGCCGCGTATGCCGTGGGGGTACGCGCAGACCGGCGGCCCCAACGAGGTCTGGTCGTACGGCGAGGAGGCGTACGAGATCCTGTCCGCCCAGCTCTTCCTGCGCGAGCGGCTGCGGCCCTACCTGCACGAGCAGATGCGTGTCGCGGCGGTCGACGGTGTGCCGCCCATGCGGCCCCTTTTCGTCGACTTCCCGCGGGACGAGGCGAGTTGGACCGTCGAGGACCAGTTCCTCTTCGGCCCGGACATCCTCGTCGCCCCGGTCACGGAACCGGGCGCCCGCCACCGCGAGGTGTACCTCCCCGCGGGCCGCACCTGGACCGACGCCTGGACCGGGCGCACCCACGAAGGCGGCCGGACACTCATCGCCGAGGCACCGATCGAGCGCATCCCCGTCTTCACTGCTCAGGGATCCGACCTGCCCCTCAAGGACACCGGTCGCGGGCGGATGTGATGAAAGCGGTGATCAGCGCGGGATCCTTGACTCCTCGGCTCCGCTCAACGCCGCTGGACACGTCGACGCCCCATGGGCAGGTGGCGTCGACGGCATCGCGCACGTTGTCCGGGGTGAGGCCGCCGGCGAGCAGCCACTTCTCTCCGGGGGCGGCCGGCGGTTTCCCGGTCCAGTCCCAGGGGACGCCGGAACCTGGTACAGGGGCGTCGAGGAGGAGGATGTCCTCGCCCATGTCCCCGCAGCGCGGCACCTGGTTGCCGAACGCCGCGGCTCGGATCAGTGTCCACCCGCCCGTGGCCAGGTCGTCGTAATACGCGCGGTCGTCCGGCCCGTGCAGTTGGACGGCACGGATTCCCGCGCGGTCGGCCAGGGATCGCACCTCGCGAAGGGGCTCGTCGCGGAAGACACCGACCGTGAGGACGTGCTCCGGTACGCGACGGCACAGCCCTGCGGCTGTGGTGGCGTCGATGCGGCGCGGACTGTCCGAGAAGACGAACCCGATGGCGTCGGCCCCTGCTTCGACGGCCGTGTCGACGTCCCTCTCGGTTTTCAGACCACAGATCTTGATGAACAGGGAGTCACTCATGCACGCCTCCGGCGGCTCCGACCTGGAACACCCTCATTGTCGTGATCCTTCCTTCGTGTCAGGCGGCGAAGACCTGTGAGTCGTCGGCGAACGCCTTGAACTCCAGGGCGTTGCCGGCCGGGTCGAGCAGGAACATCGTCCACTGCTCGCCGGTCTGCCCCTCGAACCGCACATAGGGCTCGATGACGAACTCCGTGCCCGCCGTGCGCAGCCGGGCGGCGAGCTTGTGGAACTCCGGGACGGTCAGGATCAGCCCGAAGTGCGGCACGGGGACGTCGTGGCCGTCGACGGGGTTGTGTATGCCCCGCGGGCGGGCGGGCGCCAGGTGAGTGACGAACTGATGGCCGTGCAGGTTCCAGTCCACCCAGCTGTCCGCGCTGCGGCCCTGCTCCAGGCCCAGCACCTCGCCGTAGAAGTGGCGCGCGGCGGTCAGGTCGTCGACCGGCATGGCCAGATGGAACCGGGGGATGGGGGAGTCGAGAACGGTCATGTGAGGGTGCTGCCTTCCTGAACGCGAGCCCGGCGACGCGCCGGGTCAGCTGTGAATGTCGTAATGTAAACATTACGACATGGAGGGTGGGCGTGATGGGTGAACAGGGCAGGGTGGTGCCGGCCCGCCGCAGAGGGCTGGCCGACGAGGTCGCGGACCGCGTCCGGGAGGCGATCTTCAGCGGGGTCTACGCTCCCGGGGCACAACTGCGCGAGGTGGAGCTGTCAGGCGCGCTGGACGTCAGTCGTGGCCCGGTGCGCGAGGCGCTGCTCCGGCTGGAGCGCGAGGGCCTGGTCCGCAGCGCATGGCACCGCGGCGCCACGGTGACGACGCTGACCTCCACGGACATCGCCGAACTGGACAGCCTGCGCGGGACCCTGGAGCACCTCGCCGTCCAGCAGGTGATCGCCCACGCCTCCGACGAGGACATCGCGGCCATCGACAAGGCGGCCGACCGCATGGAGCGCGCCGGGGACGAGCACGAGATGGTGCGCTGCGACATCGCCTTCCACGACGCCGTCTACGCCGCCGCACGACACCGGCGCCTGCAAGTGGCGTGGCAGGCGATCCGCTCCCAGGTCCACCTGTTCCTGCTGACCCGGATCGGCGCCGACTCCCAGGGCTACCTCGCCCACATCCCGGACGAGCACCGCGCCCTCGTCGCCGCCCTTCGCGCCCGCGACGCCGCGACCGCCCTCGACCTCTTCGCCACCCACCGCCGCCACGCCTTCGACGTACTCGCCGGCACTGACGCCGCGGACCCGGGCGAAGAGCCCGACCCGCCGGACAGTCCCTAGCCCTCCTCGGCCCTCCTCGGCCCTCCTCGGCCCTCCTCAGCTCTCCTCGGCCTCCTTGTAGATGCCGAACGCCGCCCCCTGCGGGTCCCGTGGCACGGCGATGCGCGGGCCGTCCGGGACAGAGGTGGGTTCCATGAGGAGGTGGCCGCCGGCGTCGGTACAGGCCCGGGCGGTCGTGTCGACGTCCTCGACGGCGAAGTACGGCAGCCAGTGCGAGGGCACCTCGTGCGGGAACCTGGCGCCCATCTCCACCATGCCGCCGAAGTCGGCGCCTTCGATGCCCCATTGCGTGTATGACTCCGAGGGGTGGACGGTCCAGTCGAACACCGTCGTATAGAAGGCGATGACCGCGTCCGGGTCGCGTGTCATCAGCTCGACCCAGCCGAGCGAGCCCGGTGCGTTGAACAGCGCGGCGCCGTGGAAGGACCACGGCTGCCACAGCTGGAAGACCGCGCCGCCCGGATCGGCCACCACCGCGAAGCGGCCATGGTCGAACACGTCCATCGGCTCCAGGAGAACCGCGCCGCCCGCGGCCCGCACCGCAGCCGCTGCCGCGTCCGCGTAGGGCACCGCGAACGACACGTTCCAGGCGACGGGCTGCCCCTCCCGATACAGCGGGCTCAGCGCCGCGACCGGCGCGTCGCCGAGGTGCGCGATGGTGTAGCCGCCCGCCTCCTCACGCGGGTCCGTCTCCGGCCGCCAGCCGAAGAGATCGGCGTAGAACCACTTGGCCGCCTCCAGATCACTGGTCCCGAGCTCGGCCCAGCAGGGCCCGCCGGGCACCGGCTTGTCGAACTTCATGACCATCCCTCCGCCGGAAGCGCTCCCTTCCAGCACGCTAAACCGGCCCACGGGTCCCGGCCATCCGGCGAAAACCGCATGGCGGGACCGGGCCGTGGGGCGTAACCTCTGCCGCGTACCGCACCTCATGGCGGCCTCCCTCAACGATCATCGCCCGGAGGTCCCGCATGTCCGCGCTCAAGGTGCGCCCCTTCCATCGTGACGACCGAGATCAGCTCACCGAGCTCGTCAACGCCCATGTCGCCGCCGTCGTCCCCGGTGTCTCCGTCTCCGTGAACACGGTGCTCAGTGAGTTGCAGCGGCAGCCGGACGAGTTCATCACCGACCCATGGGTGGCCGAGCGGGTCACCCTTGTCGCGGAGCAGCGCCAGTATGTGGTGGCCGGCGCGCACCTGCTGCGCTACCGCGCCGACGCCGAGGTCGGCGAGCACTACCGGGACGCGGGCGAGATCGACTGGTTCGTCTGCCGTCCGCCCGCCTCCTTCTGGCCGGACTCCGAAGTGGCCGCCGACCTGCTGATGGCGGCCTGCGTGGCCCAGCTCGCCCGCTGGAACGTCCGCCTCCGCCATGCCGACGGCGCCCTGCCCGCTCCCGCCGTGTACGGCCTGCCCCGGCCCTGGCCACACATCCGTGCCGCGTACGAAAGGGCCGGCTTCCGGCACACGGGCGGCACGGAGGTCATCCTGATCGCCGAGGTGGCCGATCTGCCATCGATGACGCCGCTGCCGGGAGTCCGCGTCGACCGCACGCTCGGCGAATGCGGCACCCGCTTCACGGCCCGCGACGCGGCCCCCTCCCCGCGCGAGCGCAGCCGACAGCCCGAGGGAGGGCGCATCCTCGGCTTCATCGAGATCGACACGGCTCTGAGCCGCCCCGAGCGCCATGCCCGCAGCGGCGGTCTCGCCGACATCGGCAACTTCCCCATCGAGCACCCGCTCGACGGTCTGGAGAGCCTGCTTCTCGCGCAGGCCGCCGACTGGCTCCGCCTCTGTGGAGTGGAGCGGCTGATCGCGTACGAGTCCTCCGAGGACGCGGAAGCGATCAGCCGCCTGACCGCCGCAGGCTTCCACGAGCTGACCCGCACCGACCGCGGCTGGGAACACCGGCCCGAGGGTGGGTGACGTCGCTCCCGGCGTCCCCTTCGGTCAACTCCCTCACCTCCGTTGACGGTTCACACCCACGCCTCTACCGTTCCGGAAGCACTCTCGAAACTTTGCAGAATTCTTCCGGAAATTCCGGGATCGACGTGAAGCCATCATGAGAGGACGTCCATGAAGCTCCTGAGCTTACGAAGAGCCGCGTCGGTGACTCTGGCCGCAGCGTCGCTCGTGATCGGGGGAGCCGCCTCCGGTCACGCCGCCGCCGAACCCGTCCTGCGGGACCTCGCCGCCGCCAAGGGCATCTACTACGGAACGGCCGTCACCGCCTCCAAGCTCAACGGCTCCTACGGGGCCATCACCGGTGAGCAGTTCAACTCCATCACCCCCGGCAACGAGATGAAGTGGGGCTCGGTCGAACCGACCCGCGGCAGCTACAACTGGTCCGGCGCCGACGCCGTCGTCGATTTCGCCGAGGCGCACGGCCAGAAGGTCCGCGGCCACACCCTTGTCTGGCACAGCCAACTGCCCAACTGGGTCAGCAACGGCAGCTGGACCGCCGACAGCCTGCGGACCGTCATGACCGACCACATCGCCACCGAGGCAGGCCGCTACAAGGGCCGCATCGACCACTGGGACGTGGTCAACGAGCCGTTCAACGAGGACGGCACGCGCCGGCGGTCGGTCTTCCAGACGGCGATCGGCGACTCGTACATCGCTGACGCGCTGAGGGCCGCCCGCGCCGCCGACCCGACCGCCAAGCTGTACGTCAACGACTACAACGTCGAGGGCGTCAACGCGAAGAGCACCGCCCTCTACAACCTGGTCAAGTCGCTCAAGGAACAGGGCGTCCCGATCGACGGCGTCGGCCTCCAGGCCCATCTGATCCTCGGTCAGGTGCCGTCCACCCTGCAGGCCAACATCCAGCGCTTCGCGGACCTCGGCGTCGACGTCGCGATCACCGAGCTCGACATCCGGATGACGGTCCCGCCGACGAGCGCCCAACTCGCCCAGCAGAAGGCCGAGTACAAGGCCGTCACCAGCGCCTGCCTCGCCGTGTCACGCTGCGAGGGTGTCACCGTCTGGGGCTTCACCGACTCCGACTCATGGATCCCCGACGTGTTCCCCGGCTACGGCGCCGCCACCCCGTACGACGAGAACTTCCGGCCCAAGCCCGCCTACTACGGCATAGCGGAGGCCCTCGGCTGGACAGACGGCGGCACCACTCCGACGGGCAGTTGCGCGGTCACGTATGCCGTGCAGAACCAGTGGAACTCCGGGTTCACCGCACAGGTGACGGTCAAGAACACGAGTACGGCCGCCGTCAACGGATGGACGGTGGCGTGGAGTTGGCCCGCCGGGCAGCGGGTGACGCAGGCCTGGAATGCCACCGTCACCCAGTCCGGCTCCGCCGTCACCGCCACCAACGCCCCGTACAACGCCGCGATCGCACCGGGGGCGACGGTCACCTTCGGGTTCAACGGAGCCTTGTCCGGCAGCAACAGCGCGCCCACGGCCTTCACCCTCAACGGGACGGCCTGCACGGCATAGCGCACCGGCGGGCCGGCGGGGAGTGGGAGGCGCCCGCCCTCCGCCGGCCCGTGATCCCGCCGGAACTACCCCACACCCCCCGAGAGTTGTGCGCCCCGTGAGCCCTCCTCCTCGCCGACGGGGTGGAGGACCCGCGGTGGTGTGGCGTCGTGCTCGCGGACGGCAGGAGCCGTCCCGTCCCACCACTCGGCGTTGCCGTCCTCGATGCAGCGCAGCATGACTCCCTCGCGCAGCGCCCAGGGGCAGATGGTCACCTCGTCGATGCCCATCAGCTTCATCGTCGTGTGCGCGACGATCGCCCCGGCAAGGGACTGGCCCGAACGGGCGGCGGAGATGCCCGGCAGGCCTGCGCGTTCCGCCGCCGACAGCTCCGCGAGCCGGTCGACCGCCCGGCGGAGATCGGCGCGCGTCATGCCCCGCGGTGTGAAGGGCCCCTGCCGGCCGGGAGGCGCGCCGCACAGGCGGCCCAACTGCTGGAACGTACGCGACGTGGCGACCGTCGTGCGCGGAGCCTCCCAGCGGATGCGGGCCGCGACGTCGCGCAGTTGGTGGCGCACATGGCGGCGCAGCGCCTTGGTCTTGCGCTGCGGGGGCGGATCCTGGCCGCGGAAGTACTCACGGGTCATCCGGTTGGCCCCCAAAGGGAGTGAGATGGCGAAGTCGGGCAGCTTGCTGCGACCGAACGCCACCTCCAGCGAGCCGCCCCCGATGTCCAGCATGGCCAGCGGTCCCGCACGCCAGCCCATCCACCGCCGCGCGGCCAGGAAGGTCAGTTCCGCCTCGACCTCTCCCGGCAGGATGTGCAGCGGAACTCCGGTCTCCGTGGAGACTCGCCGCAGGATTTCCTGGCGGTTCGGGGCATCCCGCACGATCGCGGTGGCGAAGGCGAAGGGCCGGGTCACACCCCAGCGCCTGCCCTCGCTCCGGGCGGCCGCGACGGCGTCGACGATCCGGGCCACCTGTTCGTCCGGCAGGTGGCCGCCACGCTCGACGTGTTCCGACAGCCTCAGCCGCCGTTTCGCGGTGTGCACGGGCAGCGGAACCGCACCGTCCGTCTCCGCGATGACGAGCCGCACCGTGTTCGAACCGACATCAAGCACTCCCATACGCATCCCCTCCCCGTACCCGGGGCGGCTTGTGCCAACCGGTCGCCTACTGGGCGCCCGGGGGCAGTTGGCGTAAATCGCGCCGTCCGGGTCCGGTTGACGTGCGTGCGCGGCTGCCTCGGAGCGCCTGGTGTGCGCTCCCGCGCGATCGACTACCAGGAAGGTTGGGCGGACGCGGCAGGGGTACTGCACGCGGCGCGGCCCGGAAAGATCCAGGCGGAGCTCGGGGTTCAGGGGTTCGGGGCTCAGAGACCGGAAACCGGAAACCGGAAAGGTGAAGGGACATGGCCCAGTTGGTGTACGACGTCATGACACCCGGTGCGACGACGGTCGAACCCGGCGCGTCGCTCGTGGAGGTGGCCCGGTTGATGCGGGACCAGGACCTCGGCGGCGTCCTGGTCGCCGAGGGGGACCGACTGCTCGGCGTGGTCACCGACCGTGACATCGCGATGCGCGTGGTGGCGGACGCCGGTGACCCGCGCATCATCGACGTCGGCTCGATCTGCACGCCGGACCCGGTGTGCGTCGGCCCCGACGAGGAGGCCTCGGCCGCTGTCGCGCTGATGCGGCGGCACGCGGTGCGCCGGCTCCCCGTGGTGCAGGACGGCAGGCCCGTCGGCATGGTCAGCCTCGGCGACCTGGCGGCGAACCGGGACCCGAACTCCGTGCTCGCCGACATCAGCCGGGCCGCGCCCTGCCCCCGACGGGGCCCGTCGGCGACGTGACCCGAGCGGCTCACGAGCGGCTCACACGACGGCCCGCGGTGCACCTGTTTCGCCCGGTCCCCGCGGGTACTCGCCCGACATGGACACCTTCGGCAGAGGTTTGGCCATCCCTCCTGAAGTCGCGGCCGTGGCCCTCCCCCTCGGAGCGGGCTTGACGATCACGTTGATGCTCATCGCCGCGGTCTGGCTGGGCAAACGCGTGCGCGCCCGTGAACCCGGCCCCCCGCGCCCCGAGGACCAGCCCCACCTGCCCGAGACCGGCGCCGTCCACGAGATCAGCGAGATGCGTGAGCCCGATGAGATGCCGCACGACGGCACGGTGCTCCTCCCGCACGAGCTGCGGGCCCTGGGCAACATGGGTTCGCGTCGCGCGAAGAACCAGAAGCCGCCGACCTGGAACGAGGGCAGCAGCGGCGGATTCGGCAGCGGCGGGCCCGGGCACCACTGAGGCCGGCGGCCACTCTCGGCGGGTCGGGGCACGTGACGGAGTCCCGGCCCGTCGTCGGCCGCCCTGCCGCCCGAACCCGCCAGAGAGGTGGGTGCCGCGCCATGAGGACGGACCGCGATCCCGGGCGAGAGGGCAGAGGGCCAGGCACTGACATGACGGTCATGGAGTCATTCGTCGACCGGCTCGACCACCCCGTGTACCTGGTGACCGCCACGGCCGACGGGGAGCGGGCCGGTTGCCTGGTGAGCTTCGCCTCGCAGTGCTCGATCCGGCCCGCCCGGTTCATGGTGTGGCTGTCGACGCTCAACCGGACCTTCCGGGTGGCGCGCTCCGCGGAACGGCTCGCGGTGCATCTGCCCGGTCGCGACCAGTACGCGCTCGCGGAGCTGTTCGGCGGCGAGACGGGCGACCGCGTGGACAAGTTCGCACGGGCCGCCTGGACAGCAGGCCCCGACAGCGTGCCCGTACTGGACGGCACGCTCGCCTGGTTCGTCGGCCGGGTGGAAGGGCGTACCGACGCGGGCGATCACGTCGGCTTCCTCCTCAGCCCCGTCGCGGGCGGGAGCGGCGGGCGCACGGGGCGTAAGGGATGTACGGAACGGGAGCCGCTGCGCCTGAGTGACGTCGACGGCATCACCGCCGGGCATCCCGTCAGCTGATCACGCCCTCGCCCGCCGGCGCCTCGCACACCGCGATCCCGTCCTCCAGGAGGCTCCCCAGAACCAAGGTGCTCCCGCATTCGTGGACGCTGGTCACCATGCGGTAGCCGGCCCGGCGGCGCCCGAGATCGTGGCGGATCCGGCCGTCGGGGGCGACGCCCATGACGCGGGCGACCGGGCGCGGGCGGACGCGGAGCGGACGGACGATCCGCCAGACCGCACGGCGCACTCCCACGGGCACATGACGCAACCAGTCGAGGGGCGCTTGGCGCGGGCCGGCCAGGGCGACCCAGATCGTCCCGTCCGCGCCACGCGAAAGGTTGTCCGGGAAGCCCGGCAGGTTCTCGATCAGGGTGTCCTGGCGGCCGGCACGCGCACCGGACAGCCACAGCCGGGTGAGACGGTACGCGCCGCTCTCGGCCACCACGACACAGGACTCGTCCTCGGACAGGACCACTCCGTTGGCGAAACGCAGGCCGTCCAGGAGGAGTTCGGCCGCGTCGCTGCCGGGCCGGAGCCGGAACAGCCGGCCGGTCGCCGTGTCCTCGATCAGGTCGCCGAGCCAGTCCTGAAGCCTGTACCGCCCGCTGGAGACGGTGAAGTACACGGTGCCGTCCGCCGCCGCGGCCGCGTTGCTGCAGAACCGCAGCGGCGCGCCCGCCACGGAGTCGACGACAATCTCGACCGCCCCGTTCCCACGACCCGGGGTGACACGCAGCAGCCCGCGCTCCGCGTCGCACACCAACAACGTCCCGTCCGGCAGGACTTCGAGCCCCAGTGGCCGACCTCCGGTGTGGGCGAGTTGTTCCACGTCGGCGGGACGACCATACGGAGAGACACGCAGAATGCGGCCGTCCTCGACACCCGTGATCACGCGGCCTTCGCGGTCGACGACGACATCCTCCGGGCCCGTGCCGCCGACGGGTACGCGGCGCAGGGACGGCAGCCCCGCGGGCGCGGTTCGACGCGTCGGCCTGTGGGCTCGCGGTGTCATGACGAGCGCTGGGCCCGGACGCAGCGCCGCAGCTCCTCGGCGTACGGCAGCATCACCCCGGCACCGATCACCACGCCCAGCCCCGCCAGATACGCGGCGGACAGCGGCCGGTCCTTGGGCAGCAGCCTCCAGTCGTCGGGGCCGCGGCCGCCGCGCAGGGTCGCGCGGACCTCATCCGAGTGCAGGCACGCCGTGAAGGCCAGCCCCGACAGCGGCAGTACCTCCAGGAAGCTGTGGATGTGCTGCTCGACGGGGCGCACTTCCCGCTCCTCGACGGCCAGCGTCACGTCGTACAGGGCGGTGGCGCTGTGAGCCGCCGCGGCCCCGCCCATCACGGACAGGACGAGCGGGTTGATCCGGGCCAGGAGGCCCATGAGGACCGGGATTCCGGCCTCGGTCATCATCAGCGCGTGTACGACGGACTCCTTGGTGCCGGAGGTGTGCTCGATCCGGGTGCGCCGGTGCATCCACCAGTCGGCGACCGCCGGCACGACCCACAGCGGCAGCACCCCGTACAGCAGAAACCTCCGGTTCGCGTCCTCGGTCTCGGTGGACGTGAGGGAGACCGGCAACCGGTCGCGTCCTTGCCGCCAGTGCCGCCATTGCTGCCAGGACCTGGTCAGGGACTTGCCGGGCAGAGCCATCGGGAACCTCCGTCGCACACGAGGATGGACATGCCCGGCCCCGGTACCCGGCACCGGCCCGCGCACACCGCCGTCGCGGGACCGGGCCGCCGTGCGCCGAGGCCAGACGGCACCCCCTCGGCGTCAGCGCCCGCCCGGGGCACGTTTCGGGTACCCCTGACCGGCTACTAGGAACGCATGGTGCAAATCGGATACACGATGATGGCCGAGCAGGCAGGCCCTCGTGAACTCGTGCAGCACGTGGTGGCCGCGGAACACGCAGGGTTCGACTTCTCCGTCACCTCCGACCACTACTTCCCCTGGCTGGAGGAACAGGGGCACGCTCCGTACGCGTGGAGCGTGCTGGGGGCCGCGGCGCAGGCCACGTCCCGGATCCCTCTCATGACGTATGTGACCTGCCCGACGACGCGCTATCACCCGGCGGTCGTCGCCCAGAAGGCCGCCACGACGCAGCTGCTCGCCGAAGGCCGCTTCCGGCTCGGGCTCGGCTCCGGCGAGAACCTCAACGAGCACGTGGTGGGCGACGGTTGGCCGGCCGCACATGTCCGCCTCGACAAGCTGGAAGAGGCCGTCCGGATCATCCGCGCCCTGTTCTCCGGTGAGACCGTGAACCACCACGGCCCGCACTTCGACGTGACGAACGCCAAGCTGTACGACGTCCCCGACGAGCCGCCCCCGATCGGCGTCGCCGTCTCGGGCGAGCGCTCCTGCGCACTGGCCGGCCGGCTGGCCGACCTGGTGATCGCCACCGAACCGAAGACCGAGCTGGTGGACTCCTTCGAACGGCACGGCGGAAGCGGCAAGCCGAAGGTGGGGCAACTGCCCGTCTGTTACGACCCGGACAAGGACGCGGCCGTCGGCCGGGCTCACGACCAGTTCCGCTGGGCGTTGGGCGGCTGGCCGGTCAACGCCGAACTGCCCGGCCCCGCGAACTTCGGCACAGCCACCCGGAACGTACGTCCGGGGGATGTCGCGGAGACCATTCCGTGCGGCGACGACGTCGACACGTTCGTCGAGGCCGTACGCCCCTACGTCACCGCGGGCTTCACCGAGATCGCACTCGTCCAGGTCGGCGGTGAACACCAGCACCCCTTCTTGGACTGGGCGGAGAAGAAGCTGCTGCCGGCGCTGAAGGACCTGTGAACGAGGCTTGAAGGAAAGGACTTTCCCACCATGGCCATCGCCCAGTACCGCCTCGTAGCCCTGGACTGTCCGGATCCCATGGCCCTCGCCACCTTCTACGCGGGAGTGCTCGGCGGCGACATCAAGCAGTACAGCGACGACTGGTACGACCTCTACGCGCCCGGCGGCCATCGCATCGCCTTCCAGCGCGCCCCCGGCTTCCGTCCGCCGCACTGGCCACGCGCCGACGACAACTCCCAGCAGCTGCATCTGGACTTCACCGTCCCGGACATCGACACCGCCGAAGCCCAGGTCCTGGCCCTCGGTGCCACCCCGCTCGACCTGGACGACGAGGACGGCCGTCGCGGGTTCCGGGTGTACGCGGACCCCGTCGGCCATCCCTTCTGCCTGTGCCGGGAGTGACGGCGGCCGCCTCAGTGTCCCCGGCAGAGGACGGCCGGCTGAGCGGTGGGGCCCTACGGCCGGTACCGCAGCGGATGGTCCGCAGGCACCTCCACCACCACGATCTCGGTTCCGTCCGGGTCGGTGAGCCACATCTCGATCAGGCCCCACGGTTCCTTGACCGGGGGCCGCTGCACCTCCACGCCCGCCGCCGTCAGCTCCTCGTACGCGGCGGTCACGTCCGCCACCTGGAGCCACAGCTTGAGCGCGGGGGAGGGGGGTTCTTCGGAGCGGCCCGAGACTTCCAGGAAGCCACCGCCGAGGAAATAGACGGTGCCGCGTTCGGGGCCGGTGCCGAACTCCCGGTAGACGGGCAGGCCCAGTTGCTCGCCGTAGAAGGCGCGGGAGCGATGGGGGTCGGTGGGGCGGAGCAAGGTCCGGCTGCTGAGTACATGCACCATGCACCCGCACTTTAGCCGGACAGGCCTTAGGCTCATCGGTGCCCCAGCCGCGCCCGAGACCGGAGAGCCGTTTCCATGGACACCGCCGAGACCGCCGACACCGGCCTGACCTTCCGAGACGCCACCGACGCCGATGTCGACGCCCTGGTGGTGCTGATCGAGTCGGCCTACCGAGGAGACTCCAGCCGGACCGGCTGGACCACCGAGGCGGACATCCTGGAGGGGCAGCGGACGGATCCGGAGGGTGTGCGCGCGGTCATCAAGTCGCCCGACAGTCGCCTGCTGATCGTAGAGCGCGAGGGCACCGTGATCGCCTGCTGTCAGCTCGAACACCGCGGTGACCACGCCTACTTCGGCATGTTCGCGGTCAGCCCGGCGCTCCAGGGCGCGGGTCTCGGCAAGGTGATCATCGCGGAGGCGGAGCGGCACGCACGCGAGACGTGGGGCGTGCGCGCGATGCACATGACCGTGATCTCCGTGCGCGAGGACCTCATCGCCTGGTACGAGCGGCGCGGCTACCGCCGTACGGGAGAGATGACCCCCTTCCCGTACGGCGACGAACGGTTCGGCATTCCGCAGCGTGACGACCTGCAGTTCGAGCTCCTGGTGAAGCCGCTTACGCCGTGAAGCGACCGGTGCGCTTGATCTCCGGGTAGTCGGTGGTCGCCCCGTCGAGCTCCAGTGCGCGCACCAGCCGCAGATGGTCCTGCGTGTTGACCACCCAGCCGATGATCCGCAGGTCCGCCTTGCGCGCACGCTCGACGATCTCCAGGGTGAGCCGCCGGATGTTCAGTACGAGGGTGGTGGCGCCGACCGCCGTGGCGCGCTCGACGACGTCGGTGCCGTACCGGCTGGCGACCAGCGCGGTGCGTACGCCTGGGACGAGCCGCGCGATCTCGGCGATGGCCTCGTCGTGGAACGACAGCACCTCGACCCGGCCGACCAGATCCCGCCGGTGCATGACCTCGGCGAGCGCCCGGGCCGCCGCGACGTCCTTGATCTCGGCCTGCAGCGGTGCCGAGACAGCGTCCAGTACCTCCTCGAAGACCGGGATGCGCTCACCGTGCCCCGCGTCCAGCGCGCGAAGCTCGGCGAGGGTCTTCTCCGCGATCGGTCCCGAACCGTCGGTGGTCCGGTCCACGTCGGTGTCGTGCATGACGACGAGCTCGCCGTCCTTGCTCAGATGCAGATCGAGTTCGATCACGTCGAGGCCCGCTTGCTGGGCGGCGACGAAGGAACGAAGGGTGTTCTCGGGTTCGACACCCATGATTCCGCGATGACCGATGGTGAGGAAGTTCAAGGCTGACTCCGCTTCCGTCGACGGCGGCTCGACTGCCGCGCTGCGGTCCCGTACCCACGCGGCAAGGCCGCAGCCTAATCGCCAGGCTCGGCGATGAACCCCGTCCGACACCGGGGAATGACGCGTTCCAGCCGCCCCGGCACGGATTGCCGCGGTGTATCGGATCACCCCTGAGTGGGCGCGTCCCGAGAGCGTTGACCGAACGCTCCGGTTTCGCGGGCTTCGCTGCCGCTTACGTGCGGAGCTTCTGGAGGCACGTGTGGCCTGTGGGGTTACCCACGAATGAGCGAAAGTAATCGTCTAAGCGATGCATGACAGGAAAAAGAGCGGCGACGATGGGGCCAGACAGGACAATTTCCCGATCTTCCCTCTTGTGGGGAAGAACCCCGCATGCGTACGGTGTCCATACGCGAGGTTCTCCCGTGGAGGATGGGTCATGACGGAAATTCTTGTGCAGGTGGGCACGGAGGAGCAGGTTCCTTCCGGTGGCAGGGTGGTGGACCACCCGGCTTGGCCCGTGCTCAAGGATGCCGTGGAGCGGATCCGGCCATGGCAGTCCAAGGACGGCTCGATCGACTTCGACGCCGAGGGCGCGCCGGATCGAGGCGAAGCCGAGCTCGCGGTACGCCGTGTCGCGGACTCCGTAGAGGTGCTCTCCCCGCTGCTGCCGCATGACGCGGCCTACCACGAGGCGCTCACCAGGGACCTGCGCCGCTGGGCGGACGAGGGCTTCAAGGTGCCCGACTTCCTGGACTCGCTGCTGGCCTTCGAGCCCGCCGCGCACCGCGAGGACGGCCTCCAGCATCTGGTCGTCTTCCCGATGTACACGCAGAACGGCAACCCGGACCGCAACTTCGAGGCGGTCGTGCTGCGCATGGTGTGGCCGGACTGGCTCGCCGAGCTGGAGCGCACCCGCTACGACAACCCGCTGTTCTGCGGCATCACCTTCGAGGACTTCACCTCGGGATACGACACCAACTCGGCCGTCCTCTTCCCGGAGACCATCGCCGTCCGTCAAGCCCCCGAGCGGTTCAGCTGGGGCGGCATCTTCTGCGACCGCGAGGCGGCCCGCTTCCGCCGGGTCACCGAGGCCGCCGTCGACATCCTCGGCCTCGACCTGCCCGACGACGTCCGCGAGATGGTCGGGGACCAGGATCGCTGCCAGCAGGCGTTCGTCCTGTGGGACATGGTCCACGACCGCACCCACAGCCATGGCGATCTGCCCTTCGATCCGTTCATGATCAAGCAGCGCCAGCCGTTCTGGATGTACGGCCTGGAGGAGCTCCGCTGTGACCTCACCGCCTTCAAGGAGGCCGTGAAACT
The DNA here is from genome assembly GCF_005786655.1 of Streptomyces montanus. NCBI lineage: Bacteria > Bacillati > Actinomycetota > Actinomycetes > Kitasatosporales > Streptomycetaceae > Streptomyces > Streptomyces montanus. Next base: position 297,857 of record NZ_VBZC01000002.1, read on the forward strand.
GGCGGACGACGGCGTCCCGCAGGGCCGTGACGTGCAGTACGCGGTGCTGTTCGACCGGATGTTCCGCTTCCCCGTCACCGGCGAACGCGTCCGCAACTACGACGGCCTCGGCGGCCAGCTGCTCTTCGCGTACCTGCACCGGCACGATGTCCTCCGCTGGACCGACAACAAGCTGTTCATCGACTGGCAGCGCGCCCCGCAGGTCACCAACGAGCTGTGCGCCGAGATCGAGAAGCTGTACCGCGACGGCATCGACCGTCCGAAGCTGGTCCACTGGCTCGCCGGCTACGAGCTGGTCTCCACCTACCTCGCCCCGCACCCGGGCTCCAAG